>DATBRZ010000199.1:0-12917 GCA_036560025.1 Gemmatimonadaceae bacterium | reverse complement strand
CACGCTCGGCCTCGGACCAGAGGGCTTCCTCAATGAAGTAGAGGCCCAGATAGAAGCTCGCGTACAACGCGGCTTTTGGATCCCGCAGCTGCTGCGACGCATTTGTGAGATGCTGATGAGCGCTACCCATGTGCCCGAGTCTGAGACATACGTACCCAAGGTTTGCGCGCGCCATCGCGTGCCGAGGATCCTCGCGGAGAAGCTCGGTCAATACCCGCATTGCCTCGGGATACTGACCCTGCAGCATTTTCGCCCAGCCAAAAAGCGATCTCGCCGTAGGGTCGCTGGGTGCGAGCTCGAGAGCGCGCGCCACGGCACCCTCCGCGTCGGCGTATTCGCCGGCCGCGATCAGGTGCCAGCCTTTCTCCAGATACGTCGAGGCGCCGAGGTGATCTTCTCGCAGTGGCCGCCGGATAGCGGCCGATCGGGCGGGCGTCATGCTACTCGGCTCGTCTTGTGGAGCAGCTCTCGCAACAATGCCGGGATCACCTGCGGTGACGCAATCCGATCCGCGCCGGCCAGGTCAAGAGCAGCCCGCGGCATTCCATAAATGATCGAGCTCGCTGGATCCTGCACGATTGCGCCGCCACCCATCGCGCGAATTGCCGCGAGACCCTGAGCGCCGTCCTTGCCCATCCCAGTCAGCACAACACCGATCACGCCTTCGCGGAAAGTCGATGCGGCACTCATGAACAGCGCATCGGCAGCAGGACAGGCGCCACAGATCAGATCTCCGGGCTCGATTGAAAGTCTCGCCCCACGCCCTTTTTCGCGGACTCTCATGTGACCGTCGCCAGGCGCGAGATACACGTGTCGCTCGAGAATACTCATTCCATCCTTTCCCACCACCACAGGCAATGCAGAGATCTCACCGAGTCGCTCGGCGAGTACGGGAATGAATTCCGGCGGCATGTGCTGGACGATGAGCACCGCTGCGGGAAGATCGTGAGGAAGGCCGGCAAGGAGCTCCGACAGTGCCCGCGGACCGCCCGTCGAAGCACCGACAACGATGATTTGCGATGCTGGGATGTCGGTGCGCCGCATTGTCACCCGGCGCGACGCGATAAATGGCGCGACCCCCGGCGATTGAGTGGCTGCGGACATGTCGGCGATTGCCGCTGCGTCGAGGGCGCGGCCGAGCTGTTCACGCACCAGCGAAAGATCGACGCTCACCGGGCCCGACGGCTTGCGAACGAATTCAACTGCCCCAAGCTCGAGTGCGCGGATAGCGGCACTGTTTCCTTCAGTCGATCCTGCTGCGGACAGCACGATGATTGGCCGCGGCAGTCGCCGCATCAGAAACGACAAAGCTTCGAACCCGTCCATCCTGGGCATCGCTATGTCCAGTGTAACGATGTCGGGATTCAGATCTCTTACCTGTGCGATAGCCTCCACTCCGTTCGAGGCGCTGCCGACGACCGTGAAACCGGGGCGGCTTTCAACTATCTCGCTGATCAATCGCCTCATGAAGGCACTGTCATCGACGACTAGTACGCGTTTGGGGTCGTGTGGCACGGGACTGACTTCTGAAGTGGAGTGGTGACTACCTGAGGACGAGCAAAACCACTCGCAGCAACGAGTGGTGAAGCTTGGGTCTCAGCCCGCGACGGCGCCTGCGTGAACCGCTTCGGCGCGCTGATATGCCGCCTGCGCTTCTTCGGGCCGACCCGCACGACGCAATGCGTCACCGAGGTTTCGATAGAGCTGAGGCATCGCGAAATCGGTGCTGACTGCGCGCTCCGCCGCGAGTCGCGCCTCGTCGAAATGGCCGCACATCTCCTGCGCGACGGCGAGATTGTTGAGAAGCACGGGTTCTGCCGGATAGTGATGGACGCCTTCGTTCAGCCGCTGAGCAGCGCCATGCACATCGCCTCGCATTGCGGCTTCGAGTCCGGCGTAATGAAACCACGCGGCGGGAGGAGTAGCGCCGCCCCAGGCTTGACGAGCTCGCTCCAGCGCAGCCGATGCCGCTTCGAGGTCACGTCGCTGAAGCGCGAGCGCTCCGAGGCCGAGATGTGCAAGCGGCTCCGGCGCCGGCGATCGGTTCACGACCTGCTCCAGTGCCATCCTCGCTTTTTCGTACTGGCCCATCCGCTCGTAAGCGTAGGCGAGATTGACAAACACTGCGCTCGATTTCGGAGACGTCGCGGCGGCGGTCTGAAACGCAAGTGCTGCATCGCTCCACCGGCTCTCGCGAATTGCGATCAGGCCGAGAAAGAATGACGCGGTCGCATCTGTCGACCGGAGCTCGATGATTCGGCGAAATTCGCGCGCAGCGTCGGTGTACATGCGCGCCTTGTAGAATGCGATGCCAAGATTGCGATGCTCGGCGATAACGCCTTCGGCAACTTGAGCATCAGGCTCCCGCTTCCCTACTGGAATCAGGAAGCCGCCGCTCAAGAGCCCATAGAGTGCTTTGCCGACACCGAATTCTCCTAGCCCCGATTCCCGCATCAGCTCTTTCACATCGCGGTAACCGTCGATCAATGGCAGTAGCATCTGCTGCTCGAGACTGAAGGCAATGCTGTTGCGCAGCATCTGCTGGCGATCGAGCGTGTACACGAGGTCGAAGCTCGGAATCTTCTTCTCGATCAGGGACCACTCGTCGACGCGTCGCGCTCCTTCGAGAAGGAGCTCCTGAGGATCCACCGCTACCAGCTCCGCGTCCTTTGGCGGTGTAACGCCGGGCTCGAAGCTGAACGTTCCCATGGTCCAGGCGAACATCGTGTACACAGCATCAGCCGTTGCCAGAGCGCGCCCTCCGACGCCGGCGAACGAAATCCGCCCATTATCAAAGTAGATCGATCCGTAGCCTTTATCGGATGCGAGGCTGAGCGACCCCGACTTGCTGCCCATCGCGAGCAGCTGAAGGACGTCGGGCAGGCTGGCTTCGCTGAGATTTCCGCGAATGGCCATCAGCGGAGCTCCTCGATGATCCGATCCGACACGTTGAGCCAGACGAGAATCGTCTTCGCCTGATCGATCGCCTCAGTGCGAGCGCTCAGGTGCCCCGCAACACCGAGACGGCCGACGCTCGCCTCGAGTGTCGGCACTATCTCGGCGAGGAAATCCTCGAACTCGCCGTCATTCCATTCGCCCTTTCGGGGCCGTTCACCGCGAATCGCCGCCATCACCCTCGTGCCTCAAGCTTGCGCCGCAAATGCGGTCGCATCGAGCTCGAACGCCGCCATAAGATAGCACTCACTTCCCTCACGGCCCCTCGCAAAATGCGGTGGTCACGACAGAGGACCAAACAGAGCGTCGAGGCTCGAGTTCAGGTCTGACTCCAGATCGCGCTCCCCTTCCATTTCGGGTGCCCGCTGACTAACGCCGCGGAGCGCATCGCGGAATTCGGCGAAGTAGAGTCGAACGAGCCCTAGAGTGCTTTCGCGATCGAACGCTGCAAGAAGGAGGAAGTCCTTCCCTTCCGCAGTGCACGATCCCATGAACACTCCCTGCGATTTCCCGCCCTGATGAAGGCCAAGGAACGGACGACCGCCAAGCTGTTTGCCGAGCTCCTTCCCCGACGCATTGATCGCCGCCGCTAACGCGCATGCGGTCATCACGTCTGCTGCGCTCGCAAACCCGAACTGCCCCAGAACTTTTCCGTCCGCACGCAATGCGACTGCGCGCTGCACGCGCGCATCTTCGACGAACCGCCGAAGCGGAACGTCGAGCCAAGGAGCGCTCACCGCTCCCGCGATCACAGCTGCTCCGCGGCGCGCATCATCTCGAGACGCAATTTGCCGAGGTTCGCATCGCGGTCGGTCAGCGCGACAAGAACCATTTCGCCGCGTCCGACGGCGCAGAGATGTCCGCCGTCCGCCTCGAGACGAACGAACCGGGCGCCACCGAGTCCCGCATCGCCTGCTGCTTTGCGAGTCCGACGAAACAGCGACGATCCGAGAGCTGCTGCGCTTTCGGTTGTCGATTCCGATCCGGCTGCGCCGGCTATGACCAGCCCGTCTTCGACTTCCACCAGTAACACTCCCAGAACGCCCGCGCTCCGCTCGAGCCGCGAAACCAGAGTGACATAGGGCTGTGTCATGCGACCTCCCGTCGCCACGACAGTGCCCGTCGCACTGCTCGGTCGAGAAGTCTTCGGACAAATCCGACAGGCACGTCCGGTGCGGCTGCGACGAGGACTATCTCGTCACCACTCGCCGGAGCGATAGCGAGATTCGCATCATCGCACTCGAACACGATTGCTGACCAGTTGCCGAGGGGAAGGTGGCGCATGGCTCGACGCGCTTCGCTTCCGACTTCAGCGAGGGCGCTGCCGATCTCGCGGCTTACGTCGCGCCCATCCGCATCGAGGTACACGCCCGCGATGACGCCGCCGCGAGAGTCGAGCAGAAGAGCGGTCTGATCACCGTCTCCGATCACATCGACGAATGCGCGTTCAGCTCTCGCATCCATTAGTGCACAGTCTCCGGAATGTCAGCTTCCACCAGCCCGGTCGAGATCATTCCGTATATCGCCTTGGCTACATCGAATTCGCTCATCGCCAGGAGCGCAGCGATCTCGCGTATCGTTCGCTCTCCATCAACGAGTGAGAGCAGCTCCCATTCATTCGGACGCAGATCGATGGGCGATTCCGCACCATCGCCAAGCGGTGCGATCGACGGGACTGCAAACGCGCTCGGGACCTTGTCCGCGATGCGAGACCATTCATCGATCCGCCGTGCGCCTTCCATCAGCAGTGATTCAGTGCTGACACGGATCGTCGAGTCGATGACTGAATCATCTTCCCTTTCGTCGATGAACGAGAACCCCCCTTCACGCCAGGAAAAAAGCTCGAACACGACCGTCTCCATCTGCTGGCGCATGTAACGCTCGACTTCGCGCTTGGTCACGGCTCCCTGCGCGACGAGGATCTCTCCGACGCGCCGGTTGTCGCCGTTCTTCTGCGCTTCGATTGCCCGCTCTATCTGCTCATCGGTGACCTTGCCGGCTCGTCGCAACAGTGCGCCGAGTGAGTGCATGTTCTCGCGCATCGTGGCACCCACGACGGCACCGGAGCGGAAATACACCGAGCCTTCATTCGCGCGGGCAGCTGAATGCACGCGCAGCCGGCCGCTCTTCCTCGTAAGGTCGAGCAGCTGAAACACGTCGTGAATTCCGATGTCCTGGAGCGGGCCTTCGATTGCCATTCTACGGATGCTCCAATGCAGCAATGCGCCGGTATTTCCGCGCAGTCGAGTGATTCGGGTCGAACTTCAGCACACGTGCAAAAGCCCGTGCGGCGTCGCGCGTGCGCTTCATGTCGAGCAGTGACTCTCCGAGGACGACGAGAGCCGCGAAGTGGTACACGTTTCTCCTCAGGAGAGCGACTGCTCTTCGCAGTGCATCCGAAGGACGGCCCATCGCACGGTAAACGGAGGCAAGCTCAACAGCTGCGTTGTCGTCGGACGGAACATTCGCGAGCGCGGCAACGAGCTCCTTCTCCGCAACAGCGTAGTCTCCGCGTGCCGCGAAACAGCGTGCGAGCAATACCATTCCATCTTTTTCATCGGCACCGCGCGCCATCGCGCGCTTGACTTCCGCCATCGCTCGATCATGCAGGCCCTTCGACAGATAATCACTCGCGAGCGTATAATCGGGCACCGCCGCTGCGGCGACGCGGCCCTCAGGAATGGATGCCGCTGACTCGGGCGAATCCATTTCCATCATCATCCCGGCGGGCAATCCACGAGGATCGAGCTCCGTCGCCCGTTTTGCACACTCAGCCGCCTCTGCGTCGTCTCCCAAAGCCGAAAATGCCAGGCTGAGATTCACGTGAGCCGCGGCGTAATTCGGATTTGATTGAATCGCTCGAACACATGCATCACGAGCTTCGGCGAACTCGCCGAACTCCAGAAGAACTCGAGCGACACCCGTCCATGCCGGCGCACTTTCAGGATGATCCCGCAACAATTGCCGGTACGCATCGAGCGACACCTGGAAATAACCCTGACGGAAAAGCGAGAGAGCGAGATTCAAACGCGGAGTCTGCAGACGGCGATCATCGCGCACTGCGCGACGAAATGCGTTTGTCGCGTCCCTGACGGCACCGGCTTCCCAGAGGATCACACCGACATTGTTATTCGCGGGCGCGTAGGCCTTCGAATCGCGCAGACACGCCCGGAAACTGTCGGCCGCTTCCTTCGTTTGACCGAGCAGATACAGTGCAAGGCCGCGTTGATTCCAGACTTTGAGAGATGCGGAGCCGAGCTTGATCCGGCGATTGAATGCGTCGAGCGCCGGACCCGCTTCCCCGAGCAACAGGTGAAGACTTCCGAGCGCTTCGAGTGCAGCGGCTGCGTCCTCGCCTGCGTCGAGCGCTGTTTGGCATTCGCGCTTCGCTTCTACGTGATAGCCCTTGAGGCGAAGCGCGAGAGCAAGCGTCAGGTGGGGACTGCTGGTCGCTTTCGCGGTGTCCTCAACGACAAACGCGCCTCCGGGAGTGGTTCGCCCGCGCTGATCGCCGGCCTGGCCGATTTCGAGTGAAAGGTTTGCTTCGGCGCGCGATAATCGCGGATTGAGCGCTACCGCGCGGCGATTGGCTTCGCGGGCTTCGTCGATTCTTCCAAGGTCGCCCAGTATGAATCCGGCGAGAAAGTGCGCATCCGGATTCGCGGGGTTCAGGTCTATCGATCGGCGAAGAAAACCCAGCGCTTCCTCTCCGAGCCCGCGGTTGTAGAAGATCTCAGCGAGAAAGAAATGCAGCACTGAGCTGTCGGGATCGTGCTCCAGCGCACGCCTGAATTTCCGCTCCGCGTGATCGAGCCTGCCGGCTGCCTTTTCCGCTATCCCGCTCTCGACGAGAGCGCCTACATCATCCGGAGATTCACGAAGACGGCTTTCGAGCTCGGCCACTCTGCGAGCGAGAGTTCCCGTCTCGCCAAACGCGATCTCGAGATTGCGTCGTGCCACGCCCATTCGCTCGTCGAGCGCGAGGGCGCGCGAGAATGCGGCGGTGGCGTCGTCGAACATGCCTCGCCGATAGTAGAAAACGCCGAGGTTGTTCTGCGCGCCCGGATCGGTCTGATCGATCCTGCGCGCGAACGATCTCAGAACTGCAGACTCCGCGGCCCGCGTCTCCATAATGCGGGCCTCAGGCGACCTTTACCGCGCGGAATATCGCGGAGAACGAATCGGAATCGGGCAGCAGCAGGAAGAATCCACGGAATCTCTCGCCGATCTCCTCGAAGGAAAACTCAGTCTCGACGCAGCATATCGTCGCGCCCGCGGGCTGTCTCAAGGTCGGCCCGAGAACTTCCTCCATTACTCCCACTTGAAGACGCGGCGGCGACGGCATCAATGTCATTCCGAGGAAATCACTCAACGCGGTCATGTACGCCCCGCCGAGAATATTCCCCGCTTCCTTGAGCGCCGATTCCTCCAGGGCATCGAGCGCGCCGCCCGGACGACGCTCGCGTCGGAGCATCAGATCAGCGAGCCGACGTCCCGTCAGCATGGGGAGCGCCAGCATGGTCTCTCCGCTGAGAGATCCGCGCATGTCCATCAGCACGGTAAGTAGCTGCTCACCGGGTGGCGCGATCGTCGGCATGAGCTCATCGAGCGGCGCAACATTCACCGTCGGTACTTCGATCATGATCCGCGCGCCTGTCATGAGTGACAGCGCTGTAGCTGCATGACCGGCGCCGATGCTCGCGACTTCCTTCAATGCATCGATCCGCTGCGGCGTCATCGTGCCCGCACGGGGCGATGAGAAGCTCACGTCGCCCATTTCGAAATCGGACATCGATCCGCCTATGCGACGCCGCGCGCGTCGAGTATCAGCGCCGGCGCTCCGTTTGAGAGTATCGTCGCGCCGCTGAAGAAGGGCGGCATGCCGCGCACTGCATCGAATCGCTTGACAACGATTTCCTGCTGACCCATGAACTCATCTACGACCAGCGCGGTGCGCTTGTCCGGAAGATCGAGAACGACCACGTGACCCGACCCTGTCTGCCGCCGTGGATATCCGAGACGATCGCGAAGGCTGACTGCAGGAAGCTTTTCACCGCGGACAATCACGCTTTCACGTCCATCCTCCGTCGCACGCATGTCCGGCGTGAGAACGAGACTTTCGACGACATGGGCGATGGGCAGCGCATAGACTTCGTCGCCGGCTCGGGCGAGGAGCGCGTGGATGATCGCAAGCGTTAGGGGAAGGCGCAGCGTCATTGTCGTGCCGTAACCGATCGCTGTATCGAGCTCCACTGAGCCACCAAGCGATCTGACTTTCGTCACCACGACATCCAGTCCGACGCCGCGGCCGGACATCTGAGTCACGCGCGAGGTCGTCGAGAATCCCGGACGCGCGATCAGGTCAAGAACGTCGTTGTCTGTGAGATTTCCCTGCCCACCAGGCACAAGACCGGCGGCGCGTGCGCGCTCCAGAACGACACGGCGGTCGATGCCGCGTCCGTCGTCGGCGATGTGAATGAGCACCGATGATCCGTCGCGTTCCGCGGACAGCGTCAGTCGCGCGACAGGATTTTTCCCTGCTTCGCGCCGCTCCGCTGTTGTCTCGATGCCGTGATCCAGAGAATTGCGCAGGAGGTGAAGCACAGGATCGCCCAGCTCATCGAGCACCGACTTGTCGACCTCGATGTCCATTCCACGAATCTCGAGCTCGACGCGCTTGCCGAGCGCATGGGCTGTGTCGCGCACCATTCGCTGGAAACGATCGAACGCCTGGCCGACCGGAACCATTCTGCTCGTTGTCACCTCATGCTGCATGTCCGAGATGAGTCGCGATGTGTGAAGCACTGCCTCGCTCAACTCCTGGTCGGAGTGCTTCCGCGCAATCTCATTGAGGCGCCCTCGCGCAATTACGAGCTCGCCTGCAAGACGCATCAGCGAATCAAGCCGCTCGGCATCTACGCGAACGCTTCGCGGGCCGCGGTCGCCGATGGAATCGTTGACGCGCGGCATTTCGAGGACCGGCGTGGATCTCAATGGCGTCGTGCGCCGCGGTGTTGCACGCGACGGCGTCGGGCGCGCCGGAGTTCTTCGACCTGGCTCAGCAGGCACCTGCGGCAGCGGTGTCGGACGTGTTGCCGGCCACTCCATTGCCGGCGTGACAGGCTTCTCCTGGGCGGCGATCTCCTGAGCCGCAGCATCGAGCGACGCGATGACGGGTGCCACGTTCACGACGGCGGTCGGATCGACGGAGACAGCAGCAATTGCGCTCTCCAGCGCGTCGACGGCGTCAAAGAGAGTGTTCATCAACGACGGCATCGAGTAGATCAACTCCTGTCTCAGCTTCGACAGCAACGCTTCCAGCGCGTGTGAGAGATCTCTCACGCTGTCATAGCCCATGGCTGCAGCCATGCCCTTCAGGCTATGCACTGCGCGGAACAGCTCCGTGATGCGCTCCGCTCCGCCGCCTCGCTCGATCGAGAGGAGAGCAGCGTTCATCTCGAGGAGCCGCTCGCGCGATTCAGCGCGGAACAGCTCGGCGTAACGCGTGGTGTTCACGTTATCCAAGAACTCGCTGCACCGCTTCGAGAACGCGACTTGGCTGGAACGGCTTGACCACAAAATCCTTGGCGCCGGCCTGAATCGCTTCCGCAACCAGTGCCTGCTGTCCCATCGCGCTGCACATCAGAACGCGCGCTTCGGGATCGAATTCAGTAATCGCCCTTACGGCGTCGATCCCGCCCATCTCCGGCATGATGATGTCCATCGTCACAAGATCGGGTTTGAGCTGCCGGTATTTCTCGACAGCCTGCGCCCCTGAATCCGCTTCGCCTACGACTTCAAGACCGGCCTGGGTCAGGATGTCGCTGATCATCGTCCGCATGAATACCGCGTCGTCGCACACAAGTACCGTGTTGTTCACCTTGACCCCCTAGGCCAGTGCAGTCCGTACCATCGCCCCAAGATCAACCAGCGCTTCCTGCGAAATGTCTTTGTCGAGCAATCCAATGTCGTGCACGTCATCGACGATCACTCCAGCGACGCGCGATCCTTCCTCCACGAGAAGGATGCTAGCAACTGGAGACGTGATCGCGCTCCCGTAGACACAGAGCGACGCATCGACAACCGTGACCAGATGGCCACGAAGATTGATCAGTCCTCTCACCCAGCTCTGGGCACCCGGCAGTCGCGTTGTCGTCTGAACCGGCACGATCTCGCGAACCTCGTCGATCCCGGCGCAGTGCCGGTGACCCGCCAGATCGAACATCAGCACGCGACGCAACGGGACCTGAGCCTCAACTTCCGCGACGGCCGCCGGAGCGGATGCGCCGGTTGATTCGAGAGCCGCGGACTCGAGGTTTTGAGCGGGGCTAGTCATAGAAGCCGAGTCCGGCGAGCGGATCCTCGGCTTCGACCAGCTCCGAGTCCGGAGCGATCGCGCGAAGCGATTGCCTCAGGTCGTCTGGAAGCTGAGATCGGATGTCCATCGGCGCGCCAGTGAGTGGGTGATCGAAAATGAGCCACGCCGCATGCAGGAAATGACGCCTGGGCTGTAATCCCACGAGCCGCCTCCCACCTCCTCCGCCGTAGACATCGTCACCCATTACTGGGTGTCCTACGGAAGCGAGGTGGACGCGAATCTGGTGGGTTCGCCCGGTGTGCAATTCCGCACGCAGCAGGTCTCCCGGTCCAAAGCGCGCGAGCCGCAGAAAATCTGTGACCGCCCGCCTGCCACTATTGACGATTGCCATGCGCTTTCGGTCTCGCGGGTCGCGGGCAACCGGTTTATCCACAGTCAGCCTGTCCCCGTGAAGGTGACCCCATATCAGCACCGCGTAACGCCTGTTCACCCGTCTGGCCGCGATGGCCGCGCTCAGGAGCCGGTGGGCGCGGTCAGTTTTGGCGACGATGAGCAGCCCCGACGTCTCCTTGTCGAGCCTGTGGACAATTCCGGCGCGTTCGGCGGAACCGCCTGCGCCGAGATCGCCCCCGCGCCCAAGCAACGCATTCACCAGCGTGCCGCTCCAGTTACCGGGCGCCGGATGCACGACCATGCCAGCAGGCTTGTCGACGACGAGTAGAGATTCGTCCTCGAATACGACCTGAAGCGGAATCTCTTCTCCCGAGATCACCCGCTCCTCGCGCGCCGGAAACACTACCGTCACCGTGTCGCCGCGCTCGGTGCGATAGCTGGCTTTCATGCGCTTGCCGTTGACATCGACGTTTCCGTTTGCGATAAGCGTCGCCGCCTGCGTCCTCGAAATTCCGGCACGCGCAGCCACAAACAAATCGAGGCGGACGTTATCGTCCGCCTCGACATTGAACTCGCTTCGTCGGGGCTCGCCGGCCTCGACCTCGAAATCACTCTTCCCGCTCAGCCCTAGATCTCCGGATTCACCGGCGAGACCGGCGGACCGATCTGGATGGACTCCGGTGCTGCGCCGTCAATCGGTGCGGCAAGAGACTCGTCGACTCTTTCCTCACCCCAGAGTACCCACGCGAGGAGAAACGCACCGATGCTTACCGCCATGTCGGCGACGTTGAATGTCGGCCAGCGCATGTCTCCGATTCCGACGTCGATGAAATCGACCACACCAGCGGACGATCTGATTCTGTCGACCAGGTTGCCGAGTGCACCGCCACAGACAAGCGCAATCGCGAGGGTGCGCCACAGGTCGCCGTCACGTGTTGCACGATAAAGACGGCCAAGTATGTAAAGGGCGCCTATCGTGAGCGCCATGAAGATCCACCGGGAATACGATCCGAGGTGCAGTCCGAATGCCGCGCCTGGATTGTAGACGAGCGTGAGCCGAATGGAATCGCCGAGCATTTCGTGCGGCATGCGCTGGGGAACCAGTGCCCAGACAGCCATGGCTTTGGTGATGATGTCGGCCACGACCACCACCACCAAAACGCTCCAGAAAAGAGGTGGGTTAGACCTGCCTCTTTGCATCTTCCTCACGCTGCTTGCAGTCTATGCAGTACCGCGCGTGGGGAAGCGCGTCGAGCCGCTCGTAGGCGATGTCCTGGCCGCAGTTGTGGCACTTACCGAAGGTTTCGGGAGAGCGGTAGAGCCGTCTCAATGCCTCGTCGAGGTGCCAGAGGAACCGCCCTTCCTGGCTCGCGAACAGAAACGCTTTCTCGCGCTCCATTGCGTCGGTGCCCTGATCGGCCATGTGGAAGGAGTACGCGCTTAGGTCGCCGTCAGCTCCCTGCGGTGTTGAGCCGAACGTCTCGTCGTAATGCCCGAGCTCCTTGAGCACACGCTTCCTCTCCTCGAGTAGACGCTTCTCAAAGTGCTCGAGATTCTTTTTGGTCATCGGCTTCTGTTTCTTCATTGCAGCTGATGTTGCCATCTAGACTACCCTCTGTAATTCGACGCGCACCGTCTGACCTTCGATTTCGACAGCCTGCGCCGAGTTGTGTTCGTTCATGTCGCCGCCAACGCTTATCCGGCGCGCGAGCACCTCGCCGGCGATCCAACTCTCATGGGTCTTTACTGCGGCCTCAATTTCGGCTGGCCCGGCGAGCCATAAACTTACCCGATCGCTCACCGCAAAGCCCGATTCCTTTCGCATTCTTTGCAATCGGCTGACCACTTCGCGCGCCAGACCCTCCGCCCGAAGCTCCGGGGTGACCTGCGGATTTATTGCCGCGAAGTACCCGGCTGCCTCCTTGACGATCAAGTCCCCCGACGCGCGACGAATGATAGTCAGGTCGTCAACGTCGAGTGCTCGTGTTTCGTCCCCGACGGTGATAGACAGCGGCTCGCCTCTTTCGAAGCTGAGCAGCCGGTCAGAGCTGAGAGCTGCCACGGCGCTCGCCGCCTTCGGCGTGTCCTTCCCGAATTTCTTTCCAAGAGTTCTGAAATTCGGCTTCGCTTCGAGTGTCACGAGCTCGTCGGCCGAGCCGAGGAAGCTCACGTTCCGCACGTTCAGCTCCTCTTCGAGCAGCGGAACCAGTGACCTGATGTCGCTGGTTCCTCCTAACCGTGCGCTCGCCTG
>DATBRZ010000198.1:0-14580 GCA_036560025.1 Gemmatimonadaceae bacterium | reverse complement strand
ATTTGCCGTTGCCTCCTGGGCGTCGCTGGGGGTTTTCTTCATGCGCGGAACGGAGCCGGACGATCCCGTTTGGCTTCCGGGCGCGATCCTCATCGGCTCGGCTATCACGTCTGCTTTGCTCGCGCTGTTCTGCCGAGCCGGGCTTGTACCTGTGGGCGCGGTCGTCGTTGCCGCGGCCTGCGTCATGGGCGTCGCTCTTCGAGGTAAGGCTGCATCACATGTTGCCCGGGAGAGTTTCAACGCCCTTCGATCGAGCGCAGGAAGGTGGGGGTCGATCGCGGCGCTGGTTCTCGGTGGGGTCGCCTGGGTCTACGCGATTGCGCCGCCGAGAGAAGCAGACGCGATGCGGTATCATCTTGCTCATATCCGTCAGATCATCGCCGACGGCCAGTGGCAGCCGATCGCCGATTTTCACTACGGAATCCCGTTCGCCTGGACGCTCAACTTTCTGCCGTTTGAGCTGATCGGTCTGCCGCAGGCGGCGCAGGTGACCGCACTCCTGCTCTTGCTTGTGATGGTCGGTGCATTTTTGAGGATTGCCAGTAGATACCGGCAACCGCGATGGGGGCTCCTCGTCACAGCTCTTTTCGTGTCACACCCGCTGGTGATCCGGACATTTACGGCGGCAACGGCGGACTGCTACGCGACGTTCGTCCTGTTTACCTCTGGATTGCTGCTTCTCCGAAGTCCCCGATTCTCCGCCGGCGAAGCGGCATTGCTCGGATTCGCCGGCTGGACGGGCGTGGGCAGCCGGTATCAGCTGATCGTCTGGGGTGCGCTCGTCAGCCTGGTATTCGCGTGGAGTCTGCGCGGAAAATCCGATGCGGGGGTGCTGATCAAGCGCTTTGCTGCGGGAGTGGTGGCAGCCGTGGTGCTGGCCTCACCGTTTTACATCGTGAACCTCCTCGCGTTCGGAAATCCGGTATGGCCCTTCTTCGTTTCGCGTCATGCGGGGGAGAGCTCCTACGTAGCCGCCATCGCCCGCGGTTACTCCGATGCGCTCGTCGCCGGCGTGACACCAGCCGCCTTGATCGACAAGCTGATCGCGATCGTGAAACCGGGCCCCGACTTTCCGCTTGCCGCAGTGACTCTCGGTGTCTGCGTTGCCGGATTGTTTTCGCGTGTGCGCCCGGTTCGAATCCTTTCAGCGGCCGGACTTCTATTCGCGTTGGCGTGGCTCCCGTCGTGGCCCGTGCTGTACACTCGGCTGGTCCTTCCCGCAATCGGCGTCGCCTTGCTGATCGCGCTTTGCTTCCGCGACAGGGAAGCGGAGAGAATTCCTCACGTGATCGTTGTTTTCGCGGTCGCGGCCTCGACGCTGATGGCTTCCGCCACGATTTACGCGGGTACCGATCAGTTGCGATACGCCGTCACTGGCGACACGCAGCGCTTCCACCGTTACACCTGGTTCTACGATCTCTATGACCGAGTGAATCGCTCGACGCCGAAAGACTCACGGTTTCTGGTAGTTGTCTATTCGGGACATAGCTACTACCTCGACCGCTTCTATCGTCGCGCGGATCCCTGGCTCAGCGCAGTGGTCGACTGGCGCCGCGTGACATCAGGCGCGGCACTCGATTCCGCTCTGTCGGCTGGACGTTACGACTGGATGATCTATCAGTTGCGCGACTGGAGCCCTTTCATTGGAGGAGGTGAAATGACGCGCGCCGTCGCCGATGCGATCCGCACCGGATATCTGATTCCCGATACCGTTTTTCGAGAGAAGCTCTACACCAGCAGAATCGGCAGACGCTACGAGACGTCGGACGTGCTGCTTCTCCGCCGACGCAATCCGTGACCTGCACGACGGTGGGAATCAGGTGACCTCTTAGATTTGTGCGACCAATTCGCTGAATGCTTTTCAATTCTTTCACATTCCTGATCTTCTTCCCGGTGGTGGTGGCGGTCTACTTCGCCATTCCACACCGGTTCCGCTGGGCATGGCTGCTGGGGGCGAGCTGCTACTTCTACATGGCCTTCATCCCCGTCTACATCCTCATCCTGTTTTTTCTGATCTCCGTCGATTACGCCGCAGGTCTTCTGATCGAGCCGGCGACGGGGGCCAAGCGACGGATGTGGCTGATCATGAGCCTAGTCGCGAACATCGGCATCCTTGCTGTCTTCAAGTACTTCAACTTCCTCAACGCAAACGTACACGCGATCGCCGAAGTATTTCACTGGCCGTACGGCATGCCGATGCTGAGCCTCGTCCTTCCTATCGGACTGTCGTTCCACACGTTCCAGGCGATGAGCTACACCATCGAGGTGTACCGCGGCCGTGTGAAAGCCGAGCGACATGTCGGGATCTACGCTCTGTACGTGATGTTCTTTCCGCAGCTGGTAGCAGGGCCAATCGAGCGGCCGCAGAACCTCATTCCTCAGTTCTATCAGCCACACGAGTTCGATTATGAGCGGGTGACGAACGGTCTCCGGCGAATGGCCGGCGGATTGTTCATGAAAGTCGTGATCGCCGACCGTCTCGCCCGTTACGTGAACATCGTTTACACTGATCCGTCGAGCTTCCACGGACTCACGCTCGTTGTCGCAACGATCTTCTTCGCCTTCCAGATCTACTGCGATTTTGCGGGCTACTCGCACATCGCAATCGGTGCGGCGCAGGTGATGGGGTTCCGCTTGATGGAAAACTTCAACCACCCCTACCTGTCACAGTCGATAAGCGAATTCTGGTCGAGGTGGCACATCTCGCTCTCGACGTGGTTCCGTGACTACGTGTACATCCCACTCGGTGGAAACCGCGTGCGAAAGCTCAGATGGTACTACAATCTATTCGTCACCTTCTTGCTCAGCGGGCTCTGGCACGGCGCGAATTGGACCTATGTGATCTGGGGCGGACTGAATGGCTTCTACCTGATCTCTTCATTGATTACCGCGCCCATCCGGGAACGACTGGCTATCGTGGCGGGCCTGTCGCAGCGTCCGCGGTTTCACTCAGTAGTCAGAGTCGCAACGACATTTGCACTCGTCTGTATCGCGTGGGTTTTCTTCCGGGCCAACACTCTTCAGGATGTGATTACGATCTTCACTCAGTTGTGGGCGCGTCCGACACTCCATCAGCTGATTCCATTTCCACTGCGAGGCGAGGGCATAACGAAGCTCGAGGTCGCATATTCATTCCTTCTCATCGCCGGTCTCGTTACGTATGAGGTGTTCGCCGGCAGACTCGGATTGTCGCGCAAATTCCGGCTGCAACCGGTTTGGGTACGCTGGCCGGCGTATTACGCTTTCTGCATGGCTATCTGGCTGCTCGGGATAAGCACCGAGGCGAAGGCGTTCATCTACTTCCAGTTCTAGCATGGCAGCGAAGACCGCGCTCATTTGCGGAATATCGGGGCAGGACGGGGCCTACCTCGCTCAGCTTCTTCTGTCGAAGGGCTACACCGTGCATGGTGGATCGCGCGATGCGCAGGTGACGAGCTTCGCCAACTTGAAGCGTCTCGGAATCGACGGTGCGGTGAGCAAGGAGTCGGTGACAATCACCGATTTCCGGAGCGTGCTTCAGACGCTTCGCCGGATCAAGCCCGACGAGGTCTACAATCTCGCCGGACAGAGCTCCGTGTCACTCTCGTTCGACCAGCCCGTCGAAACCCTCGAGAGCATTACGCTCGGCACTCTCAACCTGCTCGAGGCGATTCGGTTCATCGGAGAACCGATTCGGTTCTACAGTGCCGGCTCAGGGGAATGCTTTGGCGACACCAACGCTCCCGCTGACGAGGCGACTGCATTTCGGCCGCGAAGTCCGTATGCCGTCGCGAAGGCAGCTGCGTACTGGGAAGTCGAAAATTACCGTGAAGCATACAGTCTCTTCGCCTGCACCGGACTTCTCTTCAATCATGAATCGCCGCTGCGACATGAGCGCTTCGTCACGCGGAAGATCGCTTCGGGAGCGGTACGCATCGCCGCCGGATCTCGCGAAAAGCTCAAGCTTGGCAACCTTAACGTCACCCGCGACTGGGGTTGGGCTCCCGAGTATGTCGACGCCATGTGGCGAATGCTTCAGCGAGACGCACCCGAGAGCTTCGTGATCGCCACCGGCGAAAGTCACACTCTCGAGGAGCTCGCGAACGCGGCCTTTGCGGAGGTGGGGCTCGATGCAAAGGATCACATCGAGGTCGATAAGAGTCTCTATCGTCCTGCGGATATCAGTTACTCGGCCGGAGATCCTTCGCGCGCCGGCAAACTCCTCGGATGGAAGGCGGAAACCAAGATGCGTGGCGTTGTTCAAAAGATGATTCGCGCGGAGCTCGGGACTAAGCCCGCTTGATTCGTCGCTTCCTGCTGCGCGTCGGCGCCCTCGCTGCGGCGGTTGCTCTATCCGGCATCCTCATCAGCGCATATGACGACCATACCGCGGACAACAACTACCTGGCGGCGGTTCTCGAGAAGGACAGGCTGATTCGGCGGACGCCTTCTCCCAAAGTGATTCTCGTCGGCGGATCGAATCTCGCCTTCGGCGTCGACAGCAAGCAGCTCCAGGATTCGCTCGGACTCCACGTGATCAACATGGGACTGTATGCAAAGCTTGGTCTGCGGTACATGCTCGCTCAGGTAAAGCCGTACGTGCAAAAGGGAGACGTCGTCATCGTCTCGCCGGAGTACGATCAGTTCTACGGCAATTATGCCGACGGCGACCAGACTTTGAACACCGCACTGTTGTATACGCCGTCCGACAGGCTGCGCGATTTCATCAAGTCATACTCGGTCATCGATGTGGTACTTCGTCCGCGCGTGGAGAATGCTCGCCGTTCATTTCTCATGGCTGCGGCCGACGCATTCGGTGTGAAGAACCGGTATTTCCCACCCGACACCAATCCGGTCTACAATCGACGTTCCTTCAATGAGTACGGTGATATGGTTGCTCACCTGACCCGAGAGGGAAAAAACCCTGACTCGATCTATGTCGGGCCGATTGGAACGAAGAAGGAGCTCAATCTGCACACGGTCGACTTGCTCGAGGACATCGCAAGGCATTCGCGTGCCCGCGGAGCGCACGCGTATTTCATGTACCCGTCGTACATCGACCGCGCATATTCATTGAATTCGGCAGCGATCGATTCTCTCGCGAGAGTCATCACGAGGCGCGTGCGGATGACGATCGTCGGCTCGCCGCGAGACTTTGTCTACCCGTCATCCTGGTTCTTCGATACTCGCTACCATCTGACTGCGGCAGGGCGGCAGCACCGAACTCGTGAAATGATCAGACTGTTATCCGATATCCGCCGCCGTGACCATTGGTAAGTCGACGCCGGGACCTGCTCGTGTGCCGACTGCTACGCGCGCTTCGGGATGCTCTCTGATCGCGGCTCGTCGTCGTGAAGTGCGCTCGAACCGTGGGGGTGGAAATCGGGAACGAGCGTCTGTAATAGCTTTCTGATCTCGTCTTCCGGCCGCCCGGTTTCAGTTGCCCGAGTCAACGCCTCGATGCGCTTCCCCATTCCTTCCGCAAGGAGGCCGTTTCTTGCGCGAAGCACTTTCGGGTGGTCCGTCGGCAGCACGTTCTCCGCGGTAAAGAACATCTCCTCGTACAGCTTCTCGCCCGGGCGCACGCCGGTGAACTTGATCTCGATATCCGCGCCAACCTCCAGGCCGGAGAGCCGAATGAGATCCGTCGCGATGTCAACGATCCGGATCTGCTCTCCCATGTCCAGGACGAACACCTCTCCACCGCGGCCGAGTGCGCCTGCCTGAAGCACCAGCTGGACTGCTTCCGGGATAGTCATGAAGTATCGCCGCATCTCCGGGTGCGTCACAGTGACCGGTCCGCCGGCGCGTATCTGACGGAGGAATGTCGGCACTACGCTGCCGCGACTCCCCAGGACATTGCCGAAACGAACCGAGACAAAATTCCGGTGATGCTTTGTGGCCGCGTGCTGAACGATCTGCTCTGCGATGCGCTTGGTTGCTCCCATCACACTCGTCGGGCGGACCGCCTTGTCTGTCGAGATGAACACGAAGTGCTCGACGTTCGTTTCGATTGCAGCGTCGACTACGTTCCGTGTGCCTGAGACGTTGTTCGTCACCGCTTCATGCACGTTGTCTTCCATCAGCGGTACGTGCTTGTGCGCTGCAGCGTGGAAGACGGCGTGCGGGTGATAATGACGGAAGATGTGAAGAATTCTTTGCGCATCGCGCACGTCCGCGATGACGGGGATTATCTCGACGTCGGGGTAGGTGAGCGTGAGCTCCTGATAGATATCGAAGATGGAGTTCTCGCCGTGACCGAGTAGCACGAGCCGCGACGGAGCGAGTCGCGCGAGCTGACGGCACAGCTCGCTGCCGATCGAGCCGCCGCCACCCGTAATCAGAACGGTCTCGCTCGTAGCGAGCTCGGCGACCGCGGCCAAATCGGTTTCTACAGCGTCGCGGCGCAGCAGATCCTGAATCTCGACTTCCCGCAGGCCGGTCGCATTACCCTGGCGAGAGATGATCTCCGGGAGACTCGGCACTGTGCGGGTCGGGATTCCGCAGCTCAGGGCGGCACGCACGACCTGCCTGATCACCGTACCAGGTGCAGACGGCATCGCGATGATGATCTCTGCGACGCCGTACCGCTCGACAATTTCGGGAATGTGCGCCAGCGGTCCGAGGACAGGCAGACCCGCAAGCATGTGGCCGTGCTTGGACGTGTCGCTGTCGACGAACCCGATCGGCTCCAATCCCAGGTTCGAGCTGGCGAACAGCTCCTTCACGACGAGCTTGCCTGCGTCGCCGGCACCGGCCACGAGACATCGCTTGCTTACGTCGTCCCGGCGGCGGCGGCGTGGATACGTGGACCGGGTGATTCGTACGAGCAGACGCGGCAGTGCTACGAGCGCCGCGACAAGGAACGTATCGATGAAGACAACCGAGAACGGAACGCGAGTCGCCGTGAGCTGCGTGAATGGGAGAAGGGCGAGGCCGACGGCAGCTCCCACCGCTCCTGCTCCGATGGCACCAACGAGTATGGGTCTGAGCTCTCCGACGCTCGCATGTCGCCAGAGTCGCCGGTACATCCCGGCCGCGTAGAAGAGGAGCAGCCGAATCGGGATCGTCAGCAGCAGATAAAGCGTGACGAGACGCGCGTTATCGCTGATCCATCGTGCCTCTTCGAACCGCACCAGGAAGGCGGCCAGCGGAGCCACCGACACGGCAAAGGCGTCCGCTACGAAGAGGTGCCTGTTACGGATGGACTTCAGTTTCAAAAGTCTTTAGTGGAGTTGAAAGCAGTGCGCCCGGTCGTCATTCGAACGGGAGCGGTGCCAACAGGTAAATGTTCCAAGGAATCCAAAGCCGGAGTCAATCTATTGTGAAAAGACACTTCCACAATCCGGATGTCAAATATCGATACGGACTTACAGATTCGAACGAGTAAAGGGGCGCGATTGACTGCCGGAGTGTGAGGTATGACATTTGTCTGGCTTCCGTCGGGAGCCTCGATTCCCATTCTGATCCTCACCGGCGACGGCCTTGGGCACCCCCGCCCGCCGCACCGCCGTCAGCAACACCCATGAAAACTGCGCTAATAACCGGCATCACTGGACAGGATGGCGCGTACCTCGCCCGTCTCCTGCTCTCAAAAGGCTACGTCGTCCACGGAGTCAAGAGGCGTGCCTCCTCGTTCAACACGCAACGAGTCGATGGCATCTACACCGAGCCCCAGGACGTTCACTCCCGCTTCTTCATGCACTATGGGGACCTCACTGATTCGACGAACCTGATCAGAATCATTCAGGAGTGTCAGCCTGACGAGATCTACAACCTTGGCGCGCAAAGCCACGTCCAGGTTTCCTTCGAAACTCCGGAGTACACTGCGAACGCCGACGGAATCGGTGCGCTGAGGCTCCTCGAAGCACTGAAGATTCTCGGCATGCTCGGACGCGTGCGCTTCTATCAGGCGTCCACATCCGAGTTGTACGGCAAGGTCCAGCAGGTACCGCAGAACGAGCAGACTCCTTTCTATCCCCGATCTCCCTATGGCGCGGCCAAGCTTTACGCCCACTGGATCACGGTGAACTACCGCGAGGCGTACGACCTGCACGCGTGCTGTGGAATCCTGTTCAATCACGAGTCTCCGATTCGCGGAGAGACTTTCGTCACTCGAAAAATCACGATGGCGGCAGCTCGCATCCGGGAGCATCGGCAGGAGAAGCTTTATCTCGGCAACCTCGACGCCCGCCGCGACTGGGGATTCGCGGGCGACTACGTCGAAGGGATGTGGCGAATGGTGCAGCACGACAATCCCGATGATTACGTGCTGGCCACGGGTAAAGACCATTCGGTGCGCGAGCTCTGCCAGGTTGCTTTCGCACGGGCGGGCATCGAGCTCGAGTTCAGAGGCGAGGGCGTCGATGAGGTTGGTGTCGATTCCGCGACGGGGCAGGAGCTGATTGCTACCGATCCCCGTTATTTCCGGCCGACCGAGGTCGACCTTTTGATTGGTGACGCGACGAAAGCCCGGCAGGTGCTCGGGTGGACGCCGAAAGTCGGATTTCGCGAGTTGATCGAGATGATGGTCGATGCGGATCTCGCTGCGGTGCAGGCGGGCGAGCCATTCACGCTCGAGGGATCGAGCAGAGTCCTTCAGGCGCTCAGCCGTTGACTACGGGGAAGGGTCGCCGCTGCTTCGTTGCGGGTCACTCGGGGCTCGTTGGGTCCGCCCTCGTTCGCGCGCTCGACGAAGCCGGCTATCCGGCCCCGATAGTCCGGACGAGAAGAGAGCTGGATCTCCTCGACCAGGCTGCCGTTAAATCGTTTGTTGACGACGAACGTCCTGACGTTGTTTTTCTCGCGGCTGCAAAGGTTGGTGGTATCCAGGCCAACGACACATACCGATGGGCCTTCATCTACGAGAATCTTGTTATCCAGACGAACGTCATCGGTGCGGCGCTCGAATCAGGCGTCGATCGTCTCGTTTTCCTCGGTAGCTCCTGCATCTACCCGAGAATGGCCCCACAGCCGATGCGAGAGGACTCGCTGCTCAGCGGTCCGCTCGAGCCAACGAACGAGCCGTATGCGATCGCGAAGATCGCGGGACTCAAGCTCGTAGAGGCAGCGAGCTCTCAGTTCGGCCGGCAGTGGGTTTCGCTGATGCCGACCAACCTCTACGGGCCCAACGACAATTTCGATCTCCAGAGCTCACACGTGCTGCCCGCCCTCATTCGGAAATTCCACGAGGCGAAGGAAGCCCGCGACGCCGGTCGTGATGCGATTGTGAAGCTTTGGGGCACGGGAACTGTTCGCAGAGAGTTTCTGCACGTCGATGATGCCGCGCGGGCCGCTCTCATGCTGATGGAATCGAGTGTTACCGGCCTGTACAACGTCGGATACGGCGAGGATCTCGAGCTGCGTGAGCTTGCTCGAATAATTGCGGAAGTGGTCGGGTACGACGGACCTGTTGAGTGGGATCGCTCGAAACCGGATGGACCTCCGCGGAAATTTCTCGATTCGTCGCGAATCCGCGCGCTTGGCTGGGCTCCGCGGATCAGCCTGGAAGACGGGCTTCGTTCTCTTTATGCGTGGTACCGTGACGCGCAGGCCGGGTCGTTCGCTCGCAGCGCCACGTGACGATCGCGCTCCGCCATCGGTTGTGTGCTGGGAAGTGAAATGACGTCGACGACTGTCCCTGCTTCTGCCGGAGCGCCGGCTCCGCGACCGACCGTCATTGTGCAGCCGACCAGGGGATGGGCTGCGATCAATCTCCGCGAGCTCTGGAATTATCGGGATCTCCTTGCGATTCTGGCGGGCCGCGACGTGAAGCTTCGCTACAAGCAGACTGCGCTTGGCGTGATCTGGGTCGTCATGCAGCCGCTGGTTGCCGCCGCCATCTTCACTGTGATGTTCGGGCGCTTCGCCCATCTTCCGAGCGACGGGCACCCGTACATCGTCTTCGTATTCGCGGGCGTAGTTATCTGGAGCTACTTCGCCGCGATCCTGCAGCGCGCCGGCAACAGTCTGATCAGCGACTCGCGGCTTATCACCAAGGTCTATTTTCCGCGGCTCGCGATTCCGCTCGCCAGCACATTCTCTGCGCTTCTCGATCTCGCGGTGGGGCTCGTCGTCCTGGGAGTGATGTTGACGGTGTTCGGGATCTCTCCAACATGGCGGATTCTCACCGTGCCGCTGTTCGTTCTGCTGGCCGCAATATCGGCTACCGGCGTGTCGCTCTGGCTGTCGGCGCTGAACGTGCGCTATCGCGACTTCGTGCACGCCATGCCGTTTCTGCTCCAGGTGTGGATGTTCGCAAGTCCGGTGGCCTATGCGACGAGCATCGTTCCGGAAAAATGGCGCCTGGTTTATGCGCTCAACCCCGCCGTCGCATTCATCGAAGGAAATCGCTGGGCAGTCCTCGGCAGTAGCTCACTGACATTGCCGATGGTTTTGATCGCCGCGCTCGTTTCCACGGTGATTTTCTTCGGCGGAGCTTTCTTTTTCCAGCGGGTGGAACGCAGCTTCGCGGACGCAGTATGAGCGGGACTGCGATTCGCGCAGCCGAGATCTCGAAGTCGTACCGCATTGCCCGCGCTCTTGCGAGACAGCCGTATCGCACCCTTCAGGAAGAAGTGATCGCTCTCCCGGTGACGCTGTGGAAGCGCGCGTGGGGACAGGCCGAGAAGCTGGAAACGTTCTGGGCGCTCGAGGATGTGAGCTTCGATGTGGCCGAAGGTGAGGTAATAGGAATCATCGGCAGGAATGGTGCTGGGAAGAGCACACTCCTCAAGATCTTCTCACGCATCACTCAGCCGACCCGCGGACGGGCGGAGATATACGGCCGCGTTGGAGCGCTGCTCGAAGTAGGAACCGGATTTCATCCCGAGCTCACCGGCCGGGAAAACATCTACCTCAGCGGTGCAATTCTCGGCATGCGCCGATCGGAGATCACGCGCCGGTTTGAGGAAATCGTGTCGTTCGCAGAAGTCGAGCAGTTCATCGACACGCCGACGAAGCGATACTCGAGCGGGATGTACACGCGCCTCGCGTTCGCGGTCGCCGCGCATCTGGAGCCGGAGATTCTGATCGTCGACGAAGTCCTTGCCGTAGGCGATGCCGCCTTCCAGAAGAAGTGTCTCGGCAAGATGGAGGACGTCGCCGGGCAGGGAAGAACGGTGCTGTTCGTGAGTCACAACACGCAGGCCGTTCGTCAGCTCTGCACGCGCTGCGTTCTTCTCGAGCACGGACGACTGGTTGCCGACGGTCCGACCGATGTCACGCTTGCCGCGTACAACGAGCGGTTGCGGACTCTCAGGATCGATGCCGAGACCGGAATCAACAATCCGGAGAACCGTCGGGGATCAGGCGCGGTGAGATTCACCGGCGTATCCGTGGAAGATCTCGCCGGGGCAGAGCGATACAACTTCCGCATGGGAGAGACAGTTCGGTTTCGCCTCTCCTACGTCGTGAACGAAGCGATGCGAGGAGTCGCGATCGTCATCGCCCTCCGATCGGGCGTGTCGCGTGAGATCATGACCAGCGTGCGACACGTCGTCACGACCGATCAGGTCACAGCGGGCTCACGCAGTACGGTCATAATAGATTTGCCCGATATCTACATTCGGCCGGGAGAGTATCCCATCTACATGCACATCAGCGAAGCGGTTACGACGCGAACCAACTATGACGTGCTCGATGATCTCACACCTCCGCTCGTAATCGCTCCTGGCGGAAGACAGCTGCATGGCAACTTCGACCCGTCGCAGCCGCTCGGCGTATTCTCACTTCCGTCGCGGATGACCATCGTCGACCTTCCGTCGACGCCTTCCGGAAGCCAGGCCGCTCCCAGTCGCGCGTCCGCGGTGAACGCCTGAATGTCCAGAGAAAAAGAACTTATCCGAACCCGATGCTGAACGGAAAAACAATCCTTGTCACCGGCGGAACCGGTTCCTTCGGTCGCCGTTTTACCGAGCTCGTTCTCGAGCGATACGAGCCGCAAAAGCTCATCGTGTTCAGTCGCGACGAGCTCAAGCAATACGAGATGCACTCACATCTCGGTGAGGACCGGTACCCCAACATTCGTTACTTCATCGGCGATGTGCGCGATCGCGACCGCCTGTACCGGGCCTTCGATGGAGTCGACATCGTTGTTCACGCCGCCGCTCTCAAACAGGTTCCGGCTGCGGAATACAACCCGATCGAGGCGGTGAAGACGAATGTGATCGGAGCGGCGAACGTGATCGATGCGGCGATCGATCGTGGCGTTGCGAGAGTTATCGCGCTGAGCACCGACAAAGCGGCGGCGCCGATCAATCTCTACGGCGCGACGAAGCTGTGCTCGGACAAGCTGTTTGTCGCTGCCAACAGCTACTCGGGAAAACACGATACGCGCTTCAGTGTCGTCCGCTACGGCAACGTTGTAGGGAGCCGTGGAAGCGTCATTCCGTTCTTCCTCAAGCGCCGGACAACCGGAAAGCTGCCAATTACCGATCCGCGAATGACTCGGTTCTGGATCACTCTCGATCAGGGAGTCGAGTTCGTGCTGCGCTGCCTCGACTTAATGCACGGCGGTGAGATCTTCGTTCCGAAGATTCCGAGCATGAAGCTCACCGATCTCGCGAATGTAATCGGCCCCGACTGCGAGCTCGAAGTGATCGGAAAACGACCGGGAGAAAAGACCCACGAGCTCATGGTCGGCGAGGACGACGCGCAGAACACCGTCGAATACGACGATTACTATGCGATTCTCCCCGCAGTGCGGAGCTGGGACAAAGGCGCCTACCTCGAGAAGAACGGCGGCCGACCGTGCCCAGAGGGCTTTCGCTACAGCAGCGAAACGAACAGCCGCTGGCTCACGGTCGCCGAATTGAAGGAAATGATTGGCGTGGAGAAGCTCGCCGCAGACTGAGGACATGCTTCTTATTGTCGGTGCCAGCGGCTTTCTCGGCGCGAACGTCCTTCTGGAGGCGCTGGGAGAGGGAAGAGAAGTCGTTGCTACATCTGCAAGCACGCCGCTGACTGCGCCCGGGCTGCGTTCGCTGAAGGCTGATCTGACGTACCCCGGCGAATGTACGAAGCTGCTGAACGCAGTGAGACCCCAGTGGGTTATCAATTGCGCGGCGCTGGCAGACGTCGAAGCCTGTGAGCGAAAGCCCGCGCAAGCCGCGAAGATGAACGAGGATCTGCCGCGATCGCTCGCGGCTGCATGCGCTGCGTACGGCGCGCGCCTCCTGCATGTCTCTACCGATGCCGTGTTCGACGGCAGGCAAGGCAAGCGAAGCGAGGACGACCCTACGGGCCCAGTCAACGAATACGCGGCGTCCAAGCTCGCCGGTGAGCGAGCCGTGTTCGACGAGATGCCTGATGCGCTCGTTGTGCGAACGAACTTTGTCGGCATCGCGCCGAAACGCGGCGTGGGACTCGCGGGATGGATTGCATCACAACTCGAACAGGGAGAGACCATTCAGGGTTTCACCAATGTCACGTTCAACCCTCTCTTCACGAACGATCTGGCACGGCTGCTCTTCCGGATGATGGATCGCGGAATGGACGGAGTCCTTCATGCGTCAGCACGGGATTCGATGACGAAATACGATTTTGCCGTTCGGTTTGCGAACGCGGTCGGCTTTGATTCATCGCTGGTACGCCAGGCGCGTCTCGCTGACGTAAAGCTGACGGCCAAGCGGCCACTTGATACGTCGTTGTCACCCAAGCGGCTGGAGAAGGCTCTTGGCGAGATGATGCCGACAGTCGACGACGCCATCGAGCGACTCGCCGCGCTTCGCAGTAGCGACTGGGAAGCGAGACTCCGTCAGCTTACGAGCCGGTGACCGGGCCACACATCGACATTGCAGGCCGAACGATCGGGCCCGGGCACCCGACATACTTCATCGCCGATATTGCCGCGAACCACGACGGTGATCTGCAACGCGCCGTGGCGCTCATTCGTGCTGCTGCCGCCGCGGGAGCCGAGGCGGCGAAGTTTCAGCACTTTCGGGCTCCAAAGATCGTCAGTCGCCGCGGCTTCGAGTCCGGACCGCAGCTGTCGCATCAGAGCAAGTGGAAGAAATCCGTGTACGAGGTCTATCAGTCCGCCTCGGTTCCCTGGGACTGGACTGAGACGCTCAAGAGCGCGTGTGACGAGGCAGGAATCCATTTCTTCTCATCACCCTACGATACCGAAGCCGTCGACATGCTCGACCGGTACGTGCCGGCGTTCAAGATCGGGTCAGGGGACATCACCTGGACGGCAGCGCTCGAGCACATCGCTCGCACAGGGAAGCCCGTGCTTCTTGCGACAGGAGCGTCCGACATCGAGGAGGTGAAGCGCGCCGTCGCGGCGATTGTTGCCATCAATCCGCAGCTGCTGCTGATGCAGTGCAACACGAACTACACCGGCAGTCTCGAAAACTTCAAATACGTAAACCTGAACGTGCTGCGCACGTTCGCAGCGATGTATCCGAACCTCGTGCTCGGACTGAGCGATCACACTCCCGGACACGCCGCCGTTCTCGGCGCTGTCACGCTTGGTGCATCGGCTGTCGAGAAGCATTTCACTGATGATCGAACCAGAGAGGGACCGGATCATCCATTCTCGATGGATCCTCGAGGCTGGCGCGACATGGTGGATCGCACGCGCGAGCTGGAGTACGCACT
>DATBRZ010000197.1:0-52868 GCA_036560025.1 Gemmatimonadaceae bacterium | reverse complement strand
CCTCCCCAGAACATTCCGTGATGGACAAGAAGTAGATCGGCGCCGTTTTCGATTGCGCCATCGAGCGCTCGAGAGGAGAAATCAACAGCTGCAGCGACCTTGTAAACGCTTCCGCGGTTCTCGAACTGCAGACCGTTCAATGCTCCGGGGTAATCAGGCACCTCTCGAGTGTCGAGTATCTGATCGAGGTAAGTGACGATCTCTCGGAGGGATGCGGGCATTTTCAGATTGCCGGAACAGTGAGATTCGTGAAAGCGATGAGCACTCGAACGTTGTTGAAAACAGCACGCCTGCGGCGCTGTGTTGTCCCCTAAGTGTTGGTCCCACAATGACTTAGCGTCATGTGGATACTAATGTGGATTCACGTGAATCCCCATTAGCTCCATCAAACGCTCGAGGTCTTCGGTAGAGTAGAAAGAGACCGACACTGAGCCGCTGCCACCTGTTCGAAGCGTGATGGCAACATCAGTCTGAAGTCGCTTCCGCATCTGCTCTTCAGCTTCCCTGATTTCCAACGGCTGAGCCGCGATCGATCGAGGCCTTCCCCGCTTCCCTTTTTGTGGAACGGAATCGAACTGTCGAACTCGGCGTTCAATCTCTCGGGCACTCCATCCTGCTTTGGCAGCAGCTGTCGCAAGCTCCACCATCTGCTGCTCGTCACGAAGCGCAAGCAGCGGACGAACATGTCCAGCGGCCAATGAGCCACCGCGAACGAGAGATCGAACTTCTTCGGGCAGCTGCAACAATCGAAGCGCATTCGCCACTGTCGATCGATCCTTCCCGACCAGCTCCGCCACGCTTTGCTGTGAATATGCGAAAGTAGAGATAAGCCGATCGAGTCCTTCAGCTTCTTCGAGAGGGTTGAGATCCTCACGCTGCAGATTTTCGATGAGCGCGAGCGTCAGCATCTCACGGTCGTCGAGATTCTTGACAATTGCGTCAATCGATTCCCAGCCCAGGTCACTTGCTGCACGGAGACGCCGCTCGCCGGCGATCAACTCGTAGGAATCGCCTTCCCCACGTTTAGGGCGTACCGCGATGGGCTGAAGAAGACCCGATGATCTGAGACTTTCCCTCAACTCAACCTGTTCCGCAGGCCTGAAGTCCCTCCTTGGCTGGAATGGATTGCTTGCGATCTGCGTGATCGGAATCTTTTTGACTCCCTCTCCCTCTTTCGTCGCGCTGATAGGAGCACGCGGTGTCGTGAAGAGAGCGTCCAGCCCTCGACCAAGCCGTCGAGTCGGTTTTTCAGATGGCATTGAGGTTGGCTCCGGCCGAAGTTCGCTCGATGAGTTCGGTTGCTACGTCCATGTAGGCCTTTGCGCCCGTGGATCCAATGTCGTAGAGAATGATTGGCTTCCCGAAACTTGGGGCCTCTGCGAGGCGGACATTTCTCGGGATGAAATGCTCGAACACCTTCGTTCCGAAATACTCTCGTGCATCGAGAGCAACCTGGCGCGACAGATTGAGACGCGCGTCGTACATCGTGAGGAGAACACCGACAATACCCAGTTTTTCGTTGACGCTCTGCTGAATGCGGTGAACGGTGTTCAAAAGCTGCGAGAGCCCTTCAAGGGCGTAATACTCACACTGGAGAGGTATCAGAACTGAATCCGCTGCGGAGAGCATATTGACCGTGATCAGTCCAAGTGACGGAGGACAATCGATCAGGACATAGTCGTAATCCGGAACGAGCGGCTCGATTGCTTCACGAGTGATGTGCTCACGGTCCTCGCGCTCAATGAGCTCGACTTCCGCGCCGGCGAGATCCGGCGTTGCAGGAATTACGTCCAGCTTTTCCATCCAGATCCCCTGCTGGCGCACCTGCTGGATGGATGCACCGCGGATCAGAACGTCGTAAAGCGTTCCGCGGAGGGTTGCTGGATCGATTCCGACTCCGCTGGTTGCATTCGCCTGAGGATCTCCATCAACCAGCAGGACCCGTTGTTCAGCTGCTGCCAGGCTCGCAGCGAGATTTACAGCCGTTGTGGTTTTTCCGACCCCACCCTTCTGATTGGCAACTGCGATCACTAAGCCCACTAGGCCAAAACCCCGATTTTTTGAGCAGACCCGGGAATGTACGGGCGTAAGCTCCGTCTGGGCAGGGGTTAATCTGAGCTTGAGCGCTTCTGCTGGTGGTGTTTCACGTGAAAACGACCGCAGCCGTGGAGCGGTTCGGCCGTTTCACGTGAAAATCCCTAGCGATTGCCTGCGATGAACGCCCAGCGAGTCGTAAGGTCCACCGATACGGTCTGCTCTCCAGGGTTTATAGGTGTTTCCTGAGCTGCGACAGCTCCGGCCATGTCGCGGGCCATCGCCATGGGCCGAGGAGGTGGTGCGTAGAAGGTGCCGACAGTGATCTCGAGGAGATTGCCAAGCGTCCCACCTGCAGCCCGCGCGGCCGCCTCAGCATCAGCGCGCGCTTTCTGGACGGCCGATGCAATTGCAGCCCGGCGAGCTTCCTCGGTGTTCGACGCATAGAACTGAAGAGAGGTGATCATGTTCGCTCCCTTCGAGAGAGCTGCGTCGATTACCGGTCCTACCAGTGAGAGCTTTCGCACGTCGACAAGGAGTGTATTCGTCACGTTATATCCTACTATAACTGGCTCCTTGTTCGGCTCGTACCGCTGTTCCGGATAGACGTTGTAGTTGATGGTTGAGAGCTGGTCGTTGGGTATCCCTAGGGCGCGGAGCGCATCGAACACGGCCTTCTGTTTGGCCGCATTCTCCGTAGCCGCGGCCGCCGCAGTCGCTGCCCGTGTCTGGACGCTGATCTGAATAGTAGCCCGGTCCGGGGACACGCGAGTCTCCCCATGAGCAGAAACAGTCACCTGAGGCAAAACTGGCGCAGAATTGGCGCTCTGCTGTCCCCATAAAGGCGTGGAAATCAGCGCAATTGATGCAAGGACATGGATTCGCATTTTCAGTACTCCGGGTTGGATGAGTCCATCATGGGACGCCCCTCGAAGCCGAGATTGCACACAGAAGCGAACAACAACTACGGAACCGAGAAAGGCGCAGATCCGAGCCGCCGGAAGCATAGTTGCCAGTTGCTACTTGAAACATCGATGTCTCGTAACTCGCTCAAGGCGAGACCCGAGACTTTCAATGTTTTTGTTCTAGCAACTAAAGATCCTATGCTTCTCACAGCTCGGATCTGTGCCTTTTGTTGGTTCCGTAGTTTCCCCACTCCAGTTTTTGTGAATACTACCTCCGCAACATCGCTTCGAGCGACGCTGCTGATCGTTCTATCGGCGTGCTGCTTCGGCGCGATGTCCACGCTCGCGGTTCTTGCGCAAAGACAGGGACTGTCGATTGCGAATGCGATGGCCTGGCGATACTCGCTCGGCTCCGCGATGCTGCTCTATCCTGCAGTGCGCGCCATTCGATCGTTGAGTACTCCATTTCCAACTGCGCGTGCTCTGCGGCTTGTAGTTATTGGAGCTCTGGCCCAGGCGACAATTACCTACATCTCACTCTACGCGCTCAAGTTCATACCGGTCGGATTACTTGCGTTCCTCTTTTATACATATCCTGCCTGGCTTGCTCTCATCTCGACGGTTCGTGGAACAGAGGCAATCAATGCTACACGTGGAGTTGCTCTCGTTGTGTCACTTCTGGGCCTTGGGATAATGGCTGGACCAATCGCGAGGGGATCCGCGAACACTACCGGTGTACTGATCGCACTCAGCGCAGCCCTGCTCTACGCTATTTACCTACCGGCGCTGAGAGAAGCACAGCAGGGACTCGTTCCAATCATCGCGACATTTTTCCTTGTTCTTGGAGCTACGATGTCTTTCGTAGTTGTCGCAATCGTGACGGGGAACGAAGCGATGCCCTCCACCCCACAGGCCTGGATGATTGTCGTTCTGCTTGGAACTGTTTGCACCTCAGTAGCGTTTGCAGCGCTACTCACCGGCTTGAGGCTGCTTGGCCCCGTTCGAACGTCGATCATTGCTACGATCGAACCGTTCTTCACTGCGGTGCTGGGTGCCATCCTTCTCTCGGAGCGTCTCACCGTCCGCACATTGCTCGGCGGGACGATGGTCGGGCTCGCTGTGGTTCTACTTCAGCTTCGTAGCGAGGAGGCTGATCCTTCTGCTGTAGTCGCGGGTTCCTGACCAGATGCAACTCGATTGCGTCTGCGCTCGATCTCGATGACGAGATTCTGGAGATCGCTCGGAGTTATTCCGGGAATGCGTGATGCCTGTGCGAGAGTCGCAGGGCGGATTGCTCCGAGCTTCTGTCTCGCCTCAGTAGATAATGACCGCATGGACTCGAACTGAAGATCTGACGGAAGCGCGAACTCTGACATCGTTCTGAGTCGTGCTGCCTGAGCTCGCTCACGCTCGAAATACCCGGCGTATTTGATCTCGAGCTCGGTGGTTTGAATAGCTTCCGGAGATAAGTCTCCGCCGACTCCACTTGCCGCAAACAACTCAGCAAGTCGCAGGTCGTGCCTCCGTGCGACGTCCACGAGTTTCGTGGTCTGTGAGAGCTGTGTGCTGTCAGCTGCTGTGAGAAGAGGCTCCGCAGCGCTCGGAGAGATACTGGTCTCTTCTGCCAGCACTCGCGCAAGATCCTCTTCGTCGAGCCGCCGCTCGACCACGGATGTCTCGAACGAGTTGTACATGCCGAGATCTCGCGCGATACCGGAAAGGCGACGCAGTGCGTTGTCCTGTCGTACGGTTAGTCGGAATTCCGAGCGCGACGTGAAGAGACGGTAAGGCTCGTCGACACCGCGTGTAACGAGATCGTCTACAAGTACACCGAGGTATGAGGTTTCGCGCCCTAGTATGAGCGGGTCGCGGTCGACGGCAAAGCAACCCGCGTTGATTCCCGCAACCGTGCCCTGTCCTGCTGCTTCCTCGTACCCGGTTGTCCCGTTGATCTGTCCCGCGAAGAAAAGTCCCTTGATTGATCGTACCTGTAGCGTCGCGTCCAGCTGAGTCGGCGGATAGTAGTCGTATTCGATTGCGTACCCGGCTCTCGTCATGCGCGCTGATTCGAGACCGCGAATCGAGTGGAGAATGTCGAGCTGCACACTCGCGGGCAGCGAAGTCGATAATCCGTTGACGTAAAGCTCGTGCGTGTCGTGTCCCTCGGGCTCGAGAAAGAGCTGATGTCTTTCAGCGTCAGGGAATCGCACAACCTTGTCTTCCACCGATGGGCAATAGCGTGGACCGCGGGAAGAGATCGCCCCTCCGTACATCGCCGACAATGCAATGTTGTCCTCGATGATCTGCTTCCCCGCGGCTTCGAGATAAGTAATCCAGCACGGAAGCTGTGCCGGGTGTCGCGTATTGCCGGAAGAGTTTCGAGGTGTAGGCCAGAAATGCGACCATGAATAGTCGAACTGATCTATCTCGCTTTCCTGTCGGACCAGCGTGGAAAAATCGACTGACCTCCCGTCGATCCTCGGAGGTGTTCCGGTCTTGAATCGTCCCACTTCCAATCCCGCGTTCTCGAGTTGCTCCGCAAGATCGATCGTAGCTGATTCGCCGGCGCGGCCGCCTGCGAGACTGCGTGTAGTTCCGATGTGAATTCGACCGCGCAGAAAAGTGCCGGTGGTGATTACAACGGCAAGCGACCTGAAGCTCCTTCCTTCGAGAGTTCTTATCCCGCGAACCTGAGAGCCGCCGTCATCGAGGATCAGCGAAGCAACAGTTCCCTGAATTGTCTGGAGCAGGGCGTGCTCTTCGATCGATGATCGAACTGCTCTCCGATACAGACCTCGATCGCACTGCGCTCGCGGCGCCCAAACAGCGGGACCCTTGCTCCGGTTCAGCATGCGGAACTGCAGCATCGCCAGATCTGTTGCTCTCGCCATCACGCCGCCGAGGGCGTCGACTTCCCGCACGACAGTTCCCTTGGCGACCCCGCCGATTGCGGGATTGCACGACATTTGTCCGATCGTTTCGAGTGCGCTCGTTACGAGCGCGACGCGTGCGCCCATCCGTGCAGCGGCAACGGCCGCTTCGGTTCCAGCGTGTCCGCCGCCTACGACGATGACGTCGAAGCTATCATCGATACTGCGGTCGAGTCGATCAGAGGGCATGCATTAAAATAAGTGGCTTGAGCGATACACCGGTGATTGTGCGAGGGGCGGACCGACGATGATCATAGAAGCCAGCCGCAGCACGATTCTCATCAGAAAGACGGCCTACGAGCGATCCGGAATCGCTCGTGCCGAAATTGATAATCGCTTCAATCTCACCGATGCTGAATTCCGCGTTGAAGGACAGCTCGTCATTCTCGGGCCACTGCCTACGGACGAGATGGCGGGCGAGATGGTCGAGTATCTCGAAACCTCCGGCCTGGTTTATTTCGAAGATTTTTTCGAGCTGAGCGGAAACTGGCCTGACTGGGTTCGCGTGAGCGTGAGCTGAGCTGTTATATCCTCTGCTCGACCTGAGACCACAGCTCCACTTTGGCGATCCCATTCTCGATCGACTCGATCACGACTTCGGAGTCCTGATCGATGTTCATTCCGTCGATGCTTGTAGCGGGCGCACGCCGCGGCCGGCCTGATAGTGTGTAGGAGATCTCTCCCGGTGATGTTGCTGATATGGTGCGAGTCACTCGAGCGATCTGTCCCTGCAGCTCCTCGGCTTCCGCGTGCGCGTTTTCTCGTTTTCGCAACGCCCATCCGGCGAGTAATCCGATCATTCCCCCCGTAGCCGCTCCGCCGACAACCAGCGAGACGATGATGTTGATCGCAGGGCTCAGCGACGAATGTGTTGCGATCAGATAGCCCGTCGCGCCAACGGCGATGAAGAATGCTGCTGCCGTCGGCGCGTTGAAGAATGGTGACGGGCGTTGCCGGCGTCTCTTTTCGGAACGCTCGACGCCGTGAAGCATTGCATACACGGCGAGAGCGAGCCCGCCGACAAACATCAACAGAAATAGGATGCGCAATGCCCGCTCAGCCTTCGAGGTACTTCCTGAACCAGGTTATGGTTGCGGGCCATGCCTGGCGGGTCGCGCTCAGGTTCGCTCCGTTCTGGCCGCTTTGCTGACGCAGAAAGCCGTGTCCTGCCCCTTCGTAGGTGTGAATCTCGTACGTCTTACCGATCTGTTTCATCGCTGAGTCAGCGGAAGGTATCGTTGCGTTGACGCGCGCATCATTGCCGGCATAAAGGCCGAGGACCGGAGCGCGAACCGACGCGAGTGACGCAGGCGCAGGCGAGACGCCGTAGTACACGACCGATGCGCCCAGGGTTGGTGAATGAACGGCGTGTGCGAATGAGGTCCCTCCGCCCCAGCAGAATCCCACTACGCCGTAGCGCTGCTGTGCTGCCGGAAGAGCCATGGCATATCGTGCGGCAGCATCGATCTGCTGCTGCACCATTTCGTGATCGAGTGTGCGGATGGCTACAGTCGCAGCCTGAGCGACTACGCTATCGGGGCCGGTCGGAAGATTCTTCATTGTGAGCAGATCGGGTGCGATTGCGATGAATCCGTCTGCCGCGAACTGATCGGCAACTGCGCGTATCCATGTCGAGAGCCCGAAGATCTCATGGATGACGACGACGACGGGGGCCTTTGTTTTTCGCTCGGGATACACGATCCATGCTCTCAGGCTGTCGCCGTTGCTGAGCTTGATCATCGCCCACTCTCCGTGACGCGGCGAGCTGTTCAATCGTGCCTGTGCATCTTCAGCTGCTGCGGGCAGGGACTTGTCCGAGACTGAGTTGGAGCTGACGACCGGAGCGACGTCAGCGTGGCTCGCATGATCGTTTGTCGCGGCTGTCTGGGTCGTGCCACACGCGGCGAGCGACGACAGCAACATGAGCGATGGAATTGTGCGACTCGTGTAGTGGGTCATGTGACGCTCACTGATTGTGGGTATGATCCGGCGCGACTTCCACGCAACTCGGCTGCAAGAAATCCTCCGACGCGGCGTTCGGCGAAATAGCGTGGGCGCAGTGGATTACCTCCTCCGATAAATCCGGTGTGTCCGCCGTGCAGCGGGAGCTCGAGGTGCAAAGCCGGGTTTCTGGACGCGATTTCCTTCACCTCATCGAGAACTTCCGGCGGCAGGAATGGATCGTCAACCGCATTTAATAGTAGCGTATTGAGCCTAATTTTTGCCAGCCAGTAGATCGAGCTGGACTTCTGATAATAGTCCTCAGCGTCGGTGAAGCCATGGAGCGGAGCGGTGATGAGATTGTCGAAGTCGTTCATCGTTCTGATCTGCATCAGCTTCTCTGGATCTGCGAGGTCAGGATATCGCTCGAGCTTCGCGAGGGCTTTTCGGCGGAGAGAGTCGACGAAGGAGCGCTGATAAACTTTCGAGAACCCCCTGTCGATATACCGCGCAGATCGGGACAGGTCGAACGGAACCGAGACTGCCGCAGCGCCCCGGATTGCATCCGGCAGGTCATGATGCCGCTCTCCCAGAAATTTGAGGAGGACATTACCGCCGAGTGAGACGCCGGCGAGGAGTAACGGCCTCGCAGGGTCTTCGTTGACGATCGTGTCGACGGCCAGCGATAGATCTGTTGTCTCGCCCGAGTGGTAAAGCCGTTTGGCTCGGTTCATTTCGCTGCCGCATGATCGAAACACCAGTAAATCAGCGTTCCAGCCTCTCGCAGTCGCTTCGCCGAGTAGTGCCTGCGCGTAATGCGAACGGGCTCCGCCTTCCAGGCCGTGAAGGATCAGGAGACGAGGAGCATTGACCGGCCCGCGATCTAGTCGGTGAAGCTCGAGAAAATCAGCGTCTGGAGTTTCGAGCCGGCGGATTACGGTTGGTTGAATCTCCTGGCGGCGGAAGAACTTTCCCCAGAGCGTCTGAGCGTGAGGATTCCGAAGCCACCAGGCGGGTGAGAATTCGTTTGTCAAAGGTACGGCTGTTTGAGATTCCGGGTCGATGTCCTTCGTGATACGGAGAAAGGCGACGAGCAACCGCAAAAATCATAGGCGATCTTTCACGCCATGGAAATTCAGGTGTTCGGGATTCGGAAAAGCTCCGATACGCGGAAGGCGCTGAGGTTTTTCTCTGAGCGACGGATAAAAACGCATTTTGTAGATCTGATGGAGCGCGCTGCATCACTCGGCGAATTGCGTCGCTTCGCGCAGAAATTCGGTGCAGAATCGCTTGTCGATCGAGACTCACCTCGGTTCAAGAACCTCGGGCTTCAGTACGCGACTCTTTCACCTGACCGGTGGCTTGCCAAGCTTGTCGACGAGCCGCTACTCCTGCGTATGCCGCTCGTCCGGAACGCGAATCAGCTGACGGTGGGCGCGGCTGAAGCGAAATGGAAGGAGTGGGTTAAGTAATAATCTAACCATAGCCTAGGTGAACTCCCCAATGAAGCCGATTTCGGGCTCCAGGTGGTGGCCGAACCTTTCCTCCACAGCCTTCTGCGCAATCACAATGAGCTCCCGAACGTCTCGGGCGGTAGCGTTGCCGAGGTTGAGGATGATGTTCGCGTGGATGTAGGAGATCTGGGCGCCGCCGTGCCTGAACCCCTTGAGCCCGCACTGATCTATCAGCCTCCCTGCCCCGATCCCTTCGATCTTCTTGAAGATCGAGCCGGCACTCGGGTGAAACTGGAGCCACGGATGCCGGCTTCCCCTCCAGCTCAGATTCTCCTGCATCACGCGATGCATCACTTGGGGATCGCCGGGCGCGAGCTTGAACGTCACCGCAAGGGCAATGTCGCGGCGATGATGTAGAACGCTGGTGTCGTATCCGAACTGCATGTAATCGGCACCTACTGTTCGTCGCTCGCCCTCTTCGCTCAGGATCTCACACGATTCGAAAACGTCGGCGATGAACATCGTGCGTTTTCGGTCCGGCGCGGGCTCCAGAAAATGAAGATTCTGCCACACAGCGCCGCCGATGGTGCTTGGAATTCCCACGTAATGCTCGAGGCCGGACCAGCCGCGCTCGACTGCCTGAGGAATGAGGTCCCACACGATAGCGCCGCTCTCAGCGCGAAGGTGTCCATCGTCGAAGAACTCGTAAGCAGTCGCGAGATTGCGAATTACGAGCCCGCGAAATCCACCGTCACCGACTAGGATGTTCGCGCCCATGCCAAGCACGAAGTGCGGAACCTGAAGCTCACGGGCGACACTGACGACGTTTGCTAAATCATCAGCGGAGGTAGCATTGTACAGCACATCCGCTGGACCACCGATGCGGAATGTGGTGTATGGAGCAAGAGGCTCGTCTCGGCTCAGGCGTGAGGGTCCGAGTCTTGAGACGAGCTTCGTGTATCCGTCATTCATCAATGCTTCCGTAGGCCAACATGTTCCAAAGAAACAAGAGCCCTTTCGTGCGCGCCACTCTCTTCGCGATCACAGCGTGCATCCTGGCGCCGACGGCGCTCAGCGCGCAACGAGCGGAGCTGGACAAGATCATCAAACGGAAAGTTCTCGCCAACGGTCTCGAGGTGATTGTCGTCGAGAACCATGGCGTACCGCTGGTGACGATCGAAGCAGATGTGAGGAACGGCGCGTTCACGCAAACGCCTGAGTTTGCGGGGCTCGCGCACATGTACGAGCACATGTTCTTCCGCGCCAACTCGAAGTTCCCCCAGCCGGAGTCATTTGTCGATCGCGCCGGTGATCTTGGCGCCGTGTTCAACGGGACCACCAGCGAAGAGAGAGTCAACTACTATCTGTCGATTCCTGCCGACAGTCTTTCTGCGGGGATGAGCTTTCTTGCATCAGCGCTCGTGGCGCCGCTCTTCCGACAGGATGAGCTGGAGCGCGAACGCCAGGTCGTGATCGGCGAATATGATCGCAACGAGTCGAGTCCTTTCTTTCAGCTGACACGTGCGATGGACGAGCGGCTTTATCCGGGAAACTTCAGCCGCAAGAACATCATCGGAGACCGACAGGTCATAATCACGACGACGCCGGAGAAGATGAGGACGATTCAGCGCAAGTATTACGTTCCGAATAACACTGCGCTGATCGTAGCAGGAGATGTCGATCCGGCGAAAGTCTTCGCTCTCGCCGAGCAAGCGCTGGGCAGCTGGCCGCGCGGTCCCGATCCATTTGCTTCGGATCCGATACCGACGATCCCCGCGCTGACGAAAAGCGAAGGGGTCGTCGTTGAATCGAACGTAGGTGCCGTGACTGTGTTCATTCAGTGGCAGGGCCCAAGTGTGGGAAAGGATCCTGCGGCGACTTATGCTGCTGATGTGTTCTCGGACGTGTTGAATGATCCCGGATCCAACTTTCAGCAGCGGCTCGTCGATAGCGGCCTGTGGCAGACAATGGGCGTCAATTACTACACGCTGAATCAGACCGGCCCCATCACGATCAGTGGCCAGACATCTCCGGACAATCTGCGAAAGGCACTCACCGCGCTGTACGCGGAGATCGGGAAGTTCGATACGCCCCGGTACTTCGATCCGGAAGAGCTGGAGAACGTAAAGGCACACCGCGCCGTAACGTCAGCGTTCGACCGCGAGCGCTCATCTGGCTTCGCCCATACACTCGGATTCTGGTGGAGCGTCGCGAGTCTCGAGTACTACATGGGTTACGTTGACAACATGGCCAAGCAGACGACTGAAGACCTCCGTACTTATGCGCGGAAATACATCGTGAACAAGCCACATATCACCGGCGTGCTGATCGCGCCCGATGCGCGCCAGGCACTGCAGCTCACGAACGATCAGTTGCTGATCGGAGGATCGAACTGATGCTGCTCGCGGTTGCGATGGCGCTCGCAGCATCGGTGACGACAGCACCCGTAGATCGAGGCACGCTGTCGGCCGCTACGACGAGCTTCGACGTTGCGGGGATTCGCATCATTCTGAGGCAGAGCCCAGCGAACAATGTAGTCGCGGCGAATCTCTACCTGCTCGGCGGCGCGAGACAGATCACTCTCGCAAATGCGGGGATCGAGCCGATGCTGCTCGACGCATCCGAGCGTGGAACGAAGAAGTATCCGCGCAACGTTCTGCGGCGGAAGATGTCGCGACTCGGAAGCGAGATCGACCTCGAGCCGAACGACGACTGGACGATGTTCGGGATACGGGCCACGACAGAGGTTCTGGATTCAACGTGGGCAATCTTTGCCGACAGAGTGATGCAGCCGATGTTGAATCCGGCTGATGTGGATCTCGTGAAAGCGCGATTTCTTTCGGGGATCAGACAGCGTCGCGATGATCCCGATGCGCTCGCCGAGTATCTGGCTGACAGCATTGCGTTCAGCGGACATCCATATGGCATTCCGGTGACAGGTACCGAGCAGTCGATTTCGCGGCTGACACCGGCAGCATTGCGTGCCTACCACGACAGCACGTTCGTCAAGTCGAGAATGCTGCTCGTTGTCATAGGCGATGTAGACAGCGCGCACGTTGCAAAACTGGTCAGAGCAACGCTCGGAAATCTTCCAGTGGGAAGCTACAAGTGGACGCCGCCGTCCAGGCTTCCCGAGCAGGGATCTGCGGTGGTTGTCGAGGGGCGATCGCTTCCAACGAACTACATCGTCGGGTATTACAGCGGGCCGCTTGCGAACTCGAGTGATTACCAGGCGTTGCGCATAGCGACGTCGGTCCTCACGGGCAGAATGTTCGCGGAGATTCGCACGCGGCAGAATCTGACCTACGATGTCCACGCTCCGTTCGTCGATCGGGCTGCCAGTGCCGGCGGTCTGTACGTATCCACCGCCTCGCCCGACACGACGCTCAAGCTCATGCGTTCGGCGATCAAGGAGCTGCAGATAGGTTTGCTCGACGCAGATGGACTCAAGCGTCTGGAGCAACAGTTTCTGACGGAGTATTTCCTCGACAACGAGACAAACGATGCGCAGGCGGATTTTCTCGCACGGTCGCAGCTGTATCGCGGTGATTATCGAGCAGCCGACAAATTTGTTGATGAGCTTCGCAGCGTAACGCCGGAGGCAGTGCGTCGCGTCGCCGGGCGATATATGAAGGGAATTCGCTTCGCATATGTCGGCGATCCTGCACGTGCACCACGAAGCCTACTGACGAGCTTCTAGCCCGCGCACGAAGATTGCCGAACAGGTATGGCGTCGGCTCGGCGTGGATTGCGTTCGACGGCCGGCCGGAATACATTCTCGGCTTGTGAATTTATTCACAAGGACTCGCGAGCCCCGCGAGAAACCGTCAACCGAGCTGTAACGAAAAAGCACCTGGGAGGCTTTAAGAAATGCGCTTTCATGGATTGGCTCTCGTCACGAGCACTGTGGTACTCAGCGCATGTGCCGGTGGTGATAAGAATCCCGCCGACACCGTAGGCGTGGCTGTCGATACTACTACACCTGCTGCGAGCACCACCCCGCCGGCGCCGCCAGCGCCTGCTGCGGCGCCGGGAACGATGGCCCCCATCACGGGAACCACGCACGAAGTCAAAATGGTCGGCGATGCGAAAGGCTATCGCTTCGAGCCGGCAAATATCACCGTCAAAGCCGGCGACGGAATCAAGTTCACGGTCGTCAGCGGCGGCCCGCACAACGTCGCATTCGATCCGGCGACCATTGCGACTGACGTCAAAGGTCAGCTCGACGCGAACATGGGATCCGACAAGATGGGCGAGCTCTCATCGGCGCTCAAAACGAATCCCGGTGAATCGGTGACGGTCTCGTTCGCCGACATCAAGCCGGGCAAGTATCCGTATCACTGCACTCCGCATCTCGCGATGGGGATGAAGGGCGAAATTACGGTTCAATAGCATCCGGATCGAAAGGCGAAAGGGAGCGTCCCGGGGACGCTCCCTTTTTGTTCGGATGGAGTTGACACCGGAGCAGAGTTTGCACTGTCCCGGTGTATCAGAGAGATGATCGATACATTTCGGGAACGATGCGTTTAACCTCCCACGTCCCGTATCTATGGATGTCAGCGCGTGCACGTAACGCGCTGCGCCGTCCGACGGTGATGGGCATCGTCGGCGGGCTCGTGTTCATAGCGGCGCTGATCGCATTTGTGCTCGGTCCCCGACAGGCGACACGAGCAGCGGCAATGGTTTCGGCAGGTCTGGAAGACCGCCGTGATACGACAGGAGTAGCGCGCACACGCGATCGTGCCAGTGCTGAGATTACAGCTGTCGATTCACTCCTTGCTGGCGCGCGAAAAAACGTCGTGGCGAGTGCAGTAGTGCCTGTCGATACATTCCCACCCGCACTCGTCGCCCAACGCGAATCGCTCGCGGTCGTTGTCGGAACACTGAATCGCCTGATCGAGCGCGCAGATAATGCTCCGCTGCCTGCCTCATATCGTGCGCTCGGCTCGAGTCCGGTGATGGCCACAGACGCGCAAGTCGCAGTTCTTCTGGATTCGCTTGCTGCAATCGAGCGGGAGCGAGACGCGTTCGGAGCAGTCGGCGGCGTGGATCCTGTGTATGTGGCGCTTACATCTCGTGCGACTGCACTTGGACGACAGATACAGGCGATTGCGGAAGGAAAGCGGGCAGTTGCACGCTCACAGCTCGCCGTGCTTCGGCCGGCCGCTCCCCTGCCCCAGCCGCAGATGCGTGTCGACACCATGCCTTATCTCGCGCGGAAGGTCAACGCTCAACGCGCGTATGCCGGTGCAGTTCGCGCACTCGCTGAGATGCGCGCAACGAACCGGCGTATCGATGAGCAGGCATCGCGGGCGCGTGAGCTCGCAAACGTAGGTGCGCCTCCGCTTGCAATGCTTGGGGCGGCAATGGTTCTCGCACTGGCGATTGGCTTCGGCGCGTCGTTCGGCGGAGAGCTGCGCAGACCGCACGTCGCGGATGCTCGAGAAGCTGAGCAGGTCACCGGAGCGCGAGTTCTCACTGTGGTTCGCCCGGGTGAAGTGATGGCCGAGCGAAGCAGGCGTCAGGCGGATGTGGAAGCTCCGCCGCTGATCGATATCATCTCAGAGAGCTACCGCCGGCTGTATCTCCATCTTGCTGCTACCGGGGCGGACGTTCCTGTAGTAACAGTCGCCGGTGAAGATGCAGCGATAGTTGCGACCGTTGCCGCCAATCTCGCCGCGGCAGCCGCGTTCGAAGCACGGAGCACACTGCTCGTCGATGTCGATCCCACAACGGCGGCGATTGCACGTGTACTTCGCGTCCGGCCAAATCCGGGATTGGCCAACATCATCGCCGGCTCGGCAGGATGGGGGGAGTCGATCGTATCGACCACCATCGGGCGAGACCGGCCACTCGATGTTCTTCCGAGTGGAACTCGACGCGCCGGCATGCCGTCGCCGGAAGTGACCGAGAGAGTCCGTGGAGATTTTGCGAGAATGGAGCGCCGGTACGACCTGATTGTAATCGCCTCTCCGATCGCCTATTTGCTCCAGCGCATGACGACAATAATCCCCAGTCCGGACGTCGTTCTGTGTGCACGTGTTGCGCATACGCGGATTGCCGATCTGCGTCGATCGGTGGAAAAGCTGCGCGAGATGAACCTTCGTGTGCACGGAATCGTGCTGTGGGATGATGACCAGCCACAGATCGAGGCCATCGACGAATCTGCAAGAGCGCACACGACAGCCTTCGATAGACCTACCGGGCTCGCCGCGGCAGCGAGATGACGGCGTCGACATCCGAAAGCATTCAGGACATGCGTGGGCGTCCACGCAGTGAAGCGTATGATGAGCTCGATGTTCAGTCACGCGCACTCCTGGAAGGCATCGATGATCCGATCGCAGCGATGGCGACGATCAGCTCACTCATCCACGGTGCATTCGGGCATCTGTGGACCGGGTTCTACAGAGTGGCGATACCCGATCGGCTTCTCCGCGTCGGGCCGTATCAGGGAACCATCGGATGTCTCGAGATCGAATTCGGAAAAGGCGTGTGTGGGACGGCAGCGCGAGAACGCCGCACTGTGATCGTCGATGACGTGTCGACCTTCGCGGGACACATCACCTGCGACCCACGCGCGCGATCGGAGATAGTTGTCCCCGTGTTCGGGAAATCGGACGAATTGATTGCTGTCTTCGACGCCGATTCCGAAAAGCCTGCGACCTTCACCTCCGAAGATCAGACGGGAATGGAGCGAATACTCGAGTGGTTCCGGAGATCGGCTTGACTGCAACAACCGGATACTCGGACAGAATCAATCACGCGCTCGCATTCGCGGCGAAGCATCATGATCGTCAGGTCAGAAGGGGAACGAGACTTCCCTACCTCACGCATCCGGCGAACGTAGCGATAATCCTGACACGGTATGGATGTCCGGAGGACACAGTCGTCGCTGGAATTCTTCACGATGTCGTCGAGGATTGCGTACGTGACGGATACTCGGAGCAAATGCTCCAGCAGAGAATCGGCGACAAGTTTGGAGAAAAGGTTCTGAGTACTGTACTTCACGTCACGCAGAGACGGACAAACGATGACGGAGAAGAGCTCTCTTCAACGGAGCGAAAGGCGGATTATGTCGAGCGACTCGTATCGGCGGATGAGTCAGCTCGATGGGTATGTGCAGCGGACAAGCTTCACAATGCGAATTCCCTGCTCACTGATCTGCGGCGCACGATCGATCCCGGCAGTGTCTGGTCGCGCTTCAACGTCGGACCGGAGGCGACGATCAGATTTTACCGCGATGTGTACGAGCGACTGAGGTCTACCGGCTTCGACGCGCCGATAATGGATGAGTTGAAAAACGCGGTCGAAGGGCTCGAGGGACAGCTCTAGGCGAGAGCAGTTTCCGGTGTGCGCGCGTACCGCCGCTCGACGTAGTCGTCGAGTATGCGAAGGAAGTCCGGAACTATAGTGTCGCCCTTGAGCGTAAGGAAAAGCTTTCCGTCCACGTACACAGGCGCCTTTGGCTCCTCGAAAGTTCCGGGCAACGAGATGCCGATATCGGCGTGCTTTGATTCGCCCGGACCATTTACAACACATCCCATGACTGCAACGCGCAGATCGACGATGTCCGGATAGCGGGACCGCCATACCGGCATCTGCTCGCGCAGGTACGTCTCGATGTCCTGCGCCATGTGCTGGAAGAACGTCGATGTCGTGCGGCCGCACCCGGGACACGCAGTGACTTGTGGTGAAAACCGGCGTAGCCCGAGCGACTGAAGAATCTGTTGAGCGATTCTCACCTCTTCGGTGCGGTCACCGCCGGGCGCGGGGGTGAGAGATACGCGAATCGTGTCGCCGATTCCCTCCGACAACAGAATGCTCAGCGCTGCCGTACTGGCAACGATTCCCTTCGCGCCCATTCCTGCTTCAGTGAGACCGAGGTGGAGTGGGTAATCACAGCGAACGGCCAGGCGTCGGTAAACCTCCACGAGCTGCTCCACACCAGACACCTTGGCGGACAGGATGATGGCATCGTGCCCTACCCCGGAATCTTCAGCGAGATCGGCCGATCGCAGTGCACTCTCAAGCATCGCCTCGATGTAGACATCAGTCGAATCACTTGGCTCGGGTCGCGCCGCGTTTGCCTCCATCATCGCAGTCAGAAGATCCTGATCCAGCGACCCCCAGTTCACGCCGATGCGAATCGTTTTGCCGTTATCGGCGGCGATTCGAGCGATGGTTCGGAAGTTCTCATCGCGGCGCTTGCTGCCGACGTTGCCGGGGTTGATTCGATACTTCGCGAGAATGCGCGCGCACTCCGGGTACTTCACGAGCAGGAGATGGCCGTTGTAGTGGAAGTCCCCGATGAGCGGTACGGACACACCGGCGTCGGCGATACGCTGGGATATTTCGGGTACCGCAGCAGCAGCTTCCTCGTTGTTGACGGTGATCCGGACGAGTTGCGAGCCGGCGGTCGCGAGATCGATCACCTGAGCGGCCGTCGATGCTGGATCGGCCGTGTCGGTGTTGGTCATCGATTGGACGACAACAGGATGGCGAGATCCGACTGGGACCCCTCCAACACTGACAGTGACTGTCGACCTGCGTTGAGCGAGCGTCAAGTAGCGAGGTTCTTGCGAAGGTGTTGAGTGAAAGCTAATTGCAGCTGGGGCTGAGGCGGACCGCGGCGCCGCTTATCGATTCCCTTCCCTAGGAAAACCAACACAGCACTGGAGATCATAATGTCCGACGACCAACCGTCCGACAGATCCGATATCCCTGAAGACGAATCAGAAACTGGAGAGCCGCAGCCCGAAGAGGCGCCATCTGAGTACGTCCGGCCACGCGCGCGTAGAGCAAGCTGGGGGCGGCGCCACTGGGGCTTGCTGCTCCTGATCGCGATTCTCGTCGGACCGGCAGTCGTGTTCGGCGCGTGGGCGTGGCTCACTCTCAACTATTCGTACTCTAAGGGTGATCGCGCAGGATACATTCAGAAGATTTCGAAGAAGGGCTGGCTCTGCAAAACGTGGGAGGGCGAGCTCGCGATGGCGAATCTTCCGGGAGCAATGCCCGAGATCTTTCACTTCAGTGTGCGGAATGATTCAGTCGCGAAGCTGATTGATGATCATGTCGGCAAGCGAGTGTCGTTGACGTACGAGGAGCATCGCGGTGTGCCGACCTCGTGTTTCGCGGAAACCAACTATTATATCACAAATGTGCGATTGATCGATCCTTGAACATTTTTCTATTGTCCGTCATTCCCGGGAATTGTATAATGTCGCCACATAACTCCGGCCGAGGGGCTGTTTCCCCAGGAAAAACCTCGGATTCGGTTTTCGGTGCGGTCTCTTGGTGGAGACCGCCCAAGGCTTGTGTCGGTAGGGGAACTGGTCCCCGGCTGACATTCATTTCCAGGAGTAGGGATGCGTACGACCGGCAAAGTAAAATGGTTCAACGATGCGAAGGGCTTTGGCTTTATCACCCCGGACAACGGACAGAAGGACTGCTTCGTGCACTATAGCGCCATCAATGGCAGCGGCTTCAAGTCGCTCGCCGAGGGCGATAGTGTGGAGTTCGACATCGTCGAGGGCCAGAAAGGTCCGGCGGCGGAGAACGTCACGAAGAGCAGCTAAGACGCGCGCTTGTTGAGCGCCTTCTTTGCCGGTTGTTAGGGCGCCCATATCTGGGCGCCCTTTTTTTTTGGCCCTACCGGCGTTTTGGCGGACGCCCGCGCTTCGGGGTCGGAGCGGATTCGACAGCATCGGCGAGTCGTCGGTCGACGTCGGAGATGAGTGCCGAGAGATCCATGGCGATGTGTACTCGTCGAGCTCCAGGCAGGTCGAGGCTCCCGCCGGATTCGTGAATCTCAGCTGCAAGCGGAATCGCGATGCTAAAGGGTATTCCGAGTGATCGTGTCAGCACGAGCGCGATCTCGAGTTGATGCAGAGCAGCAGGGGATAACAGCCGCCGTACGCCCTGTCGAGTCCGGCGAACCCCCGGCACAGGGTGATGTGACAGGACATTGTCGAGCCACTTGTGCGACACTCGGAGTGTAACAGCGGCCGCAGCAAGGGTATAGCCTCGCATCGATAAATATCCTAGTCGAAAAGGATATTTTGTAAAGGTAAGAAAAGGCCCCAATCCTGCAACCTTTCCCGCGAACTTCGGGTAACTCACCGCTATGGCCTCGTTCGTCAAGGCAAAACGAGAGGCCGGTGACAAACCTTAAAGCAACACGAAAGCAACACGCAATTACCAGGAGTGATGATGAAGAAATTGTTCTCGGGCCTCGCAGCTGCAGCGCTCATTCTCGGAGCGAGCACGCTCTCAGCGCAGAGCACCAATACGGTCCAGATCGGCATCGCTGCGGGTGCAGCCATCCCGGTCGGAGATTTTGCGGACCTCTTTAACACCGGCTACAACGGAACCGTGTTCGTCGGCATCAAGCCACTCACGTCACCGGTGGGTATCCGAGTCGACGGCATGTACAACAAGTTCCTCGGCCGAGATGACATCGCAGTGAATCAGCCGGACGCGAACATCATCGGCGGGACTGCCAACCTCGTGTACAGTCTCCCCGGAGTGGGAATCAGGCCGTACCTTATTGGCGGCGCGGGCTATTATGGGTTGAAGCTCGATACGCCCGGCGCAGAGCGAACAGGCAAGTTCGGCGTCAACGGAGGTGTCGGTGCGGCGTTCGCCCTGAGTGGCTTCAATACTTTCCTCGAGGCCAGGTTCCATCACGTCGATACTGAAGGCGGATCGACTCAATTCATCCCGGTGATCTTCGGTCTCTCCTTCTGAAACCACGGAAAAAAGAAAAGCACCGGCGCGAGCCGGTGCTTTTTTATCCGGGTAGTTAGATAATAATCAAATCGCCCTGAGCTGCAGCTCGTTGCCGCGCGGAGTATCGCGATTCGGCCGAATGGCTTCACGCGCCGCCTCGAGCTGAGCCTGCACTGCCTGAGGGCCGGTGCCACCCGGAAGATCCCGGCGCGCAATAGAAGCATGTGGGTCCAGCGATGCTATCGCATCAGGTCCGAACAACGGATGCGCCGCCGAAAAAACTTCGACGCCAAGCTCGGAAAGCTCACACTGTCGCTGCTCGGACAGTCGCACGAGAGATCCGACTGCTTCATGCGCTTCGCGGAACGTCGCTCCCTTCGCAACGAGATAATCCGCGAGATCGGTTGCCATCACGCTGCTCGAAAGCGCGGCCCGCATCCGCGGCGCGTCGAAAGTGATCTCCGCGAGCGCGCCCGACACCGCCGGCAGAACGAGCAGGAGGTGGTCGACCGCATCGAACAATGCACGCTTGTCGTCCTGAAGATCCTTGTTGTATCCGCTGGGAAGACCCTTCAGTGTGCCGAGCATCGCGACAAGGGAGCCGAGTGCGCGAGCACCGGATCCGCGGGCAATCTCGAGTGCGTCGGGATTGCGTTTCTGCGGCATCATGCTGGATCCGGTCGTGAATGCCTCACCGAATTTCACGAATCCGAATTCGCTCGATCCGTAGATGATGAGATCTTCCGCGAGACGCGACACGTGCATCGCGAGGAGCGACATCGCAAACAGCATCTCGGCGACGTAGTCACGGTCTCCGACAGCATCGATGCTGTTCTGCGAAAGGGAAGAGAAGCCGAGACTTCCCTGAAGCAACACCCTGGAAACCGGGTACGCCGAGCCGGCGATCGCACCTGAGCCAAGAGGCAACACTGCCGCCGAGCGTGAAACCGCGGCAATGCGAGCGCGATCGCGCTCGAGCGGCCAGAAATGTCCAAGCATCCAGTGAGCAGCCGAGACGGGCTGAGCGCGCTGAAGATGTGTGTACGCGGGCATCGGGACCGTCTGCAGATCATCTGCCTGATCGATCATCACCTGCTGCAGCACGCGGATTGTCGAATCGACGCGCACGCACGCATCCATCATCCACAAACGTGTTCCCGTTGCGACCTGATCGTTGCGACTTCTTCCCGTGTGAAGCTTCGATGCAACGTCGCCGATCTCCTCGTGGAGAAGGCGATCGATCATCGTGTGCACATCCTCGTCTGAAGCCTTGGGCTGCTCGCCGGCTGTCAGGCGGTTGGAGACGAGGGTCAGACCGTTTTCGATCTGCTTGCTTTCCTCGAGAGACAGAACGCCGGCGCCCCAGAGCGCCATTGCCCAGGCGCGAGAAAGGCGAATATCAAAAGGCCAGAGTCGAAAATCAGTGGTGATCGATCGATTCAGCGAATCGAGCGCGGCTGCTGTAGGAGCAGTGAACCGCCCGCCCCACAGCTTATGCGCCGGATTGCCTTCGGTCATCGAATCAATCCTGCCAGGATGCAGCGAGTGCGGGTGCTTCCTCAGTGGATGGCACCGGAGCGACTGCGCGTGCCGCGAGCTCCTGATCGCGGAGAGCACGCACGCGATCGGGAAGGGAAAAGAGACGAATGAATCCACCGGCGTCGCTCTGCTGATAAACATCGTCTTCGCCGAACGTGACGAATCGCTCGTCGTACAAGGCGTATTCGCTCGCGCGGTTGACGACGGTGACAGATCCCTTGTACAGCCTGAGAGTTACACCACCGGTGACGCGCTGCTGAGTGACTTCCACAAATGCGTCGTACGCCTCGCGCTCGGTGGTCCACCACCGGCCTTCGTAGACGAGATCTGCATAGCGTGGCGCAATTAGATCTTTTGCAGCGAGCGTGCGGCGATCGAGAATGAGCTGCTCGAGCTCGCTGTGCGCGGTGTAGAGCAGCGTGCCGCCCGGCGTCTCGTAAACGCCCCGCGATTTCATTCCCACCAACCGGTCTTCGACGAGATCGATGCGGCCGACGCCATGTCGTCCGGCGATCGCGTTGAGTCTCGTGAGAATCGCGACCGGGTCAAGGAACGTTCCGTTGACAGCGACGGGAGTGCCCGCAGTGAATCCGATCGTAACATCTTCCGGCTCATCGGGAGCAAGCTCCGGAGATGTCGTCAGCATGAACAGATCCGACGGAGGTGGCTGAGAGGGATCCTCGAGAACCCCGCCCTCGTGTGAGAGGTGCCAGATATTGCGATCGCGCGAGTAGATCTTCTCCCGGCTCGCCGTCACCGGAATGTGGTGCTTCTCGGCGTATGCGATTGCGTCCTCGCGGCTTCGAATGTCCCATTCGCGCCATGGGGCGATCACCGCGAGGTCGGGTGCAAACACTGCGTAGGTGAGCTCGAAGCGAACCTGATCGTTGCCCTTACCGGTGCATCCGTGTGCAAGCGCGTCAGCTCCGATGCGACGCGCGACTTCAACCTGTCGACGAGCGATGAGAGGACGGCCCATCGACGTCCCGAGCAGATACTTGCGACCGTAAATGGCGCCGGCGCGGAGTGTCGGCCAGATGAACTCCTGAACGAACTCCTGCCTCAGGTCTTCGATGTAGCATTCGTCGGCGCCTGAAGCCAACGCTTTTGCCCGCACGCCCTCGAGCTCGTCACCCTGGCCGATGTCGCCGGCGACGCATACGACGCGCGCATCGTAATGCTCCCGGAGCCAAGGGACGATTATGGAGGTATCGAGGCCTCCGGAGTAAGCGAGTACGATCGTGGAAGTCATTGTGTCTCAATATCTATTCAAGATTAGCGAATAATTAATCATTTTCACACGAATCGTCAACCTTTCACGCAGCTTGGACTCGCCTCGACTGGCTGGAGGCTGTATCGTCCCACGCGAGTGAAACGAACCCATGGCGAATAAGCGCGAGCGCCAGTCGGCGATTCTCGAGATAGTCAACTCCCGCGTGGTGAGCAGCCAGGAGGATCTGCGGAAGCTGCTGTTGCATCGCGGGTGGGATGTTACGCAGGCGACGCTCTCTCGGGATCTCCGCGAGCTCCGGTTAGCACGGGTGCCTACGCCGGAAGGCGCCCGTTATGCCGTCACTGACGGCACCATCGAGGAGAGCCGAGTTGCCCTCGAGACGTTGTTGCCGCAGCTGTTTCTCAGAATCGACGGAGTGAGCGAGATGATCGTACTCCGAACAGTCCCCGGTGGAGCGCAGCCGATTGCCGCGGCGCTCGACGGAGAAGGCTGGACTGAGATTCTTGGGACCGTCGGAGGCGACGACACGATCCTCATCGTGTGCCGGTCAGGTGTTGCGCGCGATCGAGTTCTTCGCCGGCTAAAGTCCCTCGCCGGCGAGCCCGATTAGGCCCACGCGCCTCGCGCTGGTCCGGGCGCCAGGAATCGATTGACTGACCGGGGATGCAATGTTATGCATTCCTAGTGCATAAAATTCCGGTAGCGGTCCTAGGGGCAAGCGGCTACGCGGGCAGGGAGCTGTGCGCGCTCATCGAGTCGCATCCTGTCTTCGATCTGGCATTTGCATCCGCAAACGCGCAGCGCGGGCAGGCGATGCGCGCGCGCGGCCGCGAGATCACGTTCGTCGCTCCCGAGGACGTAAGGCTGGACGATGTGGAGCTCGTGTTCAGCGCGCTTCCGCATGGTGCATCGCTCGAGTGGGTGTGCAAGGCGCGGGATGCCGGGGCGAGGGTCGTCGATCTCTCCTCTGATCTGAGACCCGGGAATGGTGCGAAGGACACGGTCCCTTATGGGCTCACCGAGCTGACGCGTCAGCAGATCGGGAATGCGCGGGTCGTAGCCAATCCCGGATGTTATCCGACAGCGATCCTGCTGGCGATTGCTCCCCTGGTGACTTCGGGACTCGCGCTTCCGGGAGCGATGATCTCAATCTGCGCAGCAAGCGGAGTAACGGGGGCGGGATTCACACCGAGGCCGGACCTCTTATTCGCTGAGGTAGTGGAGGATTTTCGGGCGTACGCAATCGGCAACGAGCATCGCCACCTGCCCGAGATGCGAGCGATGATAGCAGAGCTCGGCGGAGATCACGACCTGGTTTTCACCCCGCATCTGCTCCCGGTGGCGCGCGGAATTCTCGCGACTATCATCGTGCCGCTCGTCGATCTGGTGGACAATCCGTCTACAGTGTGGCGTGATGCTTATGAAGGCGAGCCCTTCATCCAGATCGTCGACGAACCGCCGACGCTGCGTGATGTCGTGCATCGAAACACTGTGATGATTCACGCTCGCTCGATCGCGAACGTTCGTGAGCCGGCAGTGCTGGTGATTGCCGCGATCGACAACCTCGTCAAGGGCGCAGCAGGTCAGGCACTCCAGAATGCGAATCTGATGTCCGGTCTCGATGAGACGATGGGACTGCCGGCGTGATGCGAGTAATCAAGATCGGCGGTCGAGCTCAGTCGCATCCATTACTGTCCGCGCGTATTGCGGAATTATGGAATGCCGATCCGGGCGGAGTCGTCGTCGTTCACGGCGGAGGAGATGAAATCTCCGACGTGCAAAAACGCCTTGGCGGAAAGCCGTCGTTCGTCGACGGTCGACGCGTCACTACGAATGACGACATAGATCTGGTGAGGATGGTGCTGTCAGGTGTCGCGAATAAACGGATCGTGTCATCGCTGATCGGTGCCGGCGTTCAAGCGGTTGGAATCTCGGGAGAAGACAGCGGGATGATTTCCGCGGTTCCTCTCGATCCCGAGCTCGGCAGGGCAGGGAAGCCCGTTTCCGTAAATCCATCTCTTCTGAAGCTGCTGCTCAGCGCGGGGAACCTACCCGTTGTCTCTCCGCTCGCTCGCGCTCACGGCGAGACAGCGGGAGCATTGAACGTGAATGGCGATGACGCAGCGTCAGCGATCGCAGTAGCACTTGGTGCTGATGAGCTTCTCCTGATTGCGGATGTCGATGGCGTTCTCGACGAAACCGGCGCGATAGTCGGATCGCTCGAGAATGCTGATGCGGCAGAGCTTGCTCAGGCCGGCACAGTAAGTCGAGGAATGCTGGCCAAGCTGGAAGCGGGATTCGCCGCGCTCAATGCGGGCGTAGCGAAGGTACGAATCGGGGGACTTCCCACACTCAGTGATAGCGAAGCCGGGACGATTCTCACTCTCACACCGAGTCTTCGATGACAATTGCCGCAGAGCAGCAAATGAGCACATCGATGGATCAAGCGAGTGGCTCCGCCATTCTTGGCACCTACAAGCGAGCGCCGATGCTGCTGGTTCGCGGCGAGGGCGTTGAGGTATTCGACGAAGGCGGAAAGGCATATCTCGATTTTGCGAGTGGAATCGCGGTCAACGCACTTGGCTACGGAGATGCTGGAATCAGAGGCGTGATGTTGAAGGCGATTGATTCGGGGCTCGTACACGTTTCGAATCTTTATCGCACCCGGGCGGGGGAGGAGCTCGCCGCAAAACTCGTCGAAAAGTCATTCGCAGACGCGGTCTTTTTCTGCAATTCGGGAGCGGAGGCGAACGAAGCAGCGTTCAAGTTCGTGCGTCGATGGGGGCGCGCGACCGGGTCGGAAGCCAAGACGGGAATAGTTGCACTGCGCGGGAGTTTTCATGGTCGACTGTTCGCGTCGCTCGCTGCGACCGATCGACCTCCATACCGTGCGCCGTTCAGGCCACTCGCGGGTGGAGTGAGCATCTGCGAGCGCGATCTCGATGCGCTCGACATGGCACTTCAGGCAGAATCAGTTGCCGCATTGATCGTCGAGCCGGTTCAGGGAGAGAGTGGTGTGCGCGTCCTCGAGGCGAAATTTCTTCAGGCGCTTCGGCAGCTCACGAGTGAGCGAGAGATCGTTCTAATCTTCGATGAAATACAGTGCGGCCTGGGTCGACTGGGGAGCTTTTTTGCGTACGAGAGATTTGGTGTCACGCCGGACATCGTCACGCTGGCAAAGCCACTCGCAGGTGGACTCCCAATGGGTGCAACGCTCGTAACCGGCGAGATCGCAGACACGATCAAGGCAGGTGATCACGGCACGACGTTCGGCGGTGGGCCCTTTGTCGCGTCGGTGGCGAGCCATGTCGTCGATCGCTTGTCGGATCCGGAGCTGCTGAAGAAGGTTCGCGACAATGGTGAATGGCTCGGCGATACGCTCCGCACGATAGCGCGCCGCAGCGGAAGAGTGCGCGCCGTTCGGGGAATGGGATACATGTGGGGTCTCGACGTAGTCGACCGTGCTGCCGATGTTGTGGAGAGGGGGTGGGCGGAAGGATTGCTGATGGTTACCGCAGGTGATCACACTGTTCGACTGCTGCCACCTCTGGTTACATCGCAGCGCGATCTCGAAAGAGGAACCGCGAAATTCGAGCGGGCACTGAGCGCATGATCGCAGGCTGCAGACCCCACTACGTGAGAACAGAATGACATTGCGGAGCAGAACCGCTGTGCTCGCGACATCGATCATCGCGGTTGCCTGCGCGACCGCAGCGTCAGGGAACAATGACAATGCACGGGTTACTGCAGACACAGTTGCCGCCCGCAGGCTCTTCGAGGAGAACATCGACGCGATTCACAAGCGAAATCGTGAGCGCTATCTGGCGACGTACCTCCACACGGAAACGCTCGGCCGGAACGGACCGGGAGGCCTCGAGCTTGGGTACACGAACTGGTCGGCGCGACGCGATTCGACCTGGCCCGACACGCTTGTTGCGCAAAGGTTGAGGGTGCTGCCAGTCGCGCCGGGTGTGGTGTACGGCACATACTGTTATATGGTCACGCAGAATAAGGTGACTACAAGCGGCGTATCGGAGCGCATCTTCGTGAAAACGCGAGAAGGGTGGAAGATTGCGGTGACAACCGCATTCGGTCTTCCCGCCGGCGCACCGCCAGAGTGCAAGTAGCGATAGCTTCGTAAACGCAATCAGAAGGCAGTGGGACGATCATCCAAACGCGGACTCAAGGGACTCCGCGAAGCATTCGACGAAGCGACCTTCGGCCCGGACAAGACGCTCAATCTGAGAGAGTCACTGCCAAGCGGGATCGAGGCGCGATCGCGCGCGGAATCATGGCTGCGGGCAAAGCAGGTCTCAGGAGGCGGTGACGTTCTCATCGTCACCGGCAGAGGTAACCAGAGTCCCGGCGGGGTCGGAATCGTTCGCGAGAGCGTGCTGGCTCTGTTGCCGTTTCTACGTCGGCGCGGAGTAGTCGAAAGCTGGCGTGAGCACACAGCGGGATCAGTAGTCGTGACACTTGCGCCGGTAACGCAGCTGCTCACTGCACCGTCGAGAAAGCGAGACAGTCAAGCCGACCGACCGCTTCCCGTTACACCTGACAACCTGGCGGCGCTCGACGGCGAAACGCTTCGCCTGCTGCGTCTGCTCGCAACGCGGACGATAGAATCGCTCGGTATCAGCCACGGAGAACAATTCCTCGAGGAAGAAATGCGTCGTGCGTTCGAGATGCTTTCCGCTACACTGCCTCTGAGTGCGGACCGTGAGGGAATGCTGCGCCGCGCAATCGAAGCGGCAATCGAGGAGCTCGACGAGTAATGCGGGGAAGTTCTTTCGGCCTCCGAAGAGCGATGTAAATGAGCTTCGTTCGGTAGCGCACAACGCTCGTGTTCATTCCGCACAATCGTAAGGCAGCCCATAGGGTTGGGCCCGGACATTGCGATTGAACGTCTGTTGAATCCACCAGCAGGCCAATGGAGCAGCAGGCAGTTTCAACAAACGGCCGATGTCTATCCCGGCGGCAGATGGAGTCGCTTTCCTCGTACGGAAGGACCAATGCGTGGCCCGGCGGGTTTCAGATCTACGAAAGAGGGCAAGCCGCCGCGGGTTTTTCCGTAGTCGTAAAGGGCCACGTCATTCTTCGCTGCGGCATCCGTGCGGGACGCGGGTTCGTTCCGGCAATTGTTACACGAGGCGAGACGTTCGGGACAGAAGGTCTCACCGAACGAGGGCAATACGTGACGGACGCGTATGCTGCTGACGGAACCATAACCCTCCATCTCACGTCGCAGCAATTCCGCGCATTCGTGCGCGAGCAGCCCGGACAGGCGTTGGATCTCATCGGCCAGCTGATGAATGAGCGTGCGTCTCTGCTCGACAAGCTTCGCGAGCTGGCATCGCAGAACGTCGAGCAGCGACTGATGTCAGCGTTGAGCAGGCTGGCGATGGACAAATCGTTCCTTACCGAAAACGGGAAGCTCCAGCTCGAGGTCAAGCATCATCGACTTCTCTGCGAGATGGTCGGAGCTACGCGAGAGTCGATCGTTCTGGCGCTCGGCAAAATGGTCGCCGCGGGATCAGCGGAGCGAAAAGGGTCGACATTTCTGATCGCTGCGACTAAAGGAACTTCGCATATTTGGTCACACGCAGGGATCGGCTTCGACATGCCGGCCACAACGCAAACAGTGAGTCGCGCGACGTGATCAATGACAGCTCCCGGTTCTATTGACGGGATAAAGGAAGGCGCTGAAGGCATTGACCTGCAGGAGGAGAGCTCACGAGGAGTTCTCCTCCTGCACGGCTTTGGAGACACGCCCCAGACGTTCGGACTGCTGGCGAAACATCTTCACAAGGCGCGTTTCGCAGTGCGAGCGCCGCTCCTCCCCGGTCATGGAAGATCGATCGAAGTCTTCACGCGATCGCATCGGAGAGAATGGCTTGCCGCAGCACGGGAAGAGCTCGCGGCCCTTCGAAAGGATCATCGATCGGTCGGAGTAGGCGGATTGTCGATGGGCGGAGCGCTCGCGACAATCCTGGCGTCGGAGAATTCCGAGGTGAAGGCCCTCGTTCTGATTGCGCCGTATCTCGGAATGTCGTTTTCATATCGTGTTGCATCGATGTTCCATTGGGTATGGGGGCCCCTGGTCGGAATGCGCCAGTCACGCCCCTCCGACTCGATACTCGATCCGGAAGAGCGTGAAAAGAATCTCGGCCACGGTGTTTACACGGGTCGGCTGCTGTATGAGTTGTGGCGACTCGCACGTGATGCAAGGCGCTCGTTGCATGCAGTGACTGCGCCGACGCTGATCATGCAGTCGAAGTCCGATCCGCGTGTTGCGGAATCAATCGCGCAGCAAGCGCTGGAGATGCTCGGCGCGAAGGACAAAAAGCTCGTATTGGTTGAGGGGGCGGGACACATACTCACGGTGGACTACGGCCGTGAGCGCGTGTTCGAGGAGATCAGACGCTGGCTGGAGCTCTATCTTCCTGAAGAGGTGGCTGCCGACTGAGAACAGTCGGCAGTCACAATGAATCTCAGGTGTGCTCCTGCACGAATTCCTTTGTCGCGTCGACGGCGTGTCCAACTCCGCCAACTGCTTGCTGAACGACTCCAGTCGCAACTCGCTGCACGCGCTCGGCGATCGCTTTCGCCTGCTTTTTCACTCGGGCCCTCGCTGCGGGCGAAACGGCCTTGCGTACACCGCCTCGGCGGCGGCGAGCTTTCGATGAGCGAGCGCGGGTTGCAGAAGCGCTGGTCTTTTTACGTGCGGAGCTGCGCCGGCTTCGCTTACGAGTACTCGTGGAAGCCGTACGTCGGCGACGCGTCGATGATTTGCGGGCGGATGATTTGCGAGCCGATGATTTCCGGCGTCTCGCGCCGCCGCTACTCTTCTTGCCGCGTCTCGACCCACCGCGTGAGGACTTCCTGGCTGCAGCCATTTCAGATCTCCGATGAAGAGGGTCCTGAGTGCGTACAGCAACTTCCGCGCACAAACATGAGCCGCCTAGATGCGTCTCAGCTGGTTGAGTGTGCGCGATTCGCCCGGGGCTAGAATCCAAAGTCTGTCGTAGCGAAGTCCGGTAGTTCCCCAGATCTTGCGCAATCGCGACGGCGGCTCGGCGAGCGGTTCGTCAGTGAGCTTGAACGTCCCCCAGTGCGACGCGAGGAAAATGCACTGCTCGCCAGTGTCGCCGATCGACAACCTCATAAAGGCGGAGACAGCATCTTCCGGGTTCATGTGGATGGGCTTCATGAACCATCGCGGCTCATAGGCGCCGATCGGCAGAATCACGACATCGAAGGGTCCCAGCCTGTGTGCGATTTCATCGAATTCCGGATGCAGTCCCGTGTCACCGGCGAAAAAAATACGATAGCCCGCAGCTTCGATTACCCAACCACACCACAGACTGGAATTCCGGCCCCACGGCCGGCGTCCGGAAAAGTGCATTGCAGGCGTACAGCTGACGGCGAAATCGCCATCGCTCTCAGTGTCCCACCAGTCCATCTCAACCGGAGCTCGTACTCCCCATCGCTTGAGTATTGATGAGAGTCCAAGCGGAACGAACCATCGCGCTTCGGGAAACAGAGTCGCGAGCTTCTTTACGGTTTGGCGATCCAGGTGGTCGTAGTGATCGTGTGACAGGAGCACGGCATCCAGCTTGGTGATCGACTCGATACCTACTCCGGGGGCATGATGCCGTTTTGGTCCGGCGAAATTGAATGGTGAAGCGCGACTGCTCCAGATCGGATCCGTGAGGAAGACGCCCACCGGAGTCGAGATGAGAAAAGTGCTGTGGCCGACAGCAGTGATCTCGAGGCGGTCCCCGAACCCCGTGTCCGATAACGCGGGCGACGGACTGGCCGCGATGGATGGGTCATCAACAACACTCGAGTCGTAGCTCGGGCGGCGTCTTCGCGTGAGCATCCACTTGATTACCTGCCTCGTACCGGGCGGTTGCGATCCAGGCCATGGGTTTCTGAATCCGCCACCAGGTGCGTGATGTGCGGGCGACACATCGCCGGTTTTAGCGTGCATCATCCAACTCTTTTCCCGATGTTACTGGAATGACGGGTAATTCGATGGAACAGCGGGAAATATCATGCCGAGCGGAAAACCTCGCGTGTACAGGATGCAGTGAGGCGACTCCGCTTACGCTGCTGTAGCCGGCGAGCCTGCGCCGAGGTTCTCTCGAATGTGCGCGATAGACCTCATGCCGACGAGCGCCGACGCAATCGGAAGCGAGCGGGCAAACGCAAGCGCTCGCTGTGCATCGGTACGAAGTCCGGGGAAAGCACTGGCAAGCTCCGCTGGCAGCCCCTTCGTAAGCTGCGCCTGCATCAATGATGCGCTACCGATGACGGTGACACCGAGCTCAGTCGCTGCCTGAAGAAGCGGTACTGCAGTCGCGCCAATCTTCTGCGTCGGCGATCTGATCGCCTCGTTCATCGCCAGGTTGAGCGGCAGCTGCACGACACGGAAGTGATGACCGTCCCCTCCGACTTCGCGCGCGATTCGTACGAATTCCTCGAGCGAGAGATGTCCGCGACGCGCCGGACCAACACGAAATCCATCCCATGTGGCGCAGCCGTACACGCCGATGCGGCCGAGCTGAGCCTCAACCTCCAGAATCCGGAACGCTTCTGTTAGGATCGCGCGAAAGCGATTGCTGTCGAGCGACGTCGCCTGATGCTCGGGATTGTGCAGGTAGTAAACGTCGATTTGCGCGAGCCCAAGATTGCGCAGGCTTCGCTCGATCTGATCGCTGAGGAATCCGGGAGTGAGACAATGACCTCCGGCGACAACATCGCCGGGTGACATTACACCGCGATCGAAATAGTGCTCGCGCAGAAATCGGTCGTAGTCGTCCCGGGATGAAGGGGGCTGACCGTCGAGCGGGATGAAGCCGCCCTTCGTGCAGACGACTACTTCGTCACGCGCGATGATTCCATCGTCGAGCGCTCGATGTAACGCACGGCCGACTGCCCGCTCTGATCGCTGGCAGCGATAATTGACAGCGGTATCGACGAGATTCAGCCCATGGCGTACGCCTTCAGCGATCGCTGTGGTGTATCGCTCGTCTTCTTCATCATCGCATTCGCCGAGGTACGTTCCCATGCCGATGGACGACACCGTGAGTCCGGCGCCCATGGAACGATAGAAGTCGGTCGAGAAGGCGGATCGAAACCGCGACGTGTATCGATTCGTGCCGCTGGTTGTCGCCAATCCCGGGATGGTGAAAGCGGAACGTTTTCGGTCCGACAAATGCGCACCCAGCCGGGAATCTGGCATGTGGCCGACACGGTACCGGTTAAGGGAACGAGCCGCAAGTGTGTCGTCTGCAACATTACCCTCGCGTAAAACGGACCATTGGCGAGCAACATCAACGATTTATGCGAACCGGATATTCATCGGTGCTCCTGGCAGCGTTAACGGCCGCATGCGCGTCGAGCCCGACAGTGCGCGAGCCGGCTCCGGATCGGGTGACAGCGGTGCGCATCGATACGCTTCAGCCAATGTCGATGTCGCTTTCGGGGTCACCGGTCGCGCGCGGTGCCGATTACATAGAGCGACGCGCCGAGTGGCCTGGTCCGAACACGTATCGATCCGCGAATGGTGCACCCGGTCGCGACTACTGGCAGCAGCGCGTCGATTACAGAATTCGCGCAACGCTTGACACCGTAGCGCAACAGCTGAGCGGTCTTGTCACTATCGATTACACGAACAACTCACCCGATACGCTCCGGTATGTCTGGCTGCAGCTCGATCAGAACCTCTATCGCGAAGGAAGCATGGGATCGCGGCTCTTTGCGGCAGAATCGAGGTGGGGAGTTCGCGGATTTCGCGGCGGATACGATCTGAGCGATGTGAAAGTGAACGGAAGAAATGTCGAGCCGCGCGTTCACGATACGATGATGCGCCTCGATCTTCCGCAGCCACTCGCTCCGAAGGGGCGCATCGGTATCACGATGTCGTACAGGTTCCGTATTCCTGAGCATGGATCCGATCGAATGGGACGAGACGGAGCGATATATGAATTCGCGCAATGGTATCCGCGAATGGCGGTGTTCGATGATGTTCGAGGTTGGAACACCGATCTCTATCTCGGACAGGGAGAGTTCTACCTCGAGTACGGTGACATCAGCTTCACCGTCACCGTTCCCGCCAGCTTCACTGTCGCAGCAACCGGAAGTCTGATGAATGCGCGCGAAGTTCTGAACGACGAACAGCGAAGTCGCTTGTCGCATGCGTCGCGCACGTCAGAAGTAGTTCAGATCATCACTGCCGATGAAGCAATGGCGCGACCGACAGCAGGAATGAAGACGTGGCAGTTCCGTGCGCTCAGGGTCCGCGATGTCGCGTGGGCGGCAGCGCCTGACTTTCGCTGGGATGCGACGAGCTGGAATGGGATTCTCGCACAGGCGTTCTATCAGTGGCCGAAAGCGGGGAAGCCGTGGGAATCAGCGGCGGAAATGACGCAGTGGACGATCAGGCATTATTCCCAGACGTTCTTCCCTTATCCGTATCCACAGGCAACCACGGTGGCGGGTCCGGTGAGCGGGATGGAGTACCCGATGCTGGCGATGGTGGCGACCGGCGAGAACGAGAAAACTGTGTTCTCCACGATCAACCACGAGCACGGGCACGAGTGGTTTCCGATGATCGTCGGATCGAACGAGCGGCGTTACGCGTGGATGGACGAAGGTTTCAACACCTACATCAACGCCTTCGCAAAGGAGCTGCGCTGGCAGGACACGCTCATACTCGGCAGCATGATGGAGAACTGGAAGTCAGTCGTGGATGCAGGGACGGATGTACCGATGATGACGGCGCCGGATGACATTCCTTCCACTTCACTCGGTCCGGTCGGATATCGAAAACCGGCGATTGCGTTGCTTACGCTCAGAAACAATGTGGTGGGACCGGCGTTGTTCGATGGCGCATTTCGCGAGTACATCAGAACGTGGGCGTTCAAGCATCCCACGCCGGCTGATTTCTTCAGAACGATAGAAAGTGCAACAGGACGAGATCTGTCATGGTACTGGCGCGGCTTCTGGTACACGACGTCGCTGCTCGACATCGGCATCGACAGTGTGTCCATGTCGGGAGAAGGGAATAACATCACGGCAACGATCGCGCTTTACCGCGCGACTGATATCGTTTTCCCCGTGACGATTCGTCTCAAATACCAGGGCGGCAACACCGCTGATTTTGTATTTCCCGAGAATATCTGGGCGCACGACGAGCATTACGACGCAAAATTGTCGGTGCCGGCGAGAGTAATCGGAGCGAGACTGTGGCCTGATCCTTCGGTACCAGACTGGAATCATGACAATGACACGTGGGGAGACGCGCCACCGGGCAATGCTCCGGGGAAGGTTACGCGGTAACGCGTAGCGACCAACGGGTTTAGATTGCATTAGCAAACAGGAATACTCACGAGGGTTAGGACGAAATGCCGGACTTTGGAAGCTGGGCAGCAGACTGGTGGAAGCCGATAGTATTCGTCGTCATTGCTGGACACATCACCAACGTCTGCGTGACGCTGTTCCTGCACCGCGCGCAAACGCATCGCAGTGTGAAACTGCACTACCTCGCAGCGCTTCCGATGCGCCTCTGGCTCTGGCTTTCAACCTCCATCGTCACTAAGGAGTGGGTCGCCTGTCATCGAAAGCACCATGCGTTCGCTGATCGCGAAGGCGATCCGCACAGCCCATTGCTCGAGGGACTCCGCAACGTCGTCCTGAAAGGCGCCTTCTACTATAGAAAGGCAGTTCGCCAGCCTGGCATCCTCGAGAAATATGGAAAGGGAACCCCCAACGACTGGCTCGAACGGTATCTCCTGTCCCGCCTCAACTGGCTGGGCATTGTGGTGATGCTGGGCCTCGATGTTTACCTGTTCGGGTTCTTCATCGGTCCATTGGTGTGGGGGATCCAGATGCTGTGGATCCCGTTCTGGGCCGCCGGCATCATCAACGGCGTCGGCCACGCCCTGGGCTACCGCAACTTCAACGTGAAGGACGAAAGCCGGAACATCTCGCCGATCGCCATCTGGCTCGGAGGCGAAGAGTTGCACAACAACCACCACGCTGACCCACACTCTGCCAAGTTCAAGGCCAAGTGGTACGAGGTCGACATCGGGTGGGTATATCTCCGGCTTCTCTCACTCTTCGGCCTCGCCAAGATTCAGCACGCGCGCTAAACAACCACTGCGAACTGCGAACTAGGCGTTAAATGGCGACGGTAACCTGTACCCGGTGCGGCGAGAGCCGCGAAGGCTTCGAGCGGCCACCATTCCCCGGAGAGATCGGCAAGAGGATCGTAGCCGAGATCTGCCGACAGTGCTGGGCGGATTGGGGAAAGCAGCAGACGATGCTCATCAATCACTACGGGCTCGACGTGATGGATCCGCAGGCTCGCTCCTTCCTGACGCGGAACATGTCGTCGTTTCTGTTCAAGACAGGCTCGGGTTCCGAGATAGACACGAGCAAGCAAGGCACAATCAGCTACTGATGCGGAGGGCAGTAGCCGGAATCATTGCGGTGGCTGTCGCCGCTTCCGGCTGTGCATCGACTAGGTCGTCACCGGGTGCTGTAACCGCGGGTGAATCGGCGGGCTGGGCCGATGCACAATTGAAAACGCTCAGCCTTCGGGACAAGGCTGCGCAAATGGTGTGGCCGACACTGCTCGGCGACTACACCTCCGGTGATTCCCCTCAATGGGGCCGGCTCACCAACTATGTGAAGCGCGAGCATGTCGGCGGCTTCACGATCTCGGTCGGCTCACCGACCGAAGTCGCAGCGAAGCTCAATGCCCTCCAGTCAATGAGCTCGCTGCCGCTTCTGTTCGGCGCTGACCTGGAAGCAGGCGCGGGATTCAGAGCCAGGGGCGGATACTTCGTTCCGAATGCAATCGACCTCGGCGGAGCAGTAGTGTTCCCACCGGAGATGGCGATCGGAGCTACGGGTGATACGGCACTCGCCTACCAGCAGGGACGGCTCACCGCAATCGAAGGCAGAGCGCTCGGGATTCATATCGCTTACGCGCCGGTCCTCGATGTCAACAACAATCCGGCAAATCCGGTGATCAACACGCGCTCGTTCGGCGAGGATCCGAGCCTCACGGCGCGTCTCGGAGCGGCGTTCATTCACGGGCTACAAGCGAATGGAATGGTCGCGACGGGCAAGCATTTTCCGGGTCACGGCGATACGGGAATCAATTCTCACCTCGCGCTGCCTGTCGTGACGGTGAGTCGTAGTCGTCTCGACAGTGTCGAGTTAGTCCCGTTCAAAGCGGCAGTTAACAGCGGCGTCGGGGCCATAATGTCCTTTCACGGAGCGATGCCCGCACTCGACTCTTCCGGCGTTCCGGGGACCCTTTCCGCGCGAGTGCTAACCGATCTGCTCCGCAACGAGCTGCGATTCCAGGGCGTGATAATCTCGGATGCGATGGACATGCGCGGAGTGCTCGATCAGTACGGCGCGGTAGAGGCGGTGAAGCGCGCAGTGTCTGCCGGCGTCGACGTTCTGATTCAGCCACTCGACGTCACGCAGACAATCGACGCAGTCGTGGCGGGAGTGAACGAAGGGCGTTACAGCGAAGCACGTCTGGATGAATCGGTGAGACGGATTCTGCGGATGAAGCAGCGGCTCGGCTTGGACCGGAACCGGCTGGTCGATCTGACCGCATTGCGTTTTGTGGTTGGCGATACTGCCCATGTTTCGGCAGCGCGTCGAATTGCTGAACGATCGATAACGCTGGTACGCGACAGCGCTCAGCTCGTTCCTCTGAAGGCTGCACCAACCGCGCGGGTTCTTTCGATCACGGTTGCGCGACGAACCGATTTACCGGCAGGCAACGCTTTCAACGCTGAGCTGAGCGGACGATTTCGCGGGTTAAGGTCTGAACTTCTCTTTGTTGAGGATCCGTCGGCGGATTATGCGCGGCTCGAGCGCGCTGCGGATTCTTCTGACGTCGTCATCGTGAGCTCATACGTTGGCCAGGTCTGGAATGCCGTAACCGCGAGCGCGCCTGATGCGTTTACCGGATTCGTGTCACGACTCGTGAGGCGAGGACGGAATCCGATTCTGGTTTCGTTCGGTAATCCTTATCTGCTTCAACAGCTACCCGACGTAGGGACTTACGTTGTCGCGTGGGGCGGCTTCCCCGCATCACAAGCCGCAGCAGCTCGCGCACTCCTCGGCATTGCACCGATAACCGGAAAACTTCCGATCTCGATTCCTCTGGGCGAGCGTGGAACGATCGCGAGAGGGACAGGCCTCGTTCGCGGACGGTAAAGCCAAATCGGATCTCTGATATTCGATTTGTGCGCTTTTTCGAAATGATGTTGACGTCACGCATCGTAACTCGTATATAAAACGTCCCGCCAGCCGGTACTAATTACCGGATCGCTACAAAATCTCGCGAAGGTACTTGACATTAGTCACCAGTTGTGACTAATTCGCTTGATAATGCCGGACCGTCGCGCGAGACGTGCCTCCTACACAATCGACGTAGCAATCCTCACCGCAGTGAAGAACCAGCTTGCGGTGCTTCTTCGTCGCAGTCCCGAGCTTCGCGAGAAATGGTCTCTGCCATGGGACACCCCCGGCGTCGATGAACCGCTCGCAACGGTCGCTGCCAAAATCGCACAGGACTCGCTCGGCATCGCGCCAGCCTGGCTCGACCAGATTGGAGCCGTTGCAGACGGCCGCCGACATCCGGCCGAGAGTGAGATATCGATCGGGTTCGTTTCCTTGGCTCCGCTGGGTACACCCCCTCCAGTAGGGGGTAACCACGCCTGGTTCCCCTTGAGCGACGTCCCCCAGATCCCGCCCCGACAGCGGGCGATCCTCGATTCAGGGGTTTTACTCCTTCGTTACCGAATGGACCAAGCGCCCGTGGCATTCCGGTTGCTCCCTTCCACCTTCACACTGAGCGAGCTCCAACAGATGTACGAGCTGCTGCTCGGGAAAAAGCTCCATAAGGCAAGCTTTCGGCGCGCCCTTCAGGCGGCCTATCTGGTAGAGCCGACCGACGAATGGCGTAGCGAGGGAAGAGGCCGGCCGGCTCAGCTGTATCGCTACGCACCGCGAAAACGGCGGCCGGCTCAGCGAGGGATCAGATTGGACTTTGTGGCGTAGAAATAGGATGAGCCAGGCGATGGAACGCTTGGGAACAGTTGCGTTTTCGGAGTATTAGTTGCAATGTGTACCTAAGGTTTAATCACTTAAACCCAAGGCTAACCTGCGTCGATGCTAGCGTATCTGGACAGCCTGTGCGCTGCACTGCTGGCGCGAAACACCGCGGAAATCAGGCGACTGCTCGCCCATCCGATGGCGCAGGAGCTGCCGAGGCGCGTGCGTGAAGAAGCGGTTGCGATTTCGCGCGCGGGGCGCAGGAGCTTCATGGCTCCGGTGAATGCACTCCATCTGTATTACAAGCTCACGCACATGGTCGATGAAACAAGTGATCCCGTGTATCGTGAGACGGAAAGCGGCGCACCGACGAGCGGCGAGCCGACGGGTCAGATAGAGCTACCCCTCAGAAAAGTGGGGAACGGCTAAACCAGCGCTCGCAGCGAGTTCTTCTTCTTCAAGGCCGCTGCCCAGATGTCTCCCTCTTTAGCGAAACGCGCCGGCGTGGTCTCGATGGTGTAGTCGCGCAGATCAAGATCATCCGTAAGCTCGTCCCATCTGAGTGGCGTTGAAACGAGCGCATCGGGATTAGCGCGTGCTGAGTACGGCCCAGCGACCGTCTTCCCAATGATGTTCTGGAGATAGTCGACGTACACCATCGTTGCTCCCCGATTCTTCACCGCGCGCTCGATCGTCGCTTCTTTCGGGTGAGCTTCGGCGACACGCGTCGCAACGATCTGAGCCACAAGTGTTGCGGCCTCATTGGGAGTGTTCGGCGGAAGCGGGAGATACACGTGCAAGCCTGACGATCCTGATGTCTTGATGGCGCCATGGAGCCCGAGCTCGTCCATCGTCTCCTTTACCCATCGTGCGATCTGGACCACGCGTTTGAAAGTGGCGCGTGGTCCCGGGTCGAGATCGATGATGCTGTAGTCCGCGAAATCCAGCGTTGGGATGCGGGAGTGCCACGGATCTACGGAGATCGCACCGAGCTGAACGATGTAAAGCAGCGTAAGCAGATTTCCGCCGACGATTCTGAGGTTTGTCGAGCCGCCTTCGGTTCGAATCGATTCGACGCGTACGCCCGGGGGCGTATCCCCGGCATTCTGCTGGAAGAACGCGTCCTGCGGCTTATCGACTCCGTTGGGGAATCGCTTCAGGACCAGCGGCCGGTCAGCCATCGTCGGCAGGATAAGTGGCGCAATGGTGGCGTAGTACTGCATCAGATCGCCCTTCGTCAGCTTCTTCTTTGGGAAGAACACCTTGTTGAGGTTCGATACTGAGAGGCTGCCCTCACGCCCAAGATCGAGGGTTCCGCTGCCGCGATCGGCCTCGATCTCAGCCAGCTGTTTGAGTACGCCGCTCGCCGCGCGCGTCAACGAAACCTTACGAGCGCGTGGTGCGGATTCGCTGACGAGCGTCCGCGCCGCATGGACTCGTCGCCGTGCGCGCGATGAAGTCACTGTCTTCGGTGGCTCCGATCCAGTCGGCGCGTCATTCTTTTTCTGCACGCTCCGGCCTTCGCGTCCTACCTCTTCGGGTTTCTTGTCGTCGCGGACACCGAGGTAGATCGGCTGCCGCAATTTCCCGTCTGCGGTCCATTCGCTGAACTTGACCTCGACCACAATCTTCGGCCGCACCCAGTGTGCCCGTTCGTTCGTCTTCGGGATTTCCTCGAATGGCGACTTGTCGATTTCCAGCGGCTTTAGCCGCCGGTACATCTCTGCCAATCCGGCTGCTGTGAACCCACCGCCGGTATGGCCGACATAGATAAGACGCCCGTGGTCGAAGTAGCCGAGGAGCAAGGCGCCGATGTGCTGGCGTGAGTTGCGCGGCTCGGTGAATCCGCCGATCACGAACTCCTGGCGGAATTCGATCTTGAGCTTGAGCCAGGATTTCGATCGAACGCCCGGCTCGTAAACAGAATCGATTCGCTTCGCGATGATTCCTTCCCATCCTTCGCGGCGGGCGAGCTTCAGCATCTTCTCGCCGTTGCCCTCTACTGATTCGGTAATCCTTATCCGGTCCGACGTGCTCTTGCCGATTCGCTTCAGCAGCTCGGCGCGTCGCGCCGACCACGGCTCGTTGATCAGAACGTCATTACCGCTCATCAGGATGTCGAACAGAACGAGCGCGCTCGGGTTCGATGAGCGCTGACGCTCGATCAGGTGTGATTCCTGGAGATGCATTCTTCCCTGGAGCTCCTGGAATCGCGCGGGCTTTCCGTCGACGAGTGCGATGATCTCGCCGTCGAGAACGAACGATCTCTTCTTCGACACAGCGAGCTTTCGCAGCGCTTCGGCAATCTCCGGAAATTGCGGCGCCTTGTCCTTCGTGTTGCGGGTCATGAGACGCACTTCACTCGCCGTGACAAATGCCAGCACGCGCACACCGTCGTACTTTGGCTCGAACGTCCATCCCTTGCCGGGGACTTGAGCGCCGATCGATGCGTACATCGGCTCGAGGTCAGGAACGCCGGTACGGGGTGCGGGTTGCGAGGTACGGGCGGAGAGCGGAAAGGATTTTTTCGATTTCTTTGGCTCTCGATTGCTCCGCCACACGCGACTCTTTCCAGACGCGATCTCGTCCATGGTTCTGCCTGTGGTCACGGACGTCATGTTGTCGGCGACGATGTCATCGGTCGATGCATACTCGTCGCGATGCTTGATCATGAGCCACTGCGGCTTGCCTGAGCTGTCGCCGTCGCGCGAGAACTTCATGCGCACGAGTGCGTACGATCCATGCATGCGCTTACCGTAGAACCTGATCTTGAGATCTCCACGGCGAAAACCCTCACGGAGAGTCTCTTCTTCGTCATCCGTCGGCTTGTCGGGTCCGTACGTGCCCTGATCCCACAGCATCACAGTGCCGCCACCGTATTCACCCTCGGGAATCGTGCCCTCGAATTTGTTGTACTCGATCGGGTGATCTTCCACCTGCATTGCGAGGCGCTTCACTGATGGATCAGTGCTTGGCCCTTTCGGTACGGCCCAGCTCTTCATCACGCCATCGAGCTCGAGACGCAGATCGAAGTGCAGATGCCTCGCGCGGTGCTTCTGGATTACGAAGCGGAGCTTCCCGGAGCGCGGAGGCTCTCCGGCACCGGCGGGCTCTTTCGTTTTACTGAAGTCGCGCTTACGCCGGTACTCCGAGAGCTGCTCGGCAGCGCTCGGTGACCGCCGCCGTGCCCTCGTCGCCATTGCCGAAGATTACGCTGTCTTGCGCCGAGCGGTGCGCGCCGGGCGCGATTTGGCTGTGGCGCGTTTCTTCTTCGGCGTGCCCTGCTCGAGGCTCGCGCGCAGCCGCGACATCAGATCGAGCACGCCGGTATCGACTTCTTTTTCCGGCTCCTCGAACGTCACCTTCTTACCGCGCATTTTCGCCTTGATGATCTTCATCAGATTCGCGCGGTAGTCGTCGGTGTAACGCGACGGATCGAACGGCTCGGCGAGATTCTCGATCAGCTGCTCCGCCATCTTGAGCTCCTGCGGGCGAACGTCGTCGCGCGGCGGGAAGCTGTATTCGTTCGCGTTCACGAGCTCATTGGAGAAGCGCATGATCTCGAGCACGAGTGCATCGCCGACGACTTTGATGCCGGCGAGATGTTGTACCTGGCGGATGATAATCTTTCCGACGCCGACTGCGCCGCTCGATCGAATTGCTTCGCGCAGGAGAGCGTACGCTTTGTCAGCGCCCTTGGCCGGCACGAGGTAATACGGAGTTTCGAAGAAACGCGGATCGATCTCTTCTTCCTTCACGAAGTCGAGAATGTCGATCGTCTTGGATCCTTCGATCGCTGCGGCCTTGAAGTCTTCGTCGGTCATTACGACGAACTTGCCTTTCTCGTACTCGTATCCCTTCACGATCTCGTTCCACGGTACGGGCTCACCCTCTGCCTGACAGATGCGCTCGTATTTCACCGGGGAGAGATCGTCTTCGTGCAGAAGACGGAAGCTGATATGATCGGCGCGAATCGCACTGCGCAGCTCGACCGGTATGTTGACCAGCCCGAACGTCAGAGAGCCCTTCCAGATCGCGGCCATATTCGCGCCCCCTTCGAAAGGGAGAGAAGTCGAAGTTCAGAGGTGTGTATGAAAGCAAATCGAATGCCGGTGTGGAAAGGCATGTTTGTGACAGTCGGCGGTCTGGAGCAGCTCAACGAAGGGAGCGTCCTCGCCCACTGCTCTCAATGAAAAAGGCCCCGGAATTATCCGGGGCCTTAGGGTTAGAATCGGATCGTTCAGCCGACTTTCGCCACGTCGGCTGCCTGTGGACCTTTCTGTCCCTGGACGACTTCGAATTCGACCTTGTCGCCTTCGGCGAGAGATTTGAACCCGCTCCCTGTGATTGCGCTGAAGTGGACGAAGACGTCGGGTCCGCCTTCACGCGAGATAAAGCCGAAGCCTTTCGCGTCGTTGAACCACTTCACTGTTCCCGTGATGCGTGCCATGAATCCGATCCTTTCCCCTTGAGAGCGGGGACTGACTGTAACGCTCGCCGACTTTTTTGACGGCGAGTGAAATGAAGAATCGGGAGCGTCCGAAGACGCTCCCGGATCACCGGCGCCAAAGGCGTCGGGGTGCCTGCCCCCGGTCGGGGCAAGTTTTGTGCACTTGGCTGGGCGGAGGCGCCTCTATTCAGGCGGCGCCGGCGACGTAGCGTGCAGTCCTGCCGCAGTTCCGGCAACGGAGCGTCACGTGTGACGTCGGTGGAGGCGGGTGCTGTCCGGGGTCCCGCTCGATCGTGCCCGAACATGACGGACAGCTGAGCGCCCTTCCGGAACGGTCGCTCGCAATGAGGTGAAGGACTTGCGCGGGGTTGTACGTATTTGGACGAGGCTTACGCATCGACCCTCCGATGACCCGAGCTCATGCGCCACCTTGAAGCGCTCACGGGTGAACAGTTTTCGTTTCGCCGGGCCGCTTTGGGGGACGAGCTCGATTGCCCTCAGAAGAGGGGTGTGTCTCGTCGTCACCTTCACGACCGCATGCGGTCCCAAGGCCCACATCCCCCTGGTACCATCGCGATTGCCAGGTCAGCTCGCAGCGTCTGACAGTGGCGCATTGCTGGCGCGGAGCCTGGCACCGGTGTTGTACCTCCAGCGGGACGAAACGTTCCCGCTGTCCCGGGCGGTGGCGGTTTTACACCCCTCCAAGGGGGTAATCGCCTACCATCTGCTTTGGCGGGACGACGTCCACGGTGCGTGGCTTCCGTTCACCAAGCCGACCGACGAAGAAATCGTGTGGGTGGGCTATGATGCGACCCGGGCGCCGACCGATCTCTGGACATACTGGCATGGCGTGATTCTCCACGTGACGGTGCCGAAGTCGCAGGTGGCGATCGACGTTCAGTGGGGAAAGCACGGATCACTCCCGCGCGGCATTCGGGAGAGCGATCTGCCCGGGTTGCGGAAGATGAACGTCTTCTACGCGATGACGATCGTCGGACTTCCGGACATCATGCTCGGTGATCTGTCACGGAAAGGTCCGCTCGGATTCTTTCACAGCTACCGGCGATACCGGGATTTCAATCGGCCGATTGTGCTTGCAGATCGACTCGATGCAGTCGTGCAGCTGGAGAATCCCGATCCGGCGCTGCGACAAGTATTCGGAGTGCCGTACTCGCACAAGATCGCGTGGCCGAACTGATAACTACGTTCCGTAGTTCCACTACCCTCCGTATACGATATCTCCTTCCGCATCGATGCCGAGATCGTGGTGCATTCCGCACACACCACAAACCTTCGTGACGTGCCAGATCTCGCCGAGGGCTTTGCGGTGCGAATCACTCGCAGGTCGAACGCGAAGCTTTTTGAACGTGTACTCCCCGCAATGAACGCAGGGATGGCCGCGAGCAATTCGCTCGGCGCGCTCCTGTGTGATTCCTGCCAAGCTACTTGTCTTCTTCTCCGCGAAGCGATCGCGGAGTAGACATGCCGCCCGTCGCGATCTGCGCACCGGCTTTTCCGATGAGCTCCCTGATCCCACCAATCGCGCCAAGCACACCGGTTGCTTCGGACGGGAGGAAGATCGTCGAGTTCTTTCCCTGCGCGAGCGTCGGCAATGCTTCGAGGTACTTCATTCCGAGCAGGTACATCGCCGCCTGACCCTCTGGAAGCGCCGATGCGATTTTCTGAATTGCTTCAGCTTCCGCCTGTGCCATCGCAAGTCGCGCCTCGGCCAATCCGTGGGCGCGGAGAATCGCTGCATCCTTTTCTCCTTCAGCGCGCCGCACCTGCGATTCGCGCACACCTTCCGCTTCGAGAATCGCTGCACGCTTGCCCGCTTCTGCGTTAGTCACTGCCGCGCGTCGCTCACGTTCGGCGCGCATCTGCAGCTCCATCGATTGCTGGATGTCGCGAGGTGGCTCGATGGCCTGAAGCTCCACACGAGTGACGTCCACGCCCCAGCCGATTGACGCTTCCTCGATCACCTCGCGCATTCGCTTGTTGATCACATCGCGGCTGCCGAGTGTGGAGTCGAGCTCCATCTCGCCGACGATGTTGCGCAACGTTGTGCGTGTAAGTGTCTCGAGAGCGTAGGGAAGATTCTGCACTGAGTACGTCGCCTTTTGCGGATCGGCGACGCGATAGTAGATAACCGCGTCGATATCGATTGTGACGTTGTCCTTGGTAATGACCGGCTGACTCGGGAAGTTGAGCACCTGCTCGCGAAGGTCGATGCGGGACGTGTGACCTGCTGTGATTCGCTTGATGCCGGTGACGTCAGACTCGAAATAGCGGACATCGATGGTGCGAGGGGCTTCGATGAACGGCAACAGGATGTTGAGTCCGGATCGCGCAACGCGATGGAAGCGGCCGAGGCGCTCGATGACCATTACTTCCGCCTGACCGACGACCTTGAACGATTTGGTGATTACGAACAGGGCGGCGAACGCCATTACACCCAGTACGATTAGGCCAGCCATTACGGTCTCCCGTGAGAGGAACGCGCGGGAATAATGCAAAGAAAGTCGCCCCCGCGGTATTCACGGGGGCGATAACACTACATTGCGAGCTGCGAACCAGCTGCGAACCAGCTGCGAACTGCGAACCAACTGCGAGCTACGAACCTACTGCGAGCTGCGAACCAAAGGCTGGTTTAGCGTTTAGCACCCGCCGCGGGCGCAGGAGCCGCAGCGGTCTGCTGTGCAGCCGCAGCTGTAAAGAGGTCATTCTGAGAACGGGCGCCGCGAATGATATCGAGCGACCGCCGAAGCTGCGCATCTTCCGGAATGTCGCGGCGCTTTGCTGTCGAATCGCCGAATGCAATGCGGGCAACGCTCGCTCCGATCAACCGATCGATCTCCGATCCGCCGGCATCGTATTGCGGGCGGTCGACCTTCACACCCTGTGCGACCAGGCGATTGTAAAGCTCGTCACGCCACGCCTTGCTGACTGTGAAGTCCGGGCGAACCTTGTGCTTCTGCTCGACGGCGAAGTTCACGATCGTCGAGCGAACGACCTGCGCCTTCGGAGCGAGAAGGGTGAGAAGCTTCTGCTCAGCCGTGGAAAGCGTGTCAGACGGTACGATGATGTCGGGCGTTACCGCGCCGCCGCCATAGACGGTGCGACCCGCATCCGACTTGAATCGCGGCCGTGTCTTGCGGACCGAATCTGTCTCCAGCGAATCGGGCAGCACTTCGACGAACTCACCATCAGGAAGAAGCTTTCGCTCCTTCTGAATGGATCGCCCACTCGGCGTATACCACTTGGCCGTCGTCATCTTCAGAGCGTAGCCGCCGTCGAGCGGATACACCGTCTGGACGAGTCCCTTTCCGAATGAAGTAGTGCCGACGAGGAGCGCGCGGTCGTGATCCTGTAATGCACCCGCGACAATCTCCGACGCTGATGCGGTGCGGCCGTCAGTGAGAACGATGAGCGGCACGCTCGGAGCCGACGGATCGTCGGTCGCGTAGAAAACCTGATTGTCACCGCCGCGTCCCCGGACGCTCGAGATCTCCTGACCCTTGTGGAGGAAGAGGTTCGCAATGGTTGCGGACTGCTCGAGATACCCGCCGCCGTTTCCGCGAAGATCGACGATCAGTCCGCGCGCGCCCTCACCGGTAAGGCGCTTCACCGCGGCCTCGAGCTCATCAGTTGCAGTCTCGTTGAATTGCTGAAGCGGGATGTATCCGACTTTTCCGTCGAGAAGGATCGCGTATGGAACGGCCGGAATGCGAACATCCGCTCGGGTGAAGGTCACCGGAATCGGCTCGGGCACTCCGGCGCGGAGGAATTTCACGGACACCTTGCTGCCCGGCCGCCCCTTGAGGGCATCAGATGTCTGCGACGTTGTCCACCCGCGCGTGTCGATCGTATCGATCTGGACGATGCGATCACCTTCCATCACTCCGGCCTGCTCCGCGGGAGTGTGGGGGAAGACGCGTTGAACCGTGACGAATCCCTGAACTTCAGCGATCTCCATTCCGACTCCGCCGTAGCGGCCGCCGGTCTGGGCGTTGAAGGTTGCGAGCTCTTTCGGGGTGAGAAGCACCGAGTAGGGATCGTTGAGCTCGCGGACGAGACCGCGAGCGGCTTTTTCGTAAAGTTGCGCGGTGCTGACACTGTCGACGAAGCGGCCGGAAACGATCGAAAGCACCTGATCGAGAAGCCGTGCGCCGTCCCGGGCGTCCTGCTGCTGAGCAACGAAGCCGCCGACAAGGACTGGCACGGCGAACAGCGACGTGACAAGTACGAGTTTTCGGGTTTTTTGCATGCGGGTCAATTATTGAGTTAAGGCTTTCTCAAGCTAGTAGGTACGCCCCGAATGGTCGAGAGTTCCTGTTTTTGTCTCAGGCAACTCGGCCCCCGAGCACGTAGTCCACGAACCAGTCTCTATTGAACTGCCTGAATGTGGCGCTCCGGACCAAACCGGCGGCGAGGAGCATTTCATGCGCTGGCTGGAGGACGCGCTGAAGATGAGACGGGTAGCGCTGAGCCAGGGGCAGCTGCGCGGCGAGCTGCTCGAGCTCGGCACGCCATGTGAGTGTTCCTTCTTCGCGTGCTACTTCGAGCAGACGATAGAGGCGCCGCGCAACCGGGCTATTCAATGACTGATATGTCGAGGACGACAACGTGACAACGCACCCCGACGCGATGTTCTCGCGCAGAACAGGCGAGATCGTAATGCGCGCGTCACCCGGCTCCGACGCAGTAAGCACGGGAAAGAGTGTGAACTGCTCGCGATCTGCGAGCCGGCGGCGCTCGATGGACACGGAGCTCAGTATCGAGAAGTGTCCGTCTAGCGGTGTCGAAGTCCGCGCTGCAACGTACACGCCGCCCGACTCCAGAGTAGTTCTCTCGAGCCGGTTAAATGCCGAGCGGAGCTGCTCGTACGTGCGACCGTCGACGCGACGTCCGATGGACCTGAGGAAAGCGTGAAGCGTGAAACTGACGGTACCGTCGGATGGAAAGCCGGCTTCGCTGTATCGGCGGAGTATCTCGACGTAGACATCCTGATCGAAAGTTCCGGGCAGGCGATCGCCCGGAGTTGGAAGCACGCGCCATCTGCCGCCAGCAGGCGGAGTGTAAATGATCGCCGAATCGTCCGCGGAGTCGCTGAGTCGAAAGACTGGAAGCGCTTCGAGGGCCCGGTCGAGGAGGATGGCTCGGTGCGCAGACCGACGGCGGGCCGCGAGTGTCATGTCCAGTGGGAAACTGCTGCGACAAAATTGACCCGGCAAGGAGCGAAGAGCGAGAGCTCGCGCACTTCATCACGTGTTCGTAACGCTGGAGAATCATCAACGTGATCGGCGTGCTGAAGTACACAATCCTTACAATTCTCGTCGCCCTGCTCCTGATGCTGCTACTCATCGGCCTCCTGACGGTCACGCGCGGCACGCCGGTACAGCAGGTCATCGCGGAGGGAGATCGGGAAGGCCCGCCGGAGGTCAGCGATCCCCTGTTTCCGCGGTCGATCGAGCTGTTCACGGGCACGCACATCGAGCCGGGGAATACTGTGCAGGTTCTCCTGAACGGCGATGGGACCTACCCACCGCTGTGGAAGGACATTGCGTCAGCGCAGCGAACACTCACCGTCCAGATGTATTACTCGCAGCCAGGCGCAGTCGCAGACACGATGGCGAAGTACCTCTCGGAGCGCGCGCGCGCCGGCGTTCGCGTGCTGTTCCTTCTCGATGCGTTCGGGTCTCAGCCGTTGAAAAAGAAATGGCTGGAGGATTTGAAAAAGACCGGCGTCGAAGTCGCTCTGTTGAGACCGATCAAATGGTATACGCTGCACAGGGCGACGCAGCGCTCACATGTTCGCGTCGTTGTTGTTGACGGACGCGTTGGTTACACCGGAGGATTCGGACTCGCTGATTACTGGCTGGGAGACGGCCATCACGATGAGCAATGGCGCGAGACGAACGTTCGGTTCGAGGGACCGGCCGTTGCCGCCCTACAGGCTGCCTTCGCGGCAGCATGGGCAGAGGCGACCGGTGAGCTCATAACCGGCGATATGTTCTTTCCGCCGATCGCATTCGAGCGGGATGGAAACGTAAGCGCCGGGCTGATGTTCACCGTCCCTACGATCGGAAGCACACCGGCCGAGCGTTTCCGCGCACTATCAATCGTCGGTGCAAGAAAGACACTGTACATAACGAATTCATACTTCGTCCCCAGCGAGGATTTTATCCGGCTGCTGATCCATGCTGTGCGGCGCGGGGTCGACGTTCGCGTGCTGACAGAAAGCTCGAATACCGACGTCAAGACGACGTGGTACGCCGGCCGTGCGCTGTATGAGAAGCTGCTCGAGGGCGGAGTTCGGATTTTCGAATACAAGCCCGCGATGATGCACGCGAAATCGATGGTTGTCGACGGAGTCTGGTCCGAGATCGGATCGGCAAACTTCGATAACCGATCGCTGTCGTTCAACAACGAGTCTCAGCTGCTCGTGCTCGATCAGGATATCGGTCAGCAGATGAACGACATCTTCATGGATGACCTCAAGTATTGCGATGAGATGAACCTGGTGACCTTCCGCAAACGGCTGTGGGCCGGCAAGCTGCTGGAATGGGGGGCGGCGAAGCTGCGTCGCGTGCTCTAGCTCCCTAGGCGAGTGTGAGCGGTCTCGCGCTTGCAATAATCGACTGAGATGCCAGCCACTAAAAGCGGCGGCGCACGCGGTGCACAGGTGCTCCGCCGATTTCATCCGGCCATACGCGAGTGGTTCACCGAAACACTCGGCGCACCCAGCGATCCGCAGCGGCAAGGATGGCCGGCGATCGCGAGCGGTGAGCACACGCTCATACTCGCGCCGACAGGAACGGGAAAAACGCTGGCAGCGTTTTTGTGGGAGCTCAATTCCCTCATCGCCGAGGGACTGAAGGAGCCGCTCGCCAACGGCGTTCATCTGCTCTACATCTCGCCGCTCAAGGCGCTGAACAACGACATCCAGCGGAATCTCGAGCTCCCGCTTGCAGAGCTGCATCGTCGGTTCGAGCGCGAGTCGAAGAAATTTCCGGAAATTCGCGTGGCAGTACGCACCGGTGACACTCCGGCCTCAGCACGAGCAAGAATGCTGAGAAAATCTCCGCACATCCTGATCACCACGCCGGAGTCACTCAACATCATGCTCACGACGCTGCGCGGTCGCGGAATGTTCGCCACGACACGCGCTGTGATCGTCGACGAGATTCACGCTCTCGCCGGTACGAAACGAGGAGTTCATCTCGCTCTTACGCTCGAGCGTCTCGAAGCACTCGTTGAAAAAAGTCCGCAGCGGATCGGATTGTCGGCCACACAACGGCCGCTCGATGAAGTAGCGCGATTTCTCGGCGGACGCTCCAGGGGTGATAACACCGGTGAGTTTCGACCGGTGCGCATCGTCGACTGCGGTCTGACGAAGCGAATGGAGATAAGTGTCGAATCGCCCGTTCCGGATCTGGGCAGAATTGGCGGGAGTGTATGGCCTGCAGTTGCTCCGCTTCTGCTCAAACACATCTCCAACTCGCGAACCACGCTCATCTTCGTGAACAATCGCGCGCAGGCGGAGAAAATCGCAGCTCGCGTGAATGCGCTGGCCGAGCATGAGCTTGCGCAGCCGTATCATGGGTCGTTGTCGCGAGAGCGGAGACTCGGACTCGAAGAACGACTCAAAGCGGGGGAATTGCGTGCGCTCGTGACGACGAGCTCCCTGGAGCTCGGCATCGACATCGGCTCGGTGGATCTGGTGATCCAGCTCCAATCGCCGAAGCGTGTTGCAGCCGGGTTACAGCGAATCGGTCGTGCAGGACACACGCTCGGCGCGGCGAGCATAGGTATCCTCGTTCCGACATTTCGCGATGATGCGATGGAGATCGCGGCGATTGTCGCAGCAATGCGCCATGGAGAAGTCGAGCCGACACGCGTCGTGCAGAACGCGCTGGACGTTCTCGCGCAAACGCTCGTCGCAACGGTGTCGGTGAATGACTGGAAGGCGAGCGATCTATTCGAGATGGCGCGCCGAGCCTATCCGTATCATCAGCTGACGCGGGCTGCTTTCGATGAAGTGCTGTCGATGTTGTCGGGCAAGTATCCATCGGACATCGCAGCGGAGCTCGAGCCGCGGATTACATGGGATCGTGTAACCGACCGCGTCAGCGGCGACCGCGCGGCGAGAATGACTGCAGTCATCTCTGGTGGGACAATTCCGGATCGTGGGCTCTACACAGTGAATCTTCCGGATCGAACGAGACTCGGCGAGCTGGACGAGGAGTTCGTTCACGAGTCGCGCGTCGGCGACGCGTTCCAGCTCGGTTCGACGACATGGCGCATTGCTGCAATCGAGCACGATCGCGTCGTCGTTACGCCTGCGCCGGGAATGCCGGCAAGAATGCCCTTCTGGCACGGTGAGTACGGAGCGCGATCACTCGAGCTGTCGAGACGCGTCGGCGAGCTGCGCCGTGAATTGGCCGCTGGAGTGGACGAAGCGCATCTCGAGAGTAAATACGGATGCGATGCAGCGACCGCGCACTCACTTTCGGAATACGTAACTGCGCAACGAGCTGCAACCGGTATCGTGCCCGACGATACGAACATTGTCGTCGAGCATTTCCGCGACGAGACCGAATCCGTACGAATCGTGATTCATGCTGCGTTCGGCGGCAGAGTGAATGCGCCGTGGGGAATGGCGCTCGCGCAGAGAGCACGCGAGGCAATCAAGGGAACCGATGTACAGGTGCAGACGACCGATGACGGCATCATGCTGCGAATGCCGGACCTGGGATCGGCAACTCCGGTGACTGCGCTGCTGAACATATCAGCAACCGAGGCTCAGCAGCTCGTGATGGAAGAAATAGGGTCGACGTCGCTGTTCGGTGCTCGATTCAGAATGAATGCAGCGCGAGCACTTCTCCTTCCGCGCGGAAATCCACGACGGCGAATGCCGCTCTGGCTACAGCGATTGAAGGCGCTGGATCTGCTCGAGACGGTGAAGCAGTTCCCGAGCTTTCCCATTCTCGTCGAGACGTATCGCGATGTGCTTCAGGATGCGTTCGACATGCCCGGACTGCAGGAAGTCCTCGCGCGAATCGAGTCAGGAGCCATCAAGGTTCATGTCGTAAAGACAGCAGTCCCGTCACCGTTTGCAGCGAGTCTCCAGTTCGGGTTCGTGATGGACTGGATGTACGGCGACGATACACCCCGCGCGGAGCAGCGCGCCGCACTCCTGTCGCTCGATCGCTCACTGCTCGGCGAAGTAATGGGAGAAGCAGCAGGCGACGAGCTGACGCTCGAAGCGATCAGGCAGATCGTGGATGAGCGAACCGGGAGAGCTGGAGGCAGGAAAGCCAGGAGCGTCGACGATCTCGCGAATCTCCTCGATCGCGCCGGCGATTTCGACTATGCGGAGCTCGTCGAACGGGTTGCAACGGCCGGGCAGGGAGTTCGGGGGGACCCACTTAGAGAATTGATCGATAGCCGACGCGCAATCGAGATACCCTTTCGGACTGCGGGAGCGACAGAGAGACGATACATACTGACGGAAGCATTCCCGCGCTACGTATCCGCATTTGGAGAAGACGCACTCGCAGAAGCGCGTGAGCTCGTACCGGAATCGCTTCGCTCTCCGGTCGTCACGCGTGCCGCCGCGCGAAGAGAGATACTCGCCAGATTTGTCGCGCTGTCGGGCCCCGTAACGATCGATGAGATCGCGCAGCGTTACGGATTCGATGATCGATGGATCGAGGAACGGCTCACTGAATGGCAGCGCACTGGAACGCTCGTGCGGGGTCGCTTCCGAACCGACATCAGCGCGCCTGAGTGGTGTTCGCGCAGAGTCGCTGAAGCTGCGCGAAGGCGCGCGCTCGCGAGTCTTAGAAAAGAGATCGAGGCCGTACCACTGCATGCGTTCGCGGAGCTCGTTCAGCGATGGCAGCATGTAGATCCGCGCGACAGACTGCACGGAGTCGAGGGAGTCGCAGATGCGCTTCGACAGCTCTACGGTCTTTCACGTCCGGCAACCGCGTGGGAGCGCGATTACCTCAGAGCTCGTGTCGAAGATTACGATGCGAGCTGGTTGTCGCAGTTCGGAGCGCGTGGAGAGCTGCTGTGGGTTGGTGAGCCATCTCCGTCCTCTGTCGCGGATGCACCGGCGCTCGCACGCGTTCGATTCATGGAGAGAGGCACCGGACGGCTGTGGCTGCCGGGTGACGTTGCAGTCGATTCAACAGTAGAACGACTGAGTGACGAGGCCCGCACCGTACACCGGGCGATCGAGACTGAAGGCGCATCGTTTCTCGGGGATCTGCAATCGGTAACCGGCCTCGACCGCGCGGTTGTAAAAAGCGCCATTCGTGAGCTCGTAGCCGCGGGACTCGTGACGAACGACACAATGGAGGCGATGCGAGAGGTTATTAGATGGCGAGGTATCGCGCCGAGAAGTCAGCTGGATCCAACACGATGGCTTCCGGCCGATTACACGCCCTCGCCCAACCGGCGAATCGTTCAGCGCCGGCCAAGCGTGCGTCGCTTGCCGAAGTGGCGAAGACCGGATCGGCCAGGCGCAGCGCCAATGGGTTGGACGGGACG
>DATBRZ010000196.1:0-5911 GCA_036560025.1 Gemmatimonadaceae bacterium | reverse complement strand
GTCAGCCGGAAAGTCTATTGGCAGCGTTGCACGATATGTCGCCCGCACAATCGAATCGATATTTACCGGCACGCTCCGCTGATCGTGGAGCTCGAGTGACATGCGTGAGCGCCAAAGCGCTCCCTTGATTTCGAACGTACTGCCACGCCCTGCTTCCTCGAGCGCTGCGAGAAGCGAAGGCGGTAGCGGCTCGCCGGTGCGGTAATGACGCGCATACGTTTTCACTACGGACGGATGCGTGCCAATCAGCTCGAGCGCGTTCGCAGGCGCTTCGCGGAAATCGAACTCCGCATCCCAACCCGAAGTGCCCTGCCATGGTCGCGCAGCACCCGATAACAGGTGATGGAGGACATGGCCGAACTCGTGAAAGAAATTGCCGGCTGCGGCAGGATTCATCAGCGTCGAATCATCGGGACGCTCGCTTCCGAAGCCACCTCTCAGAGCTGCCTCGGGCAGCACACGGCCACGCACTCCCGTCCGCAATGTGCTGGTACCGCCTGCTCGGTCGCCACCACCGCCTCGATGCGTATCGAGATACACTCGGCCGATGACATGGCCGGAGTCCAGCGCATCGTACACCTCCACGCTCGGATGCCATACCGGCGCATCTCTCACGCGGCGGAACTCGAGACCGAATAACGTACCGGAAGTACGGAAGATGGCGTCTCTAACGCCCGCGTACGTGAAGTATTCGCGTAATGCCGCCGGATCGGCAGCAGCCTTTTCCGCGTGAGCGACCCTGTGGAAGTAAGTCACGTCACCCGCGGCCACGCGTTGTGCGCCGGCTCGCTCGCGCCGGAGTATCGACAGCACTTCAGCGAGATCACGCTGGAAGGCCGGTTCGAGTACATGGTCGAGGTCATTCAGAAACGCGCGCACGTTTTCAGGCGATTTCGCCATGTTGCGCTCGAGATCATACTCGGCGAAGGAGCGGTATCCGAGGATCGCTGCTAATTGACTACGGGTCCGAAGCAGCGTGTCGAGCGTGAAATGATTGGTCGGCGCCGCAACATTGAACATGTAGATCAGCGCGCGCTTCCGAACGTCGGGGTCCGTTGCGTAAAGAAGCACGGGGGACGCGTTTCGCCTGATCATTATCTCGCCGGACGGACCGCGTGATTGTGCATTCAGCCAGTCGCGCGGCGCTCCCTTGAGTACGACGACGTCCTTTATGACGAACGCACTAGTGTCGGCTCGCAGATTCTCGAGAAACTGCTGTTCGAGCCGATTCACTTCCGCGCGGAGCCTGGCAAGCCTTGCACGCGTCGCCGCGTCGAGCTCAACGCCGGCGATGCGAAAACTGGCTAGCTCACGTTCGATATAGAAGCGCGTCTCTTCATCCGCGTGCGACGCGTCGATCTGTGCGATTGCACGGTACAGACGTGGATCCAGTCGTATCTCGTTGTTGAACTCCCTCAGGCGCTGCGCCGGCTCGCGTGCTGCATTGCGTATCGCTGGATCTGGATGATTGTTCGCGAAGAATTCGACCGCGCGTGTCACATTCAGCCCGATGCGCATGTCATCGTAGGGACGCAGGGTATTCTCGATCGTACGCGGCCCACTTACGGCAATGATTCGGTCGAGCGCGTCTCTCGCATCAGCGATCGCCCGGTCTACGACCGCATTCATGTTCGACGCAGTCGCATGGTCGAGGGGCAAAACAGCAACCGATTGGCTCCCAACGAGTTGACGCGCATCCTGGGCGCGAGCCGGGTGCGAGACCAGCGCCAGGGTAACTAATGCACCGAGGATGGACCGAGGTGCTTTCATGGCGATCTCCGGTATCGGACGTATCGCGCTCCGGGGGCCGCATAATTCGCACCCCCCACCGACAGACATCGGCCACCCGTAACGTAACCGAAACAACTGTCTATTCGCGCCTCTCCTTGTTACTATTGTCGGCCCGCTACATCCTCCCAAAACCGAGGTCAAAATGAGCTTCCGTGCAAGCCTCTCACGGATCGCCGTCGCAGCGATTGTCGTCGCGGTGTTTGGTTGTACCGAGTCCCCCGCTCCCAGCGAGCCGGGACGGAATGTCTCCCCTTCATTAGATATGAGCGCCGTCGCTCAGGATCGTCTTGCAGCGCTTTTCCCTGAGGTATCTCGCGAAGTGCTGGCGGGCCCCGGGACGGTGTTCGCAGATCACGACGAAGCGATCGGCAAGCTCGTCTTCGGCGTGGAGAACGCGAGCGCGATTCCCGGCATCGAGCGGTCGCTCTTAGCGCGTGGGCTGACAGCCGATGAGTTCGAAGTTCGGGTAACGGCGCCAATCGTTCGGCTCTCGACGCTGCAGGATGCGATTCGGCCAACACAGGGTGGTACGCAGATCAATTTCCCCGGCTATCTCTGCAGTCTTGGATTCAATGCCGATTACAACGGCGCTGCCTCGTTCGTCACCGCGTCGCACTGCACGAATACGCAGGGCGGCACCGAAGGAACGACCTACGGCCAGCCGCTGTTGAGCGGCGGAGTCATTGCCACGGAAGCGGCTGATCCCGTGTACGTCGCGGGTGGCTCATGCTCCGCGGGCAAGGTCTGCCGGTCGAGCGACGCTTCGAGGGCGCTCTACAATGGAAGCGCTGCGTCGGCCCGAGGCGTGATCGCAAAGACCACGGGTGTCAACAACGGTTCGCTCACGACTGCCGGCGCTTTCACCGTAACTGCGCAGGACAACACGAGCACCACATTCACCGGTGCGATCAACAAGGTTGGACGAACGACGGGATGGACTCAGGGCAACGCGTCGAGCACCTGCGTGACCGTGAATGTCTCCGGTTCGAACGTTCAGCTGCGCTGCCAGACTCTGGTCGTGAGCAGCGGACCTGCGATCGTCAGCGGTGGCGACAGCGGCTCACCGGTGTTCAAGATCACGAGCGGCGACAACGTCACTCTGATAGGAATTCTCTGGGGCGGCAGCGGAACAACGACATTCGTCTTCAGCCCGCTCAAGAACATTCAGGACGAGCTCGGCGGACTTGTCGCAACAGCCGATGGTAGTGGTGGTGGCACTCCTCCGCCTCCACCTCCACCACCGCCGCCCTGCCCGAACGGGTACAGAGGGAACAGCGGAAAGTGCAGATAGCGGGAGTATTCCGCGGCTAAGAAAACGGGAGAGCGATATCGCTCTCCCGTTTTGCGTGTGGACGCCCAGGCGAGGCGGAAGCCAATCTGTGACGGTACGCTGCTATGGCTTCTTCGGCGCCTCGCTCCCAATGTCGCGGTGCAGCCGCCACACTCCGTCACTGTCCTTCCGCCAGACGACCATGTAACGCCCGGCGCCAGAACGAGGGGACTTGTCGGTCTTGCTCGTCCCCTGCCACGTGTAGTGGCCGATCTCGATGGCGTAGTTGCCAGCCGGTATGACTTCCTCGGTGATGTCTTGCCGGGCCGTCGCTGCGACAGTATCGAACTGCGCTTGCATTCCCTTGGTGATCCCATCGCGGCCGCGGAACCAGTCGCCACTGGGCTGCACCTGCGCTGCATCTTCCGTGTAGAGGGCGGCAATTCCCCCCGCGTTGCTGGCAAGGTAGGCGGCTGACCACTCCCGCTCCCGGGCCTGGATCGTGTCTTGGAGCGCCGCCGGATCAACTGACGCTGACGCCTCCGGCGCCTTGGCCGGCGCGGTGCAACTCGCATAGGTGAGTACTAGCACGAGCGGGAGGAGCGATCGGTAACGGCGCATGTGTTCTCCTTGATGGGATTGCCTGTGTGGCTACCTGTAGCGGTAAGTATCCTACACTGTATGGCGCCTCCTGCAATGAGACGGGGCGTGCACTACGAAGGCGAGCGTTCGTTCATCACTTCTTCCTCATCGCGGCGTTTCGTGAAGCAGTGCGGCGCGACTCGACAAACGTCGAGGCGCGAAATCGTCTGCAGACGTTTGAGAAATAGCGATAACATTCAGTCGGCACATCAGACGGACGTCGATTCTACTCGTTCGACGATCCAGGCTTGTGGGTTTCGCGTGACAGCTCCGCCGGGTCCGGACCATAGTTGTCGGAGCCTTTCGAGCAGCCTTTGAGCTTCCGGCAGAGTGTCGAGCTCGAGGTCGATCATGACGAGGTTCTGATCTTCGGTTGATCGAAAAACGTGGTATCGACGAACGCCCGAGGTCTTTCGGTCCATCGGGTCAGCGTCGAATGCGCGTTTCCAGCTTTCAAAGCTCGGTACTGCGTGTTGGATGCGGAGCACAGGCATGGGCGTTCCTCCGACGTCAGTGCGCCTTCTTCGTGCGCTTACGCGACGCTGATTCAGCAAGGCGCCAGAATTGACGCTCACCGATGACGGTCACCTTGTGTCCCTGCGCGGCCAGCCGTCGAACTTCGATCAGCTTCGAACCGGCATCCTTGCCCGCGATCTGCTGCTTGTTGGGTTGACCGCGAACCAGGATGTCCGTCAACTTGCCCGGCTTTGATTGCACGATTGCGCCTGCTTTTTTCGCCGTGCTGATTGCTTCAATTCGCGGCCGCCGGAGAAAGCCCGTAAACGAGAGACGCTTTCCGTCGAGAGTATTCACTCGGCCGAGTCTCGGCTGTTTTGGCCGCTGTCGGAGCGCTGCCATCAATTCGCTGGCGGCCTCGTACCGTTTGCCGCGAGATCCGAGACAGCCGTGGATGACCTCCTTCAGATGATCGCTGCACGGCAGTCTGCGCACGTCCTTGCTCCTCATCGGCTTGGTGATGTCTCCGCGCAGGAGCATCGCAGCGATGAGTCCGATCTGATAGATATCATCGCGTCTTTGCCACCGGCGAACCTTGCCCCACGCGATTTCATTCGGGACGTGAAACAGGTTGAATGAATCGGCGGTAACGCCGCGCGGGTTGAGCTGATGTGTCGCAATGCCGAAGTCGCCGAGCTTCAACTGCTCGCCATGACAGACGAAGACATTGAATGGTGTAAGGTCCCGATGCAGCGCCTGCCCACGGTGCAATGCGTCGAGCGCACCGAGTATCGCTGCCATCTCACGGCGAACGAATCGCTCCGACTGTGCGCCGCGCTGACCAACCCACGTGCCGAGATCGCCGTGTTCTGCGTACTCGATCGCGAGGCAGTAGCGCATGCGCCCGTCGACAATTTCAGCGAAGCGATCGTACACGCGAAGTGATCGCTCCTGGCGAGCGAGGAGCTCGGCAAAGTACGCCTCGCGAACCCAGCCGGAGATGCGGTCGGTGATCTTGACGCACACCTGTGCGGGAAGCCCCGATTGTGGTGTTGGCGTCGCGAGGTAGACTTCGCCGAAACCTCCTCTACCGATGAGGCGATCGAGGCTGTACGTGCGTCCGGATTCGGAGCTGTACGCAGTCCGCGCGATCGCCTGCGCAGACGATCGGCGCTTCGAACGCGAGCCGGATTGCGTGTGTCGAGTTGTCCGCGGAGCGGTTGACATGCGACAGTCGCGTGAGGGTTAGCGCCGGTTCATTCTAGCGATCAACCGCCACCGAGGCACGAACGAATACAGCGTCGCCGAGGTTGCTTTCGTCCAGAACCTTTATCGAAGCAACGTCGATTCTGTAGAACCGATATTCATGGCCAAGATCTTCATTTTTCAGAGACGCCTTCCACTTCGGGTAGCCCGGGAATCGCTTTCGATAGACGCGTTCTGCTTCCTCCGCAGCGGCCCCCGACGTCACCGCGCATGTACCGAACAACTGCAAGCCGCGACCGGGATCGGTCCACTGCTGCGCCGAGGAGAAGATCGTGGCGGCGATCGAAGCGTTGCGCGCAAGGTTGCGGCAGTGAAGTGAAGCTGGATGGGAGAGGAAGTAGAGCTCGAGCGCATCGGAATAGCTGAAGTAAGCAGTATTGATGTAAGGGCGGCCTTCCGGAGTCACGGTGGAGATTGAGAAGAGAAGCGTCGCGTCCAGAATCGACAGGACGCTTTGCCGAACCCCTTCCTCGGACAATACGTTGT
>DATBRZ010000195.1:0-4850 GCA_036560025.1 Gemmatimonadaceae bacterium | reverse complement strand
GGAAAATCCTCGACGCGAGTTACCCAATTGTTCTGCGTCGCTTTGGAGTCGACGATCAAATCAGGAAGCCCGTCGAGATCAGGCGCGTTTTGAACGGTTGCGACCGACGGCTCTGTGTTGGTTGGGCGATTGGCATCCACGCACCCGAACACTGCCACAACGAGAAACCACGCAATCTGCCTCCGCATTGCCACCTCCCGCTTAGGGATGCCAAGCATATCCCGCGGACTCCAAGGGTTCAAGCTCACTAATCGGTGGCCGAGGCTACTGCTGATGCAACGGCTTCGGCGTTACCGCTGAAGATCGCGGCCGCGAGCGTCACCGCTTTTGTAGCGGCGCGGATTACGTCGCGCACGTCATTGAGTCGCGCGATGGATTGTTTGAGCCGTTTCGTTGCGGCAGTGATCTCGCGCAGCGCGGACCTGGCCTCGCTTAGATCAAATATTATTGCTCGACTCGTCATGTCAGATGAGAACGTGAGAAGCGTCCATTCCAGTGACTCCAGGTCGCCGCGCTCACTTGGCGACAGCTTGTGCCAGTTGTCGAAACGGTATTTGCCGATCGAGCCGGCAAGCTCGTAATAGAGTCGCGCAAGCGAGCGTGCATCGTTCGCCGAGACCACTGAGTTAGCGTTGCGTCTGGATTTCATCGGAATGCGCGGTCAAGCTCGCGCGTTATCGAGTCCAGCTCCTTCGCTGCTCTGATCAGCTCGACCGCCAATGCCGGCGCATCGAGGTGATTCCGCTCATCGTAAAGCTTCTGATGACCGGATTGGATTCTTCGGAGGGCCGCTGCGTACGACGTGATCGCTCGCCTCTTGTTCATCAGCTCCATCGCTCGGCGATCTCGCTGCTCACGGACGAGGATTGCTGCGAGCGGCTCGCGCTCGCCGAACTCCGCGAGCGACGTACGATAAAAATTGTCTTGCGCAGTCGATTCAACGTTGAACGCGCTGGGAAAATCCTGCGTCACGATACGCAGCAGCGTTGAAACGACGGTCTGAACGTCGGCGTTGTGGGCGGCGATGACCCTTGAAAGCTCGCGTCGCTTGAATCCTTCAACGCTTTTCGAAGCGACGAATTCTGCCAATCGCTCCGCCGCATCCGCCTGAGGTTCGTTGAAGCCTGCCTTTCCGGCGAGAAGCTTGACGAATCGTCCTGTCTGAGGCTCCAGAGATGCTCCGCTGTTGCCGGCGATCGAGGCGAGCGCCTTCAGATACGCCGCAATGACATCGTTCGCCTGAATCAGTCCGAAGACGGCTGTGTCGCGTGTTGCGCACGCACGGCGGAACGTGACTTCGTCGTACCACTCGGACTTCCGCTGTGCTTTGTAGGCTTCTACGCGAAGACAGCTCGCGTGAATCTCGCGGGCGAGCTGAGGAAACTCTTCCGTGGTTCTCGACGCTGATTCCGCGTAACGCACGACGGCAGACGGGCGGACGCACGCAGCGACCGTCGCGACAAGCAGCGTCAGGATGCCCGCCGCGGCGAAGCGCAATGGCTTACGGCGGCAGCGTGTCTTCGTCGATAAGCGTTCGCGCCTTGGGCTGCGGCGGACGTCCTCGCAGATATCTGAGGGGGTTGTCGATCGCCACTCCAAGCATACGCTTGTCCCCTATCGACATGATCGTTGCGCTGCCGATTGCGCCGCCGGCACCAAACCACATGCCGAGCCACTGCGACGCGGCAATGATTGTCGGGCCCGACGTAGAGTCGCGTTTCGGGAGAGGTTTCGGGTCACCCCACTGATCGCGAAACCAATGCGCAACCGAATCAGCGGATGCCGCCGCGCCGAGCGGCTCGATGATCGTTACCATCTCCAGTCGTCTCGGCTCAGCGCTGAAGTAAGCACTGATGTCGGGCTGCGCTCCGCCCAGGGTGCGACAAAACATCATTCGATCGGAACCGCCGACGCAATCGAGAACCTGACCGTTCTGACTCTTCGCGAGATTGATCGCGCTATCGCGTGAGATTCCGAGCGCCCAGCCCCGATAACTCAGCGACGCAGGCGATTGCGCAGCCGCCGTTCCCGGTACGATGATCGACAGAGCGATGCAAAGGTGCGTTCGCACCAGTGAAGAATGGAGCGCGGTGCCCCTAGTGGGAAGATCCGCGAGCGCGGGCGGTCGTAATCAACGCGACGGCGGCCACGATTATGGCGGCGGCGATCATGGTGCGAACCGTCAGCGTCTCACCGCCGATCGTTGAACCGAGAAGAACCGCAACAACGGGATTCACATATGCGTGCGTCGCAACCTTTGACGCCGGCACGACCTTGAGCAACCAGATATAGGCCGTGAAGCCGACGAATGAGCCGAATGTAATCAGATAGACAAGACCACCGACGGAGCGTGCCGAGATGCTGCCTATGTCAAGTACGCGTGCCTCACCGGTGACAGTTCCGATGAAAAGAAGAATCGCACCTCCGCAGAGCATTTCCATTCCAGTAGCGCGTACAGCTGAACCGGGAAGGTCCACGTAACGCGAGTAAATCGATCCCGCGGACCACACCAACCCTCCTGCAAAAACAAGTGCTGCAACGGGTCCGAATGGAATTCCCTCACGAGCGCCGCTCAGCGATGCGATAGCCAGCGGTCCGACGAGAACGATCAGCCCGATCGTACCGAGAGCGAGTCCGATGAAAACAGCTCGGGTCGGCCGCACACCGCCGGGGCGCAACCAATCGAGAATTACCATCCAGAATGGAACGATCGCGACGACGATTGCCGCGAATCCCGTCGGAATGAATTGCTCCGACCACCCCAGGATGCCGTTGCCGAAAGTCATCAGCGCCGTTCCGATGACTGCCGCGTTGCGCCATTGTCTCAGCGTCGGCTTCGCGCCGTCGGCGGCCATCGAGAGTCCGAATAGAACCGCGCCAGCGATCGTGAACCGCGTTCCCGCCATCAGGAATGGCGGAATGGTCTCGATCGCGTAGCGAATCGCGAGATACGTCGAGCCCCAGATGATGTAGATCGCCGCGAACGCGGCGATGACTCGCGCGCGCTGGCTCAGTGGCTTCCTTTTGTTACAGTGCGCATCGGTATCCGATAGATGTCACCGGTCTTACCGTTTCCGATGCCGTCGACGTTACGCTCGTCGCGAGGATTGTCGAATCTCGGCCCGAATGGAGGTGAATGCGGGCGATTGCTGCTGAAGAAAAGCCACTTGCCGTCGGGAGTGACGCTCGGATTGAATTCAGCCGCGCGTGTGTTGATCCCGGCACCGATCGGACGCGACTTCTGCCACACTCCGTTTCGTCGCGCCGAGATGTACAAATCATAGCTTCCCGTGGAATCCGGCCGCCGCGCACCGCTGATGATGAGATAGCTCTCATCGGGCGCGATCCACGGCTCGATCTCACCACCGGGTGTGTTTGCTGAATCGCCGAGATTCTCAGGCGCCTGATATCTTCCGTTCACGAAGCGCGAAATCCAGATGTCCTGATCGCCGCGCCCGCCAGCGCGATTGCTTCCGTAATAAAGATTTCCGTTCGCTGCGACGCTTGGCGACCACTCGTTTCCATTCGGATCGTTGAGCGCCGCATCGAGATGATGCCCTTCGCTCCATGAGCCGTCGGCGTTTCGATCCGCATACCACACGTCGTAGCTCTTCCGCGCCTCATTGCTCGTTTCGCCAGGAAGCGGACGGTTCGAGATAAAGAAGACGCGTCGCCCGTCGATTGTGAGATGCGGATCGGAGTTGCTCCACCGCGATGCGAAAGGCGGATGCACGGGCTGGCTCCATCGTCCATCAACACCCAGCCGCGTCTCGAAGATCTCGAACGTGCTGAAGTCGTCGCTCGCGTGACAGAAAAAGACGTCACGTTGATCTGGCGTCCACGCCATGAAGAAATCCCACGCCCCGGTGCTGAAGACACCGGCTCCGTACAGCTCCGGCACCGCGCCCGTTCGTGAGATGTCACTCAGCTCGCTCGATGCAGTCCGACATCCGTGGAAAAGCATCGCGATGGTAATCAGCGACATCAGTCGTCCGATGTTACGAACCATTTCTCTTCTCACTGGCGTACTCGTCCCACAGCGCTGCTATCGCTCTGGCGCCGAGTTGAATGTTCTCATCGGAGATCCATTCGTTCGGTGCGTGCGCGTTGTGGCCCGGAAGGCCAAAGCCTGCAAGCAGCACCGGAGTGCCAAGGGTTTGCTCGAGCTCCGTGACGATAGGAAGCGTTCCGCCCTCGCCAACGATTACCGGCTCATTCGGAAAGACTGAGAGGAGTGCGCGCCTTGCAGCATTGAGCAGTGGGCCGCGGACGTCAGCTCGCCACGGGCGGCATCCGTTGATGTATGTCACCTTCACTGTGATGCCCCGTCTCGCGCGCTGAGTGATATGCTTTTCGATCCGCCGATGTATTTCTCTAGGTTCCTGATCCGGAACGAGCCTGCAGCTGAGCTTGGCCATTGCCGTCGACGGCAAAACCGTCTTTGCGCCTTCGCTGGTATAGCCGGAGAGGAAGCCATGCACGTCACACGTCGGACGCGTCCATAAGCGCTCGAGCGTCGTGAACCCACTCTCGCCTCCGAGCGCGGGCGCTCCAGTCTCCGCGCGGAACCGTTCGTCATCGAACGGGAGCTCACGCATCTGCGCCAGGATGTCCGGCTCCCATTCGCGAACGCGATCGTAAAAGCCGTCTACGGCGATGCGGCCGTCGTCGTGGTGCAATGACGCGAGCAGGCGGGCGAGCTCGGTCGCGGGATTGATCACCGCACCGCCGTAGGAACCGGAATGCAGATCAGCCGACGGACCACACACATCGACCTGCATGTAAGAAACGCCTCTCAGCGAGGCGAGAATCGACGGAATTCCGGCAGCGAACATCGCCGAGTCGGAGAT
>DATBRZ010000194.1:0-5235 GCA_036560025.1 Gemmatimonadaceae bacterium | reverse complement strand
CGTGGATGCCAATCGCCCAACCAACACAGAGCCGTCGGTCGCAACCGTTCAAAACGCGCCTGATCTCGACGGGCTTCCTGATTTGATCGTCGACTCCAAAGCGACGCAGAACAATTGGGTAACTCGCGTCGAGGATTTTCCCGCGGACTTCTGCAGCGTGATCGAAGGCGACGTCAATCCCGGAACCCATACCGTTCTTCGGTTCACCGTCACCACGCCGAACATCGGCGATGCGGACGTCTATATCGGGAGCCCGCTCCAGCACATGGATCCCAACGGCGACGGTGATTTTTCCGACGCCGACGGATTGTTCGAGTTCGCCAGCTGTCATCGGCATTTCCACTTTCAGCATTATGCGACGTACCGTCTACTCGATACGTCGGGCCAAGTATGGAAAGCAGCAAAACGCGGCTTCTGCATGCTCGACACTGATCCGTACAACGTGAACAGCGGCGACGGACGCTGGAATTATCGGAACTGCGGGTCAGTGACGATCGATGGGAATCAGGGAATCAGCGATGGGTGGGCGGACACCTATGTATTCAAGCTTGGCGGACAGTACTTCGTGCTCGACGGCGGCGATGGACAACCTGTTGTTCCACCCGGCGTGTACACCATCCAAGTTGAGGTGAACCCCGCGTACGATCCTGCGCCCGGCCAACCGTGCCCTCGTGTGACCGACATACTTACCGGAAAATGTCACCAGTTCGCGGAGAGCAACTACGCCAACAACATCGGCGAGGCGACCGTAATTGTCACCGACCATCCGGGCCGCAGCGGCTACGGTCCTCTCAAGAATTCTGCAAAGATTACGAAGGAAGACGAGATCGAAGCAGACGCTACCAAGAAATAACGAGCTGCGATTGCTGTAACCCAAAAGGCCCTGGCGTCACGCCGGGGCCTTTTGTTGTAGCGTCGACAGCTTGGGAAGTGCGGATTCGATTCTGGATCGGTATGGCTCGAGCCAGGGTGGCAGCACTAGTTTCTCGCCGAGCGTAGCAAGATCTTCATCGGCCGTGAACCCCGGACCATCGGTTGCGAGCTCGAACAATACGCCGCCAGGCTCGAGAAAGTACACCGACTTGAACCAGAAACGATCGATGACTTCAGTCGGCCGACGGTGCGCACGCTCGATTCTGGCTCTCGCCGCGAGCTGAGCTGCCTCGTCGGGAACTCGCCAGGCTACGTGATGCACGCCTCCGGTTCCCCATTTTCCACGAGGCGAGCCGGGCACCTCTCGCAGCTCGAGGAATTTTCCGGATCCGCCTCCGCCGATCGTATAGCGATGCCAGCCGTTCTCTTCGCCGTCGCTCTTGAACTCGAGCACACCGACGAGAAAATCGTGAGTTGGTCCAGGCTGTCCCTCCCACAAGCGCACTGAGTGCAGCCCGCGCACCTGCATTGCCGGAGCGACCGGACTCTCGCGCCATGCAGTGAATTCGCGCTCGTCCTTAGTCTCGGCAAGCGTAAGCGGGAGCCCGTGCGGATCGGAGAAGGGAAGCACTCGCTCTCCGCGGCGTACCTCGATCGGCGCATGCGCGAGCTGACAACTCTCGAATCTTTCGATCCAATTATCCAGAGTGCCGGCCGGTATGGCGAGTGACACTTCCATCGCGAGCCCTGCACCGCCGCGTGCAGGCTCCATTTCCGGCCAGGGAAAAAAGGTCAGATCGGCGCCGGGATGTCCCTCCGCGTCCGCATAGAACAGGTGATACGTTCCCGGTGAATCCTGATTGACGCTGCGCTTGACGAGCCGCATGCCGAGCACGCCGCGGTAGAAATCGAGATTCTCCTGCGCGTCGCCGGCAATTGCGGTGACATGATGAAGGCCGGTGATTCGCGTCATTCGCGCGGCTTCGCAACGACGCGAAGCGGGATACCCCAGGGATCGACGGCAGTGAACCCTTCATCGGTCTTCTCCGCGACGTAACCCGACGCGCGAAGATTGTCGGCGACCGCGCTCGCATCTACCGCATCCGGCACTACAACAGTCCACTCGAGCAGCCGCGCTTCGTCATCGCCGGCGCGAGGCGCGTCTCCCGCCCATGTATTTGTGCCGAGGTGATGATGGTATCCCCCGGCGGAAAGAAAGAGCGCGCCGGGATAGCTCGATACTGTCGTGTCGAATCCGAGTCCTCCCTGATAGAACGCAGCCGCGTCACGCAGATCGGCGACATGAAGGTGCACATGCCCAATCCGCGTTCCCTTCGGCATTCCTTTCCACTGTTCACCGCCGGCCGCGCGAACGAGGTCGGGCAGATCGAGCGGCTTGGTAGTCATTTCCATCTCGCCGTCTCGATATCGCCACGCAGATCGCGGACGATCAGCGTAGACCTCGATGCCGATCCCATCGGGATCGCGCAGATACAGCGCTTCGCTGACGAAATGATCGGAAGCACCGGCGCGAACATTCAACCGCGCGAGGTGAGCGACGAATCGTCCAAGCGCGGCGCGATCCGGCAAAAGGATCGCATAGTGGTACAAGCCAAGCCGGCCGTGGTGAGGAACTTGTGCGACACCGCGTTTTTCGCGCAGCTCTATTACAACTACGTCCTCATCCTGCGGAGAAAGTGACGCCGCTCCCTGCGTGCTCGAAACTGATCTGAAGCCGAGGACGCCAGTGTAATACGAGATCGATCTGGCGAGATCCGACACCTGCAGAATGACTCGTCCGAGTCTCGTATCGCTCGGGAGCCGATAGCTCGTTTCCGGCATTGGAACCTTTTCCGCAGCAAACGCCGCTCCAGAGCGATAAGCGGCCACCCTGCGGCCGATTCTCACTAAGAGGACACTTCTATAGTTGCTTGAGCCCCAGGCCGGGCGTCTGAAAATCGTGAGACCGCGCCTCAGGCTGATACTCGCAACAGCCGGCGGAATGATCGCCGCGCTTCTCTTTCTCGAAGGCGCCGTGCGTCCACTCGCGACGGCGTCGCCACCGCCTGTACCCGATCCCAAAGCAGATCGCCTCTCGGCGCCGATCGTGACACAGCGGCAGATCGAGGAAGGAATCTCGACCTCGAGCTACTCGATTGCAGGTGCCCGCTTGACCGGGAATGAATCAATCCCGAACGCACCGGTAGTTGTGATCCTTGGCGATTCCCACGTCGCAGGCCGCGAGGTGGGCGACCGCGAGACGATGGGATCATGGCTCGAGCGGATCGCCAGAGCGAATGACAAGCCGATCAACGTCAGGCAGTACGGGTGGCGCGGAGCATCTCCGCCGCAGTACCTCCTGTCGGCGAAGGATGTGATCGACACGTGGCATCCCGCACACGTGGTGATTGTCGTTGGCGGCGATGACGTGGGTGCGGATCCCCTCAACCGACACTATCCGCGCATGCGAATCGCTGCGGATGGAACAGTTGACATCGTCACCAATCCAGACCGTACAGTTCGCAGTTCGCAGTTAGTTCGCAGTTCGCAATCGTCTCTCGTTGCCTTGAGTCGCGCACGCTTCGAGAAAATGCTGCAACGAACTCCTCGCTTCGTTCGTTACCACTTTCAGAGCGACGCAGATGATCGCGGACCGACACCAGCGGACGGTGAGGTTGCCAAAGTTCCTCGCGCCGAGGTGCTCGCGCTGTCGCGTGCATTCGGTGAGTCGCTGACAATCGTGTACACGGCTGCGATCAGGGCAACCGGCGGAGCTTCTCCCGATCCGGAAGAGGTCCGGCTGCTTTCCGCCTGTGAGGAGCTGCGCGTACACTGTATTTCCACGCGCGCGGAAATGCTCGCGCGGCGAAATGCCGGCGAACTATTCCGCGGATTTTCAACAACAACGCTCGGAATCGGACACCTGAACGCGGCCGGACATCGCCTCGTAGCCGAAGAAATCTGGCACGAGATAAGGTGGCGCCTGCCGGCGACTAAGCAGATAGCCGACCGCTAAGCAACATCAAAAGTGCAGTTCATTAGCTGGCAGTTCGCTCTGTTCCTGCCACTGGTGCTGCTTGGCCTGGCGTTGATGCCGACGCGAACATCGCGTCAGGCGCTGATTCTCGTTTCGAGCGGCATCTTCTACGCTGCCGGAACTCCCTGGCATCTCTTCGTTCTCGCGCTGCCCGCGGTCATCGACTACGCGTGCGCCCTCAGAATCGAGGGGACTGATGATCCTTCCGAGCGAAAGCGATGGCTCCGCCTCAGTGTCGTATCCAACCTCGGACTCCTCGGCTACTTCAAGTACGCTGACTGGTTCGTCGATTCATTCGCAGGACTGATCGGAGAGAGCACCGTCCCTCTCGGAATCGCGCTCCCGATCGGAATCTCCTTCTTCACCTTCAAGACTCTCAGCTACACGATCGACGTTTATCGTCGCGAAATTCCGGCATGCCGCAGTCTGTGGCGATACGCGCTGTTCGTGTCGTTCTTCCCTGAGCTGGTCGCCGGCCCGATCGTGCGCGCATCTGTATTCCTTCCGCAACTTGAGCGAAAGCTGGAACGCTCGTGGGCGCGCACCTCTGTCGGCCTTCAGCTCATTCTGCTCGGCGTAACGAAGAAGATGTTCGTCGCGGATCGGCTCGCGACATTCGTCAATCCGGTGTTCGCTATACCTGAGGCATTTTCGCAGGGAACCGTGATAGCGGCGGTGATCGCATATTCGCTCCAGATCTATTGTGATTTCTCCGGTTATTCAGACATCGCAATCGGAGTGGCGCGGATGATTGGCTTCGATTTACCCGAGAATTTCAACATGCCGTATCTCGCCACGTCGATCACCGAATTCTGGCGGCGCTGGCATATCACACTCTCCCGATGGCTGCGCGATTACCTGTACGTGCCGCTGGGCGGAAACCGGAAGGGGGAGCGGCGTACTTATGTGAATCTCCTGATCACCATGCTGCTTGGCGGACTGTGGCACGGCGCAGCGTGGACGTTCGTCCTGTGGGGAATGCTGCACGGTATCGCGCTCGCGATTCATAAGCTCTGGAGCCGCATACCGCGACGTGAGTCAATTGCGACAAAGATCGGAGGATGGGCGATCACCTATTCATTCGTGTGTCTTGCGTGGGTGTTCTTCCGCGCAGCCGATTTCGCAACTGCGGCGACAATTCTCAGAAAGATCTTCGGGCTCGAGAGCGGGGGCGCGACGTGGAGTTATCTGCCGCTATACCTGTTGATCCCGCCGATAATGCTGGCGCACGCCATTGGATGGTACGCCGCCAACAAGGAGTCGATCAACGGCTTGCCGGTCGAAGCGCCGGCATTCGTTCGAAGGCTCTATCAGAGGGCCGCCGG
>DATBRZ010000193.1:0-4531 GCA_036560025.1 Gemmatimonadaceae bacterium | reverse complement strand
CTGGCGTTTCTCGACCGTGCGGTTGAGGAGAAGTTCGTGCGTGACGTTCACCGCTCGATGGTGATCGTCGAAAGCGAGCCGCGTGCGCTTTTGGAGAGGTTCGAGGCTTATGAGCCGCCGAAAGTGGTGAAGTGGATTAATGCGGGGACGATCTAGCGGGTTACGAGGCGGGGTTTTGGGAACTGCAACTACCCGTAACCCGTAACCCGTAACCCGTAACCCGTAACCCGTTACCCGTTACCCGTTACCCGTTACCCGTTACCCGCTGCCCGCTGCCCGCTTCCCGCTTTGACTAACTCCACGTCAGCTCGTCGATCGACTTCGGCCAGTCTTGCTTGAGCAGCCGGGACAAGGCGCGATCTGCCAGCAGTTTTCCGTCGGTCTGACAGCGCGGGCAATAGTTGGTCTCGTTGTCAGCGTAGCGAATGCGCTGCACAGGAGTGCCACAGACTGGACACGGCTTTCCGTATTTCCCGTGAACGGCCATCTCGTCGCGGAAGGCAGTGACCTTGGCGGGGAAATCGTCGGCTGATTCCCGGCGCAATCGGTCAGTCCATTCGACGAGGATGGATCGGGTCGCATCGAACAGGCGGGCGATTTCATCTTCCTTGAGGCGTGTCGTGTGCTTCACGGGTGAGAGCTTCGCTCGATGAAGGATTTCGTCGGAGTAGGCGTTGCCGATTCCGCTGAAGAGTCGCGGATCAGTGAGAGAGCGCTTGAGGGTGTGATTCTCCTGCAACAAGCGCTCGGTGAACTGCGCAAGATCGGCTGCCAGGACCTCCAGTCCACCGCGCTCGAACTGCTCGAGCGATTGCTCACCCCGCACCAGCCACAGCGACGCGCGGCGCTTGGAGCCAGCCTCCGTGAGTATCAATGTGCCGTTCGGAAAATCGAATGCAGCAAGCCCGATCTTGCCGGGCACTTTGCCGCCGGCCGGAACCCAGCGCAGGCGTCCGGCGATCATGAGATGAATCACCAGAAACAAATCGTCCTCGAGCTCGAGAACGATTCGCTTTCCCATCCTGCGGATGCCGATGACCCGCTTGCCATTGGCGGCGGTGATCGGGGGATCGAAGGAGCGGAGCAGAAACGGCTTCGCGATGCGCGTTCGCTCCAAAGTCTGTCCAACGATGCGCGAAGCCAGCGCCTCGATGTAGACGGTTATGTCCGGTAGCTCTGGCATTTCTGCTGGGCGAGCTCAGCGACGCCGATCGGCCAGCGCTGCCAGCAGATACGCCAGATTCGCGGTGCCGTCCATGATCGGCTCGTTGGTCGAGTAATCGCCGACATCGTCGTGATAGACGATGAATCCAGTGTTGAACGGTGCGTACTCGTCCGGATCGTGGAGACTAATGCCGAGGAGATTCTTGTAGATCGACGAATAAACGGGACCATCGAGCAGCGCACCGGTTAGCTCGACGTGCATCTCCTTGGCAACAACGGAATGTGGATCGCGCGCAAAGGTGCCGTCGTGTGGAAGACCAATCACCATCGCGACTCCCCACGGATTGGTGCCGAAGAGCCAGTCGAGCGCAGCCTGCTCGTACTCGCGGAACCGGTTGTCACCCGTCATGCGGCGATAGAGGTAGGCCTGAGTTGCAAACGAGGCCATAAGGTTGTTGGAGCACCAGATGAAAGGAATTCCGATTCGGAATCCGTTATCGGCCCGTTTCACAACCGCCTCTAGTCCCTGGCGGTAGTAATCCGCCACGATTTTCCGGTCGGCGGCGCTCGCATTGCGCCAGATCTCGTAGTGACCGTTGTTGTGCCACGGATACCACTGATAATGTTTAGCTGTATCTGCTCCCATCCATGGCGTTACTGGTTCGCGTGACGCGAAGTCCAAGGCGTCGCGCAGGTATTTGCGATCGCGTGTCAGCGAGTAGAGCTCCGCTCCGGCAAGCTCCATGTCGTCTACCCAGTTGTCTTCCTCGTAGAAATAAGGCGCGCGACCAGGCGCGCCCTGGCAGACTCCTGGAAATTTCTTTCCGATATCGTATGCGGCGAATGCCTTATGACGAAGCATGGCGGCGAATGCATTGTCACGCTGGTGATACAGCGATGACGCCAGCGCGAACGCCGATGCGTACTTGCCAGCTGTCGATGCAAAGCCATTCGATCGATTCTTGTACTTGAAAAGACCCTGCGGCTTTCCAGTGCAGGGATAAAGCGCTCTCTCTTTCCCCTTTCCCCAGCCGTAGTCGGCCGAATCAGTTGGGGGGAGATCCCAGTAAGTGTGGTCGCGATCGTCACCGAGCTGGTTGTACATCTCGGAATCTGAAGGGAACATGCGCACGAGCCACTCGAGGCCATGACGCGCTTCATCCAGTATGTCCGGCACTCCGTTCTTCTCTGGCAACCCGCGCGAATCGAATCGATCGTCGAAAACATTCGGGTGGTCACGGTACGCCATGAGCATCACGTACGTGGCATTGGCTGACGTCATCACGTACTGGAGGTAGTCGGAAGCGTCGGCCCAGCCTCCGGTGACCGGGACAAACTTTCCGGCGCGGCTCGAGTCGTCGACGACGATGCCGTCATGCGTGTGTACGACGGTCTTGAAGAGCGGATTGTAGCCCGACCGTTGCTCCCTCATGTAGTAAAGCAGCGTGTCAGCCGCGCCTGCGTAGACGTCGTTGCGAATGCGGATTGTCGACGACGAAATACCTCCAGCTGAAATCCGATATTCGCCGACTGCGCGGACCGAGGAGAAGTCGAGCCGATAGTTGGTCGCGCACGGACCGAACGGTTTGCCAGAGATCACTGGCCGCTGCAGAACGCGCTGGCCTACCGTGGTGGTGACCTCGAAATCGCGCAGCTCCGTTTTCTCGAGTGAGCAGAAGACTGCCACTTTCGGCGCATTCGGCAGGTAGCCGAGCTGGTTGACGCGAATTACCGCTGTCGGCAGCGGGGAGGCGGGGGTGACGGCGGGGGTGACGGGGGCGCCGGGGGCGCCGGCGATCTGGGCGAAGATTATAAGCGGAATGATGTTCATCGACAGGAAAAGTCCAGCTATGCGGGTTGGCTTACGATGCGGAGAGTTTGCGGTCGAAATACTCCGACGCGGTCTCGATGTCGCGTGCCGAGATGTAATTCTCGCCGAGTGTTTGCGCTCCGTCGAGTGCGATATCGGCAAGCGCGCGTGACATCCGGCGTAGCGCCGGATGCGAGACGCCTTTGATTCCCGCCAGCTCGAGCAAATCGTAGTTCGGTGTGCCGACGATCTCGAAGGTCCGCTGCGAGCTTTCCCGATCATAAACCAGGGCAGTCACGAACACCACCGGGGCTGCAAGCCACTTCACATCAATCGTATCGGCGGAGCGAAGCTCGAAATACTCCTTTGGCCGAACCTCCGGAAACAGCGTGGAGAGATGAAAGTGCCAATCGTCGAGCCCGATGTCGCCATCGCGCATCCACTGGCGGAAGGTCTGGTAGGGGTGCGTCCGGTTTCCGCTCCGCATCGCGAACGCGTCGAGCGCGAACTCGAGATAGCGCCCGAGGGGGTCGGTCTCGTCATAAGCGATTCCGGTGCGCGAGTCGTCGAGCGTTCGCCACAGGTGGGCGCGAAAGCTGGCGTGGTTGCTTCGCTTCCCTGCATAGTTGGTCGAGTTGCTGAACAACGCCACCACCACCGGCGTGATCGCGTTGAGAAGAAGCCATCGCGACAATGGCTGCTGTCCGCGCTCGAGGTTGATCTGCAGGGCGGCGGTCTGGCGCATCATGCGCACACCGGACGGACCGATCGAGTCGAAGTATTGCGTCATGCCGACGTAGCGCTCGCGGTGTAGTTGCAACGGAACGACGCCAATGTCGTTGTAGGGATCGACTCCGCTCGCGATCAAGTCAATGCCTTGTTCGGCCATTGCGGTGCGCAGGATATCCGCGAGCGCCCGCGTCGATTCAATCACCGATGACGCTGTCGGGTGTGGACTGCTGCTGATCTCGAGCTGGCCACCGGGCTCGAACGAAATGCGTGAGCTGTCGGGGAGTGTCCAGGAAGGGGGATCATCACCAACAGCCTGCTCTGTCCATCCTTCGCGCTTTCCCAGGCGAGAGAGAACATCGACAGTAGATGGCTCCTGGCCACGGATTGCCAGTGCCGGCTTGCGCGTCGACTGGAGTATCGGAATGAGCTCCAGCTCCAGTCCGACGGCGCGCGGATGTGCGGACGGGGAAGGAGCGAACAGTCGCTTGACGTCTTCCAGCAGCTGCGCCTCAGTGAGGCTCACGAGGTACGCTCAAGCCTCCGCGCGCGCCAGCGCCAGAGCAAAGGAGTCATCATCTGCGGGCATCCACTTCTCGATCTTCAAGCCGGACGCGGAAAGAATGTCCTCGAGCATCGGACGATCGTACTTGTAGCTCAGCTCAGTGCGGATGCTCTCACCTTGCTCGAACGAGATCTCACCGATCTCCGGGATGACAACCTTATGCGCGCGCCTGGCAATCAGGTGCATTTCCACTCGGTGGTTCTCGCTACTATAGAATGCGCGGTGCTCGTAGTCGGCGATCGGAAAATCAGCGCCCAGCTCCC
>DATBRZ010000192.1:0-18557 GCA_036560025.1 Gemmatimonadaceae bacterium | reverse complement strand
GCCGAGCGATTCCAGAGAGAGATCAAGCTCGCTGCGCAGCTGCAGCATCCCAACATCGTCCCCGTGCTGGCGACAGGCATTGCAGCAGGTCTCCCGTACTACACGATGCCGTTCGTGGACGGGCTGTCCTTGCGCGCACGCCTCGACCGCAATCCGGGAATGCCGATTGTGGAAGCTGTCGCGATCATGAAGGACATGGCGCGCGCGCTCGCGTACGCGCACGACCATGGAGTCGTTCATCGCGACATCAAGCCCGAGAACGTACTGCTGGCTGACGAGGCGGCAGTCGTCACGGATTTCGGAATTGCAAAAGCTTTGAGCGCATCGCGTACGGCTGCCCCCGGTGGAACGCTGACGCAGGTCGGGACATCGCTTGGCACTCCCGCTTATATGTCGCCGGAGCAGGCGGCAGGAGATCCGGACACCGATCATCGCGCGGACATCTACGCATTCGGCTGCGTTGCATACGAGATGCTCGCTGGTCGGCCGCCGTTCGCGTACAAGCAGCCGCATCAGCTCTTCGCAGCGCACATGAAGGAGCCACCGCCGCCGCTCAAAGCGAAGCGAGCAGATTGCCCACCGGAGCTCGCTCAACTCGTGATGAAGTGTCTCGAAAAGGAGCCTGACAATCGTCCGCAGAGCGCGCGCGATCTACTTCATCTGCTCGATGCCGGCGCTACTCGCTCGGCGCCGCAGCGCACCGGACTCAAATTGTCGAACAGAAAGGAGTTCATCGTCTCGGCAGTCGCAGCCGCGGTGATTGCGATCATTGCAGCAGGTCTTGCCTACGCCAAACGAGACACGGTCGACATTCGATCGCTCGCGGTTCTCCCATTCGTGAACGTCGGCGGCGACACCGCAAATGCGTATTTCGCCGAGGGAATGGCAGACGAGCTGACTACCGAGCTGTCGAAGGTTCCAGGATTGACGCTCGCGTCGCGGAGCGCTGCGTTTCGGTTCCGCGGACAGAACGTCGACGTGCGAGCTGTGGGCAGGGAGCTTGGTGTCGGTGCGATTCTCGAAGGAACGGTGCGTCGTGCGGGTGATCGACTGCGCCTCACGGCACAGTTGAGTAACGCCACCACGGGCAAGCTCATCTGGACTGACAGTTACGAGCAGCAGGTGCGCGATGTATTCGCGGTGCAGGACAGCGTCACGGGCGCAATCGTCGATGCGCTCAAGGTGAAGCTTGGTGGAGAGGGTGCGCGGGCCACGGTGGGTATCACGCCTGCATCGCAGGGAACGAAGAATCTCGAAGCATACGATTTGTATTTGCGAGGCCGGTATCTGTGGGCGCGCCGAGGAACCGAATCGCTGAAAAAGGCGATCGGTCTCTTCCAGCAGGCGATCGAGAAGGATCCCCAGTTCGCGCGGGCACACGCGGGACTGGCGATGGCGCTGAGTGTTCTGCCGATGTACACGCCGCTCCGCAGCGATTCGATCGCGCCGGCCGGACTCGCGGCTGGGCGCCGCGCAATTGCGCTAGATCCAAATCTCTCCGACGCGCACCTCGGCTACGCCAACATGCTGATCTATGAGTACAAGTGGGCGGAGGCGGAAGAACATTTCAAGCGAGCGCTGCAGCTCGATCCCGCCAACGCGACGGCCCATCAGTGGTACGGAGACTACCTGTATATCATCGGGCGAGCGGGAGAGGCAATACCAGAGCTTCGTCGAGCGGCCGACCTCGATCCTCTGTCAGCCGTTATCAACAATGATTTCGGTTTCGCACTGAGCGTTGACGGCAGATATCAAGAGGCGATTGCCGCCGAGGAGCGGGCGCTGGAGCTCGACAGCACCTTCGTCTTTGCGCTCGACAACATGGGCATAGCTCTTCTCGAATGGGGAAAAACCGACTCAGCGATCGTAGTTCTGGAAAAACGAGACCTGAAGCAGGCGATCGCGAGCGAGGCACCCTCGCTCCGCATTCGCGCATACATGAAAGCCAATCGACGCGACGATGCCAAGCGTGTACTGGATTCAGCCCGCGTACTTCTCCTCGCGATGCCGGAAGGGGTCGATCTTCTCTTTGGACTTGCGCATGCGAGTTTCGGAAATGCCGACTCGGCGTTCTACTGGTTGAACAAGGGGGTGGAACGACACGAGGCTTGGATCTTCGTCATCAGTCTCCCGTGTCAGCCACAGTTGTCGGGATGGCGGTCGGATCCCCGGTTCGACCAGCTGCTGAAGAAGCTCGGCGTGTCGAAGTGCAATACCGTAACCGGTAACCGGTAACCGGTAACCGGTAACCGAATGATCTATCGGATTCTCGCCGATTTCGTCGTGGCATTTCACGGCGCCTACGTCGTGTTCGTTGTGCTTGGCGCGTTGCTCGCGTTCAAGTGGCCGAAGATTCTGTGGGTCCACGCGCCGGCGGCGATATGGGGAATACTGATCGAGTATGCGGGATGGGTGTGTCCGCTCACTCCTCTCGAGAATCACTTGCGTGCGCTGGCTGGTGAGGCCGGATACGCGGGCGATTTCATCGAGCATTACATACTGCGCGCATTGTACCCGCACGGATTGACACCGACGGTGCGTTATGTGCTCGGAACGTTCGCGCTCGGTGTAAACGTTGTAGCGTACACCATGGTGATCAAGGAAAAGAGAAAAGCGAGGCGGGCGCTCAGCTCGGCGTGAAGTGGCTCGTTCGCCTGACCGGCGCGACTGCGCTCGGCGCAATCGGATGGTGGGCCGGCAGCTTCGTCGGAACGGGTACAGCCTTCGTCGCGTCGCTTATCGGATCGGGACTTGGCGGATGGGCCGCGGGCCGATACCTCGATTCGCTGGGCGTGTAAGTCAGATCAGGACAGGAGCTCGCGCTCCTTTTTGCGCAACGTCGCGTAGCACTCGCACGACACCTTCCCCAATCCCTCTACATCCTCAATCGTCACAGCGCCATAACGATGTGATATGAGTCCCTGCCGCTCGAGTGCGCCTATCGCTACGGTTACACCCGACCGCCTCACGGCCAGCATCTGCGACAGGAATTCCTGCGTCAGGTTGAAGGTCCGCTGCTGGACTGCGTCCATCGTCATGAGCAACCAGCGAGCGCAGCGCTGCTCGACGAGGTGTGTGCTGTTGCAGGCGGCCGATTGCGCCAGCACCTCGAACGCGTACTGAGCATAGCGGTGCAGGATTGTCTGAAGCCTTGGCGCATTCTTTAATACCTCGAGAAATGCCGCCGCGGGGATCTGGTGGAAATCACCCTCGATCTGACACATGCCCTTCGCGCTGTGGGTCGTCACACCGTGGAACAGGCCGAGCCCGACGAATCCCTCATGCCCGATAGTCATGCGCTCCAGTGTCGTCCCGTCCTTGAGAACCGTGACGAGCGAAACCATTCCGGTGAGAGGGAAGTACACCTGCTCGATTGGAGCACCAATCTCGAACAGCCCCTGCCGCGCGGCCGCACTGATTCGCTCGCCGCGGTCAATTACGGCATCCAGCTCGGTTGCAGGGAGCTTAGCGAGGAGAGAGTTAGCTGATTGGATTACCGGGGCTTCTGCCCCGTCGCCCGTATTCCGCTGTAGCGGGGTTGTTCTCGCAGTCATGTGACCCTCCGTATCGGCGTGACGCCAGAAGGGTCAGACTAGAGGTTTGTCCGGGGCGGTCTGGATGGAAGTATTCAATTGAGACTACCATAAGAATGGTGGCCAAACAAGGAGCACGGCTATTCTGGGAAGGACGACGAGCCTGGTAATCCTGCCAGATAACTGGCTGGCGGCCCGAATTGTGCGGTTTCGTACGGTTTAGTCAAACCGGAGAGTGTGCCTGGCAACAGCCAAGTGGGACAACCGGGCGTTCGTCGAGAATGAAGTTCTTTCCGCTCGAAGACAGGCGATCCGTACCGACATCGCGCGCCGGTTGCGGAAGATCTGCGCGCATTTTTCCGACGAGGAATTCGAGCGCCTCGTGGAGAGGATGGCCGAGCAGAAGCTTAGAGGGGAGCGAAACGGATCGCTGTAGGGCGCGCCGATCAGCGGCTGTGCGAGCTCAACCGTTCGCTGTCATCTGACTCGCTCAACGCGCCGAACGCCCTGCGCGGAGATCGGAAGAGCTCTTCGATGAACGCGGTCACCAGGCGCGCGAGGAGATCGTCCCGATCGCTGCCGTGTGGAATTTCAGCATGGTCGGCTGCGTCGTTCAGCCCGTCCTTGAATGCAACGAGGAGTTGCTCGGGCGTGTGATCGAATTGTTCGGGCCCGGAGCAGATTTCGATCAGCACCGCGCGTTGACGCGGCGTAACACTCATGCCCGGGCGCACGTCGATCAGCGCATACTTCAATTGCTCGCGGTGCGCAGCTGTCAGTTTGAACTGGACTGACACAGAATGCTTGTCGGTAAGCATTTCGCTCGCGTCGGGGAAGATTAATTTGGCCTCATACAATTTTTGAGTCGTGCACATCTAGCGCAAGCGCGATTATCGGGTAATGGTACATTATCGAACCATTCGAAGAGTCATCGCAATGAACGAGACTGAAGCACGAGAGCTTCTCAGTGAGCGCTTGAAGGAGTATAGCCGTAGATCGTAGCCGAGCGTTCATGCCGCTGACAAGCGACTTTATTGTTGCGCCCGACGGCAGCTTCGCGGGGGAGTAGGATCAAACAACGCAGGAGGAACGAGATGCGAGCATATGCGCCGACTGTATTCCTCATCCTTGCTGCGTGCGGCGGTGCGACGCGCGATACGACTGCGCACAACCCTGCTCGGTACCTCTACGTCTGGGCCGGAACCGGGAACGACTCGACCAACGGTACGGACATGCTGACGGTGCTCGACGCCAATCCTCGGAGTAGCGCCTACGGCTCTGTGCTTTCTGCGTTGACTGTCGATACGGCCGGCCGAATGCCGCATCACACAGAGTTCTCGCTGCCGGCAAAAGGGGTATTCTTCGCGAACGATTTCAGTGCTGACAGGTCATTCCTCATCGATTTCCGGAATCGGGCTGCGCCGCGACTCGCCGGCAAAACCGTAGTAGTACCGGGCGGCCGCAGGCTGCACTCTTTCGCGCGTCTTCCGAACGGAAACGTTCTGGCGAGCGTTCAGTTTGGCGACGCGAAAACGCCGGGCGAGCCGGGCGGCCTCGCAGAATTCGATTCACAGGGACGGCTAGTGCGTAGCGGATGGTCAAAGGATCCGGCATTTCCGGGAGCGCGCATTCGCACGTATGGACTGACCGTTCTTCCAGCGATCAACCGGGCGGTGACAACGAGCAGTCCAATGAAAATCGAGCAAACGGCACATGTCGTTCAGGTCTGGCGGCTCTCCGATCTGAAGCTGTTGAAGACGCTCGCGGTGCCGTCGGTGCCAGGCGACTCGTCGCACATGTATCCGTTCGAGATACGGACTCTTGCAGACGGACGCAGTGCCCTCATGAACACGTACTATTGCGCCTTCTATCACATCACGAATATCGAGAGCACCCCGAAAATCGAGCGAGTCATGACGATGTCACACCCGCAGAATATCGGCTGCTCGGTGCCAGTGATCGCGGGGCAGTTCGAGCTGATGCCGATTGCGTACGCGCATCGCATCGCCGTGATCGACATCTCTGATTCTGATCATCCGAAGGAGGTCGCATCACTACCCACTGACACGACGTTTTTCCCACACTGGGCCTCGGCTGATCCTGGCAGCGATCGAATCGTGCTGACCGAGCAGGGAGACGGACCGCCGAAAGTTCTCATGCTCCATTTCGATCGAACGACCGGACGGCTGTTCTGGGATGAGAGCTTCAGAGATCCCGGATCGCGCACGTTCGGCGTAAGCTACGATCGAGCGAGCTGGCCGAATGGAGTGAAGGGAATGGCAATGCCGCACGGGGCTGTGTTCGTTCCCTGACAGCTAGCCTGGTGCAGGACCTGTTGTAGATATTACCTGATCTCTCGCTGACTCTCTCTTGCCCATTGCTCCGACCCAAGCGCCTGCTGCGCCGATCAAGATCGGCAAATACCAGATAGTCGAACCCGTCGGCGAAGGCGCTATGGGTGTCGTATACCGTGCGACGGATTCGATGCTCGGGCGCACGGTCGCGGTGAAGGTCATGAACGCGTCGATCGCGCGCGATCAGGGTCTCCGCCAGCGTTTCCTGCGAGAGGCGCAGGCCGCGGCATCGCTTCAACATCCCAACGTCGTGACCATCTACGACCTTGGAGAGCTGGACGGCCATCTCTTCATCGCAATGGAGTTCGTGTACGGCGCCGATCTGGAAAGACTGATGGAGCTCAAGGAGCCTCTCACTCTGCAGGGGAAGCTCGACATCATCTGCGACGTCCTCACGGGACTGTCGTACGCGCACAAGAAAGGGATTGTTCACCGCGACATCAAGCCGGCGAACATCAGAGTAGGCGACGACGGCAGGTCGAAGATCATGGATTTCGGCGTCGCGCATCTCATGTCATCGAACCTGACACGCACCGGCCTCGTACTCGGGACGCCGAGCTACATGGCGCCCGAGCAGGTAATGAGTGGAGAGATCACGTCGTGCACTGACTTGTACGCCGTGGGGACTGTGCTCTATCAACTTCTCACGGGAAGCAAGCCATTCACGTCCCCGACTCTTCAGGGTCTTTTCTACAAGATTGTCACCGAGCCGCCTCGTCCGGTGACGGACATCATCTCGACTATTCCACCTGAGCTCGACCGAATAACTCGCAAGGCATTGGCAAAAGATCCCGCGGCCAGGTACACGGACGCGCTCGTAATGGCAAACGAGATCAGCGCCGTTCGCGCCGGGCTGAGCGGGGCGACATCGCCGTCAAGCATCTCGCTCAGCACTGCCATCGAGATTGCAACGTCCGAGCATCCGGTCGAAGGCCGGACGCCGACTCGGAGAATTGCACCGTACGCAATCGGAGGCGGGATAGCCGCAGCAGTTCTGTTGGCTGCGTGGCTTGCGTTGGGAAGAGAAAAGGATTCCACCCCGCAGTTGCCGAACCCACCTGCGGCCACTGCGGAATCCCGACCCGCCCCAGCGGCAACGGTTCCTCCCGCTCCCGCTGTCGCGTCGTCGGCCATCGATACGTCGACCCAGCAGGCCGTCGCGACACCGAAGCCAGTGCCTGCGCCGCCGACAGCGAGAAAGACACCGAAGCAATCGCCGACGCGCACACCGCCAAGAACGGTGGTCACACCACGAAAACCCGCGCAGACGCAAGCTCCGGTTGTGCGCGCGGCCGCGCCGACGGTACAGTCAGCAACGCCCCTATCCACCGGGCAGCCTCAAGTCTCAAATCCGATTGTAATTCCGACTCGTCCCGCGCCGCCGCCGAGTGTTCCCGAGCCTGCACCGGCGAAGCCGGCAACACCGAGCACAGCTGACGTTGCGAACATCGTCGAGTCGTATGCTCGGGCGATCGAATCGCGCGACATCGGTGCCGTAAGGCGAGCATACCCGGGATTGACTGGAGAGCAGGAACGGGGATTCCGGGAATTCTTCGAGTTGGCGAGGAACATCAATGTTACGTTCCGGATCGTCGGGCTCGAGGCGAATGGCAACACCGCCGACGCGCGACTCGTCGGTACCTACCAGTACGTGACCGGATCGAAGACCGAGAGACAGCCCGTGAGTTTTGCTGCGACGCTCCGCCACGACGGATCGAACTGGCGGTTGATATCAGTCCGCTGAGAGCGATTACGGATCCAGGACCGAGAACCAAACGCATCGACGATCGACGACTAATTGAGGACGGAGGAGACTTCGTCCTCGGTAGTCCTCGCTTCGCAAATAGTCGTCGATCGTCGATGGCTGTTAGTCCTGGATCCGGAATCGTTCAGAAGCTGTACTCTAGCCCTGCCGTGTAAGTAAGGTTCGGCCGTAATCCGCCGCGATTCAGCGGGAAGAGCGCGTTAAGCACACCGGTAACGCTGCGCGCCGGCCTGAACTTGAAGCCGAACGAGCCGTTCACGATATCATCGCGGCGATCGGGGATATCTGTCGGATTGAGCGTCCGCCTGAACGGAGCCTCCCACGTCACGATCCCGGGAAGGTGAAGGTGGCTGTCGCCCACCTGTAGCTCGGTAACGAGATCTGCTGCCAGCGTCACCGTTTCCCACATTCGGTGATCGAATCCGAGCGTTCCAAGAACGGCGTCGCTCTGCTGGTCTCCGGCGTGAAAGAGGTAACCGACGTTGACATGCGGCGAGAAGTTGCCGAAGGTCGATCCGAGAATCGCCACGCCTCGCGCCGCGAACTTGCCGGAGCCAAGAAGGTCCTCTCTGCTGCCGGTCGGAAAACGAGCATCGAAGAGGACTCCAAGATTTGCGCGAGGCTTCTGCGTGAGCCGCGCCTTGAAGCGCACCGCAACATCGCCGAGTCCCGCTGCTGAGCCGTGACTCTGACGTGACGCGCTGAGCTCGGGGTTTGTTGGAGTTCCGGCGAAGAAATGCGTGGCGCTCGTTCCGCCAAAGGGGACAATCTGCGCGTGACTTTCCCCGAGGAATTCCGCCTGGACGACTGGAACGACAACGCCAAAGTCGATCCGGTCCGTAACTCCGTACGTCGCGTAAAACGAGGTGACGCGCACGTCGAGATCGATCGACAGATTGAAATTCATCACGTCGTTTTCGACGACCGGGATGCCGTACTTAGCGCAATCTCCCCCCAATGCCTCAGAGCAACCCGGGAAGTTCACGTTCTGGTGCGTGAACGTGAGATGGATGTCGTGCATGTCGACGCCGCGTAGCGTGGCGAAGCGCAACCCGCTGCGATTCAGTCCCACGAGCACACGGCCGCGACCAAGCGTCTGAGCACGCTCAGCGAAGATGGGGCCTGCCGACGTCGATGTCTTCACCGGCACTCCGCCGACGAACCGGAAAGTCTCCGATCCGCTCGTTGAGCCGATTGGAAGATTCGCGACGTTGCTGCTCAGAGCATCGGTGATGAAACTGATCACCGACGCGTTCTCGGCCGCTGACGACGGCACGAAGTGGCTGCCGTGCACCTGGAGCGTGATCGGATTGTTGGGATCGCCTGACCCGGCGAGAAAGAGCGGATTCTCTCCGGGCCCGAAGATGAAGAGGTCAGAGATTTTCTCGCGGAGGCCCTGTGCGAGCATCGGGGCTGGTATCAGTGCGATCGAAAGAAGAAACGTCCCGATCGAGATGACACGAATTCGGCGAATCGGCATACGTTTTACCTCGCGGTGCGGGGGTCCGGCTTGACGGTGAGCGGCTGCGTGTAGCTCTTTCCATTCACCGTCAACCTGGCCGTGAAGGTACCGGTTAGCCGAGCAGGACTCGGCTCCTCTTCATTGGAAGGAGGTGTTGGTGTCGCAGGCGTTCTCTCCCTCACCGGATTCCAGACGACTCGATGCATGCCGGCAGCGGCAGACAACGGACGCGGTGTCGTTTGCCACAGGGGAGAGACGCGCGGCAGTCCGGCTGGTGTCGGTCCGCGTCGCGCATTCGGCGGCTCGCTGGCGCGCAGACTGGAGAACCTTCGGACGACATTGCCCTGCGGATCCAGGATCTCGATCGTCACCGCTCCTTTTGCCGCAGACTTGAGGTAGTAATCGATTGCCGCGCCGTTCGGTGCATTCTCCGCCTGTGGCTCATCCTTCTGCAGCGGAGTTCCGTTGTCGGTTGTCTCAATAAAGTTGATCGACTCGGCCGGCTTGAACAGATGCGCCTCAGCCTTCGCAATCGCCGCGTTCATCTGCCGCAACGGGCTCAAGTCATCGATCACCCAGAAGCCCCGCCCGTGCGTCGCGACGATCAGATCGTTCTGGTAGATCTCGAAGTCACGCATCGACGTGACCGGCATGTTGAGCTGAAGCGATTGCCAGTTGTCACCGTCATCGAACGAGACGTGAACTCCTCGCTCGGTTCCCGCGAAGAGCAGTCCTCGCCGCACCGGATCTTGCTTCACGACATGCACGTAAACTCCGGACGGAAGCCCCCTGGTGATTCTCTTCCAGGTCCGACCACCGTCACGCGTTCGGTAGATGTAAGGATCGAAATCCTGGAGCTGATGCCGGTCGACGCTCGCGTACGCCGTGCTCGCGTCGAAATACGACGCCTGCATCATCGTAACTCTGCTCCATGACGTGATGGCCTTCGGTGTGACGTTCCGCCAGGTTGTACCGCCGTCGGTTGTGAGCTGGATGTACCCGTCGTCCGTCCCGATCCAGATCATGTCGGCGCGAAGTGGCGATGGCGCGATCGTATAGATAACGCCGCGCTTCCCATTCAAGTCGGTAGCAGCGGCGGCGGTCGCATCGAGCGTCGCGGGGACGCCGGGATCCGCTCGAGTCAGGTCTGGACTGATGCGTGTCCAGGTTTTCGCACCATCGGTTGTTTTGAAGAGGAACTGATTCGCGTAATACAGCGCGTGCGGATCGGCCTTCGAGAGAACGAGCGGCTGAGTCCAGTCGCTGCGCGCCCTTTCAGACGGCGGAACCCGTGGATGAGTCGTGCCCTCTATGGGCGTGTTCGTCTCGAGGTTCCATCGCGCTCCATCGCCGCCGTACACGATCCCCGGATTGAGCGGATCGCCGGCGGTATAACCGCTCTCACCTCCGGGCGCGATCGGCTCCCAATCGTGCATCGATATCTGAGCAAATTTTCCACGCGACCGGACTGCAACTGCTCCGCTGTCCTGTTGCGAACCCGTCACCCAATAGGGAAAGCGATAGTCCACGGAGAGGTGGTAGATCTGCGCCGTTGGCTGATTCAGCCACGAGCTCCACGTGACCGTGCGCGGATCGTCGGCGCGCGCATTGTGAGTGATGACGGTGCCCTGATCGGTCGCGACGATCATTGTGTCAGGATCTTCAGCAGAGATCCACGCCTGATGATAATCGTCGCCGCCTGGCGACCCTCTGAGAACGACCCACGTCTTTCCGCCGTCCCTGGAGCGATTCACGGCGACGTTGGGAACGTAGACCAGGTCCGCGTTCTTCGGGTCGACGGCGATCTTGTTGAAGTACCATCCGCGACCCCATAGGGCGATGTCTCCCGACATCTTCGACCACGTCACACCGGCGTCGTCGGAACGATAGAGTCCACCCTCGCCGGGAGGCGGCTGCGCCGGCCGCGCTCCAGGCACGGGAGCAGGAGTGCCGAGGGGTGGCTCGACAGCGCGTGGTGCGACGGGTGTGCGATGATCGACGATCGCGTAGATGCGACGCGGATTCGTCGGCGCGATCGCGATACCGGTTCGGCCGATTGCGCTCTTCGGCAATCCGGCGGTGAGTTGCGTCCATGTTGTCCCGCCGTCGGTGGACTTGAAGATTCCACCACCGGGTCCGTTGGTGGGTGCGTACGTGAACCACGGCGGCCGGCGGGTGTTCCACAAACCGGCGTACACCACGCGAGAGTCGGCGGGATCGATGACTACTTCGACTGCTCCGACATTCTCGTCGCCGAGGACTTTCTGCCAGCTTCGGCCGCCGTCTCTCGAGCGGAATACGCCGCGCTGCTTGTTGGCGGCGTAAAGCTGACCGATTGCGGCGACGAAGACTATGTCGGGGTTCCGCGGATCAACGGCGACTTTGCCGATGTGATGACTCTGATCGAGTCCGATGTGCACCCACGTCCTGCCGGCATCGACCGACTTGTACATCCCGTTACCGTAGCCGACTGAGTCGCGGAGCGTCGATTCACCGCTTCCCACGTAGACTGTGTCGGGCGCGGACGGAGCGACGGCGATGGCACCGATTGACGACGTCGACTGTGAATCGAAGATCGGAGTCCAGACGCGTCCGGCGTCGATGGATTTCCACACTCCGCCGTTGACGGCGCCGAAGTAGAACTCGTGCGGGCGACCTGGAACTCCGGTCGCGGCGGCTACCCGTCCACCGCGGAAGGGGCCGAGCATTCTCCAGCGCAATCCCGAGTAGAGCGACGGCGGTACGCTTGCGTCCAGGCTTTCGTTGAGCGAAGGATGGCTGAGGGCGTCGGGAAAAGGATGCAGTCCGGGGGAGAGCGATAGTACGCACCCCATTTGTGCGGCGCGGAGGAGGAAGTCGCGTCGCGTGAGGGCCGCGTCGCACGCGCGGCCTTGCTCCGAATCCATTCTAGGCGGTCGTCTCTTGCGCCATTTGGTCCTCCTAGTCTGGGTGCGCTTGTCGGGAGGGGAAAATGAAGCCAGCGCGAGGCCGCTTCAAGGAGGTGCGATTATCTCACCGGCGAATGTCGGCGTGAGAGCGAGCTCCAGGTAAACGGCGGCGCTTCGCGCGCTGTCAAGCGCGAGGATCTCATCGTGAAGCTTGTCCCAAGCGACCTGCGAACGAGACTTGACCCGCTGTTCGGAAAGAAATCGGTGGGCCGGTCGTTTCCAACCACGCCGACGATCGTGAAGTTGCCGTCGTCATCTCCCAGAAGTCTCATCGGAATACGGACAACCAGTGAGTTTGCTGGATACGACGCTGAAACCGCTGTGAGAACGTTGGGCCTGTAATCCAGCACACCGTAAATGGATGTGCCGGTCTCACCGTACATCAGAACGACGTATTCGATTGCCGCGTTTGCCGATGCGCCGAAAAAGTTGCTGTACACAGGCTGCCCGGTGGCAGCATTGTCGTCGATGTCGAACTCCAGATAGCCGACAAGTGCATCCTGTCCTGAGCCGAATTCAACCGGACGAGCGAACGTGATCGTGACGATCAATGAGTCACGCTTGAAGATGCCCTGAACCGAAAGAACGTCGATTCCCTTTGCGTACGTGCCCGTATCCGCGGGCGGTGGTATGGTGTCGTTCGCCGGGTCGACCAGATTGAACGCGAGAACTCCCGCATCGGGCGCGATCGCAATCGTATTGAACGCGACGACAGGAAGTCCCGTCACTGACGCTGTGACCGTCTTGATGCCAAACGTGTTTCCGAGCGTCCACGTCACACTGGCGACACCATTTGCATCGGTTGTCTGCGTGGTTGCGCTCAGCGTACCACCACCAGTAGCGACGGCGAATGTCACGAGAACACCGGACAACGGCCTGCTACTCGCGTCGCTGACCACGACAGACAGCGGCAACGACGTCGCCGTGCCGATTACTGCCGTCTGATTGAGACTCGCCTGATTGACGACGCCGAGGTTTGCGGGCGGCCCCGCTTTCGGGCCGCTCGAGTCGCTGCAGGCAATCGCGGTAAAGACCGCACTCAGAGAAAGAGCGGACGTGAAGCTTCGCATCGGACCTCCAAGGTCGACGTTCGCGTGAGCGAGCCGACCTTGCGCTCGACCGTTTCACGTTCGCATTTGTCCTGCACTACGTAGCACCGAGGGTGGGCAAACCGCCAGCGGCGAGGACCGGTACTCGGTAGCCGGCTGCCGGCTACCGGTTTAGAGGGGCCGATCCCGGTATCGCAGAAGTGTTTACAGTTGCCCGCGGTTAGACACGTGTTACCGTATTAATACCCGGTCTCGGGCACCCGGTACCGGGCTTCCAACTTGCATTGGGAGGCGGCATGGTCTTCCTGAATCACGTCATAGATGCGATCGCGCAGGGTTCCGATCGTCCCATCCGGCGAATGCTGGCCTATTACGCCATCATCGGGGTTATCGTGGCGGTGCTTGCCTACTTCCTACCGGATCTGATGCTGTCAATCTCGGCAAAGGGCATTGGTGAGTCGTCCGCGAACGGCACGCAGGTTCTGCAGGACGGTCTAAACGGAGCCAAGGACGCGGTAGGATTCACCGCGCGGTCGCTGGGCGAGCTCGCAATAATGACCAGTCTCATTCTGGTTGGAACCCTCATTCTGATGCTCCCGGTGACATGGGTGTACATGTCGGCGCGGCCGGTGCCCGGACATAATCAGGCAGTGGTACAGACGCTCATCATTCTGCCGATCGTTGTCGCCGGAATAATCATCATCGTTCAGAACAGTCTAGCACTCGCGTTCAGCCTCGCCGGAGTCGTCGGCGCAGTTCGATTCCGAACGAATCTGCGCGATACGCGCGACCTCGTTTACATCTTCCTGAGCATTGGCGTTGGACTCGCAGCGGGAGTGCAGGCGCTCGCAGTTGGTGCAATTCTGTCGCTCGTCTTCAACGTCATTCTGCTGTTGACATGGCGGTACGACTATGGCCGCAACCTGCTCCAGCCGACGGCAGGGTCACAGTGGACAGAACCGCTGCAGGCTCTGGCCAGTCCGACTGGCAACTACCAGATCCCCGATCGCGACCTGGTTCTGTCGCTGACGCCGGCGAATGCGGATGTCCTCGCGGATCGATTCATTCGAGTGAAAAAAGTCCTCGGCACCAACAAAAAGAAGGCGCGGTACAATGCCGTTCTGACGATGACGACCGATCATGTACCCGAAGCGCAGCAGTCTGCCGAGAAGGTGTTGCAGCAGAATGCGAAACGCTGGAAGCTCGACGAGGTCGTGACCAACATCGGGAAGCCATCGGAGGTGTACTACATCGTCCGCTTGAAGAAGTCAGTTACACGCGATGATCTCCTGACAGCGATCCACGAGACAGCAGGTGGAATGATCGAGACGGCCGATCTGGAAATCGCGGAGCCTGCCGAGAAAAAAGACGGCGACAAGGGATGATGGGAGCGCGCGCCGTCACGTTGATGCTGAGCGTGGTGGCGTCCGCGACCGCGTGTAGCGAGCGGTCGGAAGCACGGGCAGCACAAACGAAGGAGTTGTTGGCGAAACGGGAAGCGCAGCTGGAACAGCGGCTTGTCACGGCTGGCGCGAGGACTGATACCCCCGTGGCGATGTGGATGATGCCGCCGGAGCTACGGGAGATCTCGGGGCTCGCCCTGACAAGCGACGGGCGGCTGCTCGCACACGACGACGAGATCGGCCGGGTTTACGTGCTCGACGCGCGGCGCGGCGTGATTCTCAAACGATTCACGCTGAGCGGCGCGCCGCACGCCGACTTCGAAGGGATCACCGTTGCGGGTAGCAGCATTTATCTGATCGCCAGCAACGGAACCCTCTATGAATTCCGAGAAGGTGCTGACGGAGCGAGCGTTCCTTACAGAATGCACGACACTCACCTCGGGCACGAGTGCGATTTCGAAGGAATAACGTACCAGGCCGACAGCGCGTGGCTCGTCTTGCCGTGCAAGGTTGTCGCAACGAAGCGCCTGCAAAATCAGGTCGTCATCTATCGATGGAAGATCTCGGAAGCCGCTTTACCAAGGCTGTCGATGATGACGATTCCACTGGCAACCGTCGTAGGTGACAATGGATGGAAGACGTTCCATCCGTCGGACATTACGATCGATCCGGCTACTGGGAATTACGTCATCGTGACATCACACGAGAGAGCGCTCGCGGAGATTACACCACAGGGGCAAGTGATCCGGTCTGGTCCGCTGCCGAAGGGACATCATCAACCGGAAGGTGTTGCGGTCACTCGCGACGGCATCCTCATCGTTAGTGACGAAGCGACAAAGAAGCCAGCTGCGATCACACTGTATCGCTGGCGGCCATGACAAAAGTTGGACGCATTATCGCGAGCGCATTCGCGCTCGCGTGCGGTTTGTCATCGCGAAGCGCGCAGTCACAGCAATCCTCGGCGCGGGTCGTTGGCAGCGATAGTGTAGTCGTAAAGCCCGGCGCAGTGTTCGCGGCCGGCAAGTCCAAGCGATTGCTGCTCGGGAGCAATTATCGCGATCTCTGGACGACGCCGATAAAAGTGCCTGTTCTCGATTTGCGGGGGTTCGCGGGCGGAATTCATCCGACGAAGGAAGGTGGGGGAAAGCAGGGGAGATCCCTCCGCTTCGTAGCACCGGATAGCTCGGAGTTCGTTTTCCGGCCCATTCTCAAAAGCGGACTCATTCTCTCGGATCAGTTCAAGCACACGGTCATCTGGTCCGTTTTTTATGACGAGGGAAGCGCAGCTCATCCGACGTCCTCAATCGCAGCTGCGCCGATGCTGACCGCCGCTCAAGTGCTGCACGCAACGCCGACGATCGTGGTGATGCCGGACGACACCATTCTGGGACAATTCAGAAAGGATTTTGCCGGCGAGCTCGGTGAGCTCGAGGAGTATCCGGCAGCGCCTAAAGAGGGAGTTGCATTCGCCAATGCAGTAGAAATCGTCGACAGTGACGAGCTGCTCGAGCGGATGAACAAGAATTCAGATACTCAACCCGATGCGCGGGAATTCCTCACTGCGGTGCTGATGGACATGCTGTTTGGGGACAACGACCGTCATCCTGGGCAATGGAAATGGGCGCGTCTCGCCGACGCACCAACGTCGGAGTGGGAACCGATCCCTCGCGATCGCGACAAAGTTTTCGTTTCGTTCGAAGGATCAGTAATGGGCATCGCGCGAAAGGTGGCGCCGAGTCTCATCAAGTTCCGCTCAGTGTATCCGAGTCCCGTTGCGCTGTTCAGAAATGCACTCGAGTACGACCGCCGCCTCCTCATGGGACTCGATAAAACCGTTTGGGACTCTACCGCCAACAGCGTCAAGCAACGGATTACCAATCAGGTTATTGACAGTGCATTGCTTCAGATGCCACGCGAATACGCGGCTTCATCGCGGCGGATCGCTGAGATTTTGAGGGTGCGCAGGGATCATTTGCCAGAGATCGCGGATCAGTACTATCGAATCCTGTCGAGTGTCGCAGACGTTCACGGGACCGACGTGAGTGAAATGGCAACTGTCGTTCGTTCCTCCGACAGCACTGTGGATGTCCGGATGCAGTTCAGGGACAAAACTCCGTGGTTCACGCGAAGCTTCAACACGCGTGAGACGTCGGAGATCCGCATTTACCTGCACGGCGGCAACGACACGGCGATGGTCACCGGAAACGTCCGACGGAGCATTCCGATCACGATCGTCGGCGGGAATGGACGGAATGCATTCGCGGATCAGTCGGCTGTGGGAGGTCACCGGAATCCCACCCGTTTTTACGACGACGGCCGTGTGGAAGGCGTGAATTACGGTCGTGACACTCTCGCGGAGAAGAAGGACGAAGATCTCGCGAAGAACATGTACTTCGATCGGCGGCCGTGGCTGCACGCCTATGGCACGGTGATTCCGCCGGTGAGGGATCGCGGAACGTCCATGACACCGATCGTGGGGATCAAGTCTCGGCACCGCATGGGTATAGCGCCCCGCATCGGCGTTGCTCGCTACGTGTACGGTTTCAGAAGCGTTCCTTACTCGAGCATGATGAAGGCCGACGTTGCGTATGCAACGACGAACCGGTTCGAGCTGAACCTGGCCGGCGATAAGCGATTCGAGGAATCAGACGTACACGTTCCGGTGACTGCGAGCGTGTCACAGTTCCAGATGGTCGAGTTCCGCGGATTCGGTAACGATGTGCCGGATACCGACAGTCGTTTCTTCGAGGTGCGACAGACCCAATGGCAGCTTCGTCCGGCGATTGGGTTTGCGCTCAATCCCGTCAGCGACGTTTCAATAGGACCCGTTGTCAGATCGACTGTAACCGACAGCACGAGCAACCGGTTCATCTCGATGAATCAACCGTACGGGTTCAGTCATTTCGCAGAAGCCGGATTGCAGCTCGCGCTTCATTATGAGTCACGGTATCTGCCGGACACGCTCAAGCCGCGTGCTACCGTCGATGTCAGCGCAAGCGGATATCCCGGAATGTGGGACGCGAAAACTGCGTACGAGTCCATAGCGGGCGTCGCGAAAGCGTTTTTCACTCTTCCGGTCGCGACTCGACCGGTGATCGCACTTCGCGGCGGAGGAAAGAAGCTGTTCGGCGACTTCCCCTATTTCGACGCCGCCTTTCTCGGCGGATCGAGCTCGCTTCGCACCGAGCATCAGCAGCGGTTTGCGGGCGATGCAGCCGTGTATGGATCAGCAGAGCTCAGGGTGCCGGTCGCTCAGTTTCCGTTGGTAGTGCCGCTGGATGCAGGATTGATCGGGTTCACCGATGCCGGCCGGGTTTATGTCGATGGTGATTCACCTGGTGGATGGCACACAGCATCAGGTGGGGGATTCTGGATTGGCGTGATTCATCCAGGTTCGGGGATTACGGTCTTGTTCACCAACAAGCGCGATAGACGGACGGTCGTGAGCCTCGGATTTGCGCTGTAGATGGAGTCGCAGGATTAGAGATCTGTTTTTGAGATGACTATGGAAGTTTTTCCATTGCCGGTCGGTTGCAACTCGTAGGTATCCGCTGATGGAAAAACTTCCATTAACATCTCAAAAACAGATCTCTAATCCTGCAGTCGCGGCACTCTTCTGTGCGTTGCTATCGGTCCTCGCCTGCAAAGGAGAGGAACGCGCGACACCACCACCGGCCGAAGCGCCTGCGGAAGAAGTCGCGCTGAGCGGTGCGGTCGTAATGATCGGCGCCGGCGACATCGCAGTGTGCAACGTTCGAGGCGATGAACGAACCGCGCGAATCGTCGACAGCGTTCTCAAAGCCGACAGCGTCGCGAACCTCGAGACGGTCGTATTTACGGCTGGAGACAACGTTTATCCGGTCGGCTCGCAGCGGGATTTCGCGCGGTGCTTCGCCTCGTCGTGGGGCGACCCGCGGATAATGCGGGCCATTCGGCCGTCCCCGGGAAATCACGATTATGCCACTCAGGCGGGGGCCGCATACTATAGATACTTCGGCGCCCGAGCCGGACCGGCTGGTCAGGGGTATTACAGTTATGATGTC
>DATBRZ010000191.1:0-52964 GCA_036560025.1 Gemmatimonadaceae bacterium | reverse complement strand
GATCATCGACGGCGCCGGCGAGGACGACAAGATTCAGGGACGCATCAAGGAGATCAAGGCAGCGATCGACAAGACGACCTCGGATTATGACAAGGAGAAGCTTCAGGAGCGTCTGGCCAAGATCGCCGGCGGTGTTGCGGTGATCAACGTCGGGGCTGCGACCGAGAGCGAAATGAAGGAGAAGAAGGCTCGCGTCGAGGACGCACTGCATGCGACCAGAGCCGCGGTGGAGGAGGGAATCGTTCCAGGCGGCGGTGTGGCTTTCATCCGCGCCCAGCCCGCGCTCAAGAAGCTCAAGCTCGAGGATACAGACGAGCAGATCGGCGTCGAGATCGTTCGTCGCGCGATCGAGGAGCCGATCAGGATGATCGTCCAGAACGCTGGTGCCGAGGGAAGCATCGTGGTCGAGAAGGTGCGTCTATCGAAGGAAGGTTCGTACGGTTATAACGCCCTCACCGACAACTACGAGAATCTGGTGGATGCGGGCGTCATCGATCCGACGAAGGTTGCTCGCACTGCGCTTCAGAACGCGGCATCGATTGCCGGCCTTCTGCTCACGACTGAAGCATTGATCGTCGAGAAGAAGGAGCCACAGAACAACGCACCGGCAGGCGGACCGCCGGGCGGCATGGGCGGGATGTACTAGGCCGAAAGCTCGACAAAAAAAGGGGCTGCACTCGCAGCCCCTTTTTTTATTGACGCGAGCGATGCTATTGCACGGGCATCATGACGTGTGCGTACGGCGTACCCTTCCACATCACCCAGGGCATCTTCCCGGGTTTGGCCGAGACAGATGCGAGCGTCGCGGTGGGTGCGACAACCATCACGTGTGGGCCGACTCTCACCCAGTTGTTCGTTGCCGTGGAATCGGTCGCGAACGGGTCCGTATTGCTCGCCCCTCTGTCACCATGAAGCATGTAGCCGAAGCCAACTGCTGTGACGTTGGGACTTTTCTTCGTCAACCATGCTTCCGCCCATTTCTGGAAAACGGGGTCGAGGCACATCGGGTCCTGACCGATAGCACCCTTTGGGCTCGGCGTGCTTGGATAGCACACCCATCCATTGCTTCCCTTTGCCAGCTCGCGCATCTGACCGCCTTCGGTTGCCGGCCAGTCCATCACCGTCGCATCGCGACTGATGAATTCGGGGGCAGCGCTTCTCGCCTCCGCTGTCTTTCCTTCGTCGGTCGTCGCCGGCGCCGTGGGCATCGGTGCCTCTTTGGCCATTGGCGCAACGGTAGCCGTGTCGGTTGCCCCGACCACTCCGGTGTCTCCGGCGCCCGGCGCGGCTTCCTTCTTTTGACAGCCGATGATTGCAACCGCGATTATCAGCCCTGCTGCCGCGTGTCTCACCACGTAGCCTCCTTTGTGGGGTGCCGACACTTACAATGAACAGGTGCGCTCTTGTTCTGCAAGGGGCCTGCCTGCCGACAAAAAAAAGGGGCTGCATGCGCAGCCCCTTTTTTTGTCGTCGCTTCTCCGCCGCATGTCAGCCCGATGGGAATGCCGGTGCCGCCGGCTGGTCCTCCGGCCGCGGAATCCTGATCTTCGGCGTCTGCCCGAAGTTGTACTGGAACGTGAGGAACGTCCCACGCACGCCGAACTTCCGCTGCGTGATCTGAATCAGATCGCCGTTCGAAACGCGAACTCTGAATCCGTTCATGTCGAATGGATCGACGAATCGCAAACTGACGGTTGCCTTGTCGTTCATGAACTTCTGACGAATCACGAAGTTCGCGTTCTTGAACGCCGAGAACTCTCCCTGCTCGAACTTCTGCGGTGCTCGGTAGAAGAACGCGCCCTGAGCTGTGAGTGTTTTCGACACGGTCGCAGTCAGGTTGATTCGCGCGGCCCACGTTACCGCATCCGACGTCAGCGCGGACTCCGAACCGCCATCCGTTACCATCTTGAACACGTTGAATCCCGCGAAGCCGCTCAACCACTTTACCGGCTTGAACGACGTGTTGACGTCAGTCCCCCACGAATCGCTCGTCGCGAGATTCTGGAAGCTGACTGTCGTCACCGGACGACTGTCGATCGTATCGTTCGTATTGACTTCGACACGGATGACGTTCGTGGTATGACGGTAGAACGGTGAAATCTGAAGCGTGCCCAGCTTGCCGCTCGTGTTGTAGCCGAACTCGATCGCATCCGTATACTCCGGCTTCAGCTGCGGATTCCCGATGAACACGTTCTGCGCGTCGAAGAACGACGGGAACGGATTGAGCTCTTGCGTGCCAGGCCGGCGAATGCGCCGCGAGTAGCTCGCCTTGAGCTGAGTTGCGTCACTCAGCTTGTAAAGCGCAACTCCGCTCGGGAATAGACTCGTGTAGTTGTACGGATAATCCTTTGACGGATTCGCCAGCCCGAATGTGCGGCTCGCATACTCCGCCCGCAGTCCTGCCTGGAGATCCCACTTTGCGACGCCCTGACTGAAAACTCCGTACGCCGCCTGCACCTGCTCATCGAAATTGAAATCGTTGCTCAAGCTGCTGCGGACCCATTGTCCGTTGCCCAGCGAATCCTTGAGGACGTCGTACTGTCTGTCGAGCCAGCGCGCCGTGCCCTTGTAACCGGTCTCGAGCTTTCGACGCTCGCCGAGCGGACGGGTGTAGTCGAGCTGCGCATTGAGCTGCTGCGTCAACGCGTCCGTGTTGTCATCCTCGGCGTCGCTTCGCCCGATTGAAGTATGGGAGTTCGCAAGCGGTTGACGCCAAAGCGACGTATGGTCATCGTCATCCACCCGATTGAACCGAAGCTCTGTGGAGACCTCGTGCTTCTTTTTCGGGTCTAGCGTTCTCTTGAACGCGAGAGTGTAATCGAACATCAGCGCGTGCGCGTTGGTGGTCTTCAGCCGATCGTAGCTGTCGAGCAGCGTGCGATTTGCGTTCAGCTCGCTGTACGTGCTGACGGACGACTCGTTGTTGCGGCGGCGATTCATCACGAGCGAGTTGGTCACTACGTCGCGCGGGTTCAGCTTGTAATCCATCGTCGCGGTGAAATTGTGTCCGGCGCCCCCGGTCTCACCGAGGATGTCCTGCTCGGTGAAGGAGAGCGATGATCCGATTGCTGTTAGGCGCTCCCGGTCGTTGATACCGGTGAGCCCGCGAAAGTCGGAGTTGTAGCCGTAGCTCGAGAACACGGTGACAGGGCCACTCTGATAACCGAGGTTTCCGGATCCGTTGTACCGATCGGCGTTCGCGCCGCTGACCGTTACGCCGCCACTCACTCCGAGGTCGGCATTTGCCTTGAGTTGGATGTTGATGATTCCAGCCATGCCTTCCGGATCGTACTTGGCGGACGGGTTGGGAATCACTTCGATTTTCTCGACGATGTTCGCCGGAAGCTGCTTGAGAAATGCGCCTAGTTGCGGGCCACGAATCGGAGCGGGTCGTCCATTGATCTGAATCGCCACGTTTTCGTTGCCACGCAGACTGACCTTGCCGTCGGCGTCGACCTGAACGGCGGGCACCGCCTCGAGGACCTCACTCGCATTCGCTGCTGCGGGTGCGACGTCCTTCGCACGGTAGGCATTCCGATCCGGCTCGATCGAGATGACCGGGCGGTCAGCCTGCACTTCTACGCTTTGCAGCGTCACCGCGATCCGCGATAGCGCGATGTTTCCGAGTGCCGCCCGAGGTGCCGCGGGCGCGATTGCGAAATCCAGATTCTTCGGACCGTATCCGATCGAGGTTACGCGCGCGTAATAGGCGCCGGGTCGAAGGCCCTGAATTCGGAATGTTCCATCAGCGCCGGCGATCGCGCCCGTAACGAGCGACGAGTCCGCCTTGCTGCGAACCGCGATGGATGCGCGCGCTACTGGAGTACTCGAATCAGCGGCGACGACGGTGCCGAGCACCTCGCCGGGCGCCACAGCTAATTGTGGGGGACCTGGGCGTGCGCCTGGATTCTGTGCTTTTGCCGCCGCAGCGCCTCCGCCAAGAAGAAGGGCAACGACGACGAACAGAGCGCGTTTCATGAGCTAGCTCTCAAAGAAGGGTGTAGGCTAGGGCACATCATTAATAAAGTGTCCCATCTGTCGCCATTACGATTCCATTAATTGCAGGTTTCAGAATGATTTGTATGGGTTTCGTCAGCCGTGAGACGCCCGAGCAGAGAGGATACACATCTGATTCCGTAGCATGCATTTAGCGCCCCGCCGCTGGCAGCCCAATTGCAACCAGTCCGTACGGGAGTCAGCCCATCGAATTCGTGGGCGAGGTGCGCGCACGACCTCATACCTGCGTGCGCATGAAACGCGGGGGGTTGCATGATCGGAAAGTTTGTAACTGCCGGCATCGTGGTAATGCTTGTGGCGGGATGCACGACGCAAGACAAGCCGATGCCGACCGACGTTGAGTTTTCGGTTCCGATTTACGCAAGGGGAGGAAACGCCGACTTCAACATCCGCACGCACCTGACCGGCGCTGAGGAGCCATTACCGGCGCCTCCTGGTCCCACACCGGCCGATTCCCGGGCCCAGGGTGAGGCGATCTTCCGGGTGAACGCAGCGGGCACGAGCGTCGACTTCCGCCTGATTGCGTCGAACATCAACAACGTTTTCATGGCTCATATCCATTGCGGCCCGCCGGGAGTCAACGGGCCGATCCGGATGTGGCTCTTCCCGGTAGTCGGGCCAACCGGAACAGCCCTTACCACTGCTACCGGACCGCAGGACGGCGTGCTCGCGACAGGCACGTTCAATCCGACCGGAGTGGTGTGTCCGGCGACCGCGGTTGGATCGAACATGCCCCTGCTTACAGCAATGCGGACAGGACTGGCCTACGTGAACGTTCACACGAACGACTTCGTGGCTCCGACCAATACCGGCCCCGGAGATTTTCCGGGCGGGGAGATCCGCGGCCAGCTGGACCAGCCCAACTCGCAGTAAACCCACAGCTTTGACCGCCACGACAGGCTTTCCAAACAAGCCTGTCGTGGCAGTCGTGCGTCATACGTAACGTCCGATTGCCATCGTGATTGCTGTGAATCCGAGCAGCCAGGCAATCACTTGTCCAATGCGCGCGGCCCGGATCCTCAGCGCTTGTGCCGTGGCGAGTTGTCGTTCTCTTTCCTCCGCAGGTGCTGTCGCAGCGGCTTGCGTGATCGCCGCAGCCTTTTGCATCGACGGCCGCAGAATGCGAACTCCAAGTCCAAGTGCAGCGATCGCGACAACGGCGCCGAGACCATAAGTGATCCCCTTGGTGGATCTCATGTAGGCCGTGTCGAATCGCGCCGACACGCGCCAGTACAGGTAAAGACCGGAAAGAACGGTGAGCCCTGCTGCTGCGGGGGTGATGTCGAGGAGACGGCGCCGCATCAACCCCGCTACGACCTTCGCGCCCTCCGGCCCGGCGTCGCGAATCGATGGAACGAGGAACACCGCGTTGAAAACCATCGTTCCTACCCAGAAGACACCGAGGAGAATGTGAATCACACGAGCGATGATGATCGCAATGTCCATTTGCACGCTCCACAGAAAATGAGGCCTTCTAGCCAATTCACCTCTTCGCCAACATCTTAGCGTCCCGAGTCCGTCTCCGCCGCCCGGCTTCCACTTCGACATGGCACTCGCACGCATCTGTTCCAAGTCCCACTGCGCGGCTGGGTTTCTCAGCCTTATCGCGTGCACGGCGACGCCGGCGCCCTCAGCGTCTCAGGCGGCATCAGCGAATCCGTACGAGACGAAGCTCATGACCTGGCCGCAGCACTCGATGGATCGTCCCAAACCACCAATCGTCAGCACGGGTACTCTTGCCGCTCCGATCCCCGCGCCGTCAGATGCAATCGTTCTGTTCGACGGGCGGGATCTTTCGCGATGGAATTCCACCGGAGTGAAGGCAGGGCCGCCACCGTGGAAGGTCGAGAACGGTTACATGGAGGTCGTTGCGAACACAGGCAACATCGAAACGAAACAGGGATTCGGGGACGTCCAGCTGCATGTCGAATGGATGGCACCAACCCCTGTTGAAGGCGAAGGACAGGATCGCGGCAACAGCGGCGTTTTTCTCATGAAGTTTTACGAGCTGCAGGTTCTCGACTCGTATCAGAACACAACGTACGCGGATGGACAGGCGGGAGCAGTTTTCGGACAATATCCACCACTCGTAAATGCCAGTCGTCCACCCGGCCAGTGGCAGACATACGACATCGTCTTCCGCCGCCCGCGGTTCGACGCAAATGGATCACTTCAATCTCCCGCTCGAATGACAGTCTTTCACAATGGCGTGCTGGTGCAGGACGATGTTACGCTGACCGGCCCGACTGCCTTTCAGCGGCGGCCGGCATATTCGCGACACGCGGACCGACTTCCGATCAGGCTTCAGGACCACGCCCATCCGGTTCGCTATCGCAACATCTGGGTGAGAGATCTCGAAGCGGGGGTCAAATGAGTCGGAAGCCGGGAACAAGAGCCGCGCCTTATGACGTCGTAATCGTCGGATCGGGCGCGGGTGGTGGAATGGCTGCATACGCTCTAACTAAGGCCGGCGCGAACGTAGTTCTCCTCGAAGCCGGCGGACCGTGGTACGCATCGAAAGACTCGAAGATGATGGTCCCGAACTACTCGTCCCCAAGAAGAGGTGCGTCGACAAAAACGCGACCGTTCGGAGAGTTCGATGCCTGCGACGGCGGCTGGGAAATCGAAGGCGAGCCGTACACGGTCGCACCCGGCTCGCGCTTTCTCTGGTGGCGTGCGCGAATGCTCGGGGGACGCACGAACCATTGGGGACGAATTTCGCTTCGCTTCGGTCCCGACGATTTCAAACGCAAAAGCATCGACGGACTCGGCGACGACTGGCCGATCTCGTACGATGACGTTGCACCGTACTTTGATCGAGTAGATCGTCTGATCGGGATCTACGGATCGAAGGAAGGAATTCGCAACGAGCCCGACGGAATCTTTCATCCGCCTCCAGCGCCTCGCTGCTACGAGCTCCTCGTAAAAAAGGCGAGCGACAAGCTTGGAATCACTTGCATTCCCGCACGGCGATCGGTGATCACGCGACCGCTCAACGGCCGTATGGCATGTCACTTCTGCGGCCAGTGTTATCGCGGCTGCGCGACGCGGTCGAATTTCTCGAGCCCCGACGTTCTGATCGCGCCGGCGCAGCAAACCGGAAAGCTCACGCTTCTCACGAACGCGATGGTGAGAGAAGTGCTCATGGGACCAGACGGCCGCGCGACCGGCGTGTCGTATGTCAACAAGAAGACAGGCGAAGAAGCTCAGGTGCGAGCGCGCGTCGTCGTTCTCGCCGCGAGCGCGCTCGAGTCGGCTCGCATTCTGCTCAACTCGCGGTCATCGAAGTTCCCGCAGGGGCTCGCGAACTCCAGCGGAACGGTGGGGAAATACATCACTGACACGACGGGGACCGATGTTGCCGGCTACATACCGGCAATGGAGAATCACGTTCCGCACAATGAAGACGGCGCCGGCGGAATGCACGTCTACATGCCGTGGTGGCTCAACAACAAGAAGCTCGACTTCGCGCGCGGATATCACATCGAAGTATGGGGCGGCTGGCGCGCGCCGGGTGCGGGATTCATGGGCGGTATCGAGCGATATCCGCCCGGCGGTGGATACGGAAAGAAACTCAAGGAAGACTATCGTCGGTACTGGGGCGCGACGATCGGCTTCTCTGGTCGTGGCGAGATGATTCCCAACGACGACAGCTACTGCGAGATCGACAACAATGTCGTCGATCGTTTCGGAATTCCTGTTCTGCGATTCCACTGGAAGTGGACTGACCAGGAACTGAATCAGGTGAAACACATGCACGAGACTTTCCGCGCGCTGGTGAAAGAGATGGGCGGACAGGTCTTTTCCCCGATGCCGACAAAGGAGCAGGACTACAACATCGCAACCGGCGGTCAGATCATTCACGAGCTTGGCGGCACGCGAATGGGTAGTGACCCGAAAACTTCGGTGGTAAATGCGAACTGCCAGGCGCACGATGTGCCAAATCTGTTCGTCGCCGACGGTGGTCCGTTCGTGTCGCAGGCGGACAAGAATCCAACGTGGACGATCATGGCTATCGCGTGGCGAACATCGGATTACATATCCGATCTGATGAGCAAGAGGTCGCTATGAGCGAATCGTCGAAAGACAGCGCAAGCCAGCTCGATCGGCGCGGAGCGGTCAAGGTCATGGCGCTCCTGCCATTCGCCGTCGCATGGGATTTGACTCCTCCGCAGGTCGAGCGAGCAGCCGGACTGCTGCTGGAAGAGCAAACCCGAGTCGGCGCACCTCCATTCGTTCCGAAATTCTTCAAGCCAAGCGAGTGGCGAACGGTGCGGATGCTCGTCGATTACATCATTCCCGCCGACGAGCGATCCGGCAGCGCGACCGATGCAAAAGTGCCGGAGTACATGGATTTTCTTCTCGCCGATCCGGATGCATCAGATTCGAGCAAAGTCGCAATGCGCGGGGGACTAGGCTGGATCGATTTCGAATGCACCGAGAGATTCGGCACGACGTTCGTACGATCGACCGATGCGCAGCGGAGACAGGTTCTGGATGACATCGCGTGGCCGGCCAAGGCGAAACCGGAGCACAGTCACGGCGTGACGTTCTTCAGCGATTTCAGAGATCTCACCGCGAGCGGATTCTTCTCCAGCGCGATGGGATGGAAGGACGTGCAATATCAGGGGAACGTATTCGCGCCGAACTGGAATGGTTGTCCACCGGAAGCGAATGCGCGCCTCGGCGTGACGCCGGCGGTAATGTCGACGCGAGTCAAGCCCCAAGAGCGGTGACGCCCGCGCGCGGAGTGAGCGATCGGCTCGGTGTTGGATTCGTCGGCAGCGGATTCAACGCCCGATTTCACCTTCTCGGCTGGCGCGGGATACGCGAAGCCGATGTGCTCGGCGTATGGAGCCCCAACGCTAAGCATGGCGATGAGTTCGCGAAAATGTCGCACGAGCTCGGCCTCGGCGACGCACGCAGATTCGATTCGATCACTGCGATGGTTTCTGATCCGGAGATTCAAGCGATCTGGCTCACCGGTCCCAATCATCGCCGCATCGAGAACATCGAGGAGATCGTTAACGCGGTAAAGAGCGGCAAGGGAACGCTCGCCGGAATTGCGTGTGAAAAACCACTTGCGAGGAACGTTGCGGAGGCCGAGCGAGTCGTCGAGCTAGTAAAGAGCGTCGGTTTGCGCACGGGATATCTCGAGAATCAGCTATTTGCACCGCAGGTAGAGCGCGGACGCACGCTCATCTGGGCACGTGGTGCCGCGACTACGGGTCGGCCCTACCTTTCTCGCGCAGCAGAAGAGCATAGCGGCCCGCACATGCCGTGGTTCTGGCGAGGCGAGTTGCAGGGTGGTGGTGTTCTCAACGACATGATGTGCCACTCGGCGCTGGTCGTTCGCCATCTGCTCACCAAACCAGGCGAACCGCTATCCACCGTGAAGCCGGTTCGAGTGACCGGACGCATAGCGAGTCTCAAATGGTCACGACCGGAGTACGTGGAGCAGCTGAAAAAGACAATGGGACCTGAAGTGGATTACTCGCGTGCGCCGTCGGAAGATTTCGCCAGCACGACGATCGAGTTCGAGACAAGTGATGGGCACACGGTCTTCGGTGAGGCAACAACGTCATGGAGCTTCGTCGGCGCCGGACTCAGACTTTCCGCGGAGCTGCTTGGTCCCGAATACTCCATGTCATGGAACACACTCGACAGCGGCCTCAAGCTTTTCTTCAGCCGGGCGGTCAAGGGGAAGGAAGGTGAGGATCTTGTCGAAAAACAGAACGCCGAGATAGGCCAGATGCCTGTCGTGGCCGATGAAGCGCAAGCATACGGCTACGAAGCCGAAGATCGACACTTCGCGCGCGTCTTCCTTGGTAAGGAAGAACCGCTCCTTACCTTCGACGACGGTCTCGACGTCGTGCGGATCCTGATGACTGCCTACATGAGTGCGGAGCGCGGGCAGACGCTCGAGTTTCCGCCGGCGGATCTCAAGGAATTCAAGCCCGCTGTAGCGCGGGGCGAATGGAGGCCGCGCAAAGGCAAACGCACCTAATTCAGCGCGTCCGCATCAGCGCGACCCTCCCGATTATACCGGCGCTGCTCCCGGCGAGGGCGGCACAGCGGTGGCGGTTTTCGCCGCGCCGGGCCGGAACAGTACCGCGAACAGGATGAACACCACGAGGGCCATGACTGCCGGCACCGTCCAGATAGACGGCCAGTTGTGCGCCCCGGGCGTGCTCTCGTACCGGCTCACGATCGTGCCCGAGACACTCGCGCCAACCAGATAGCCGACTCCATTGGTTACGAGGTTGATGAAGCCCTGCGCCGCGGCTCTAATCTTCTCGCCCGCTCGCTGGTCGGTGTAGATCTGGCCGCTGACGAAGAAGAAGTCGTAGCAGACGCCGTGCAGCAGAATGCCGATGTACAGCAGCCACATCATCGAGCCGGCATTCCCGTTGGCGAACGCGAAGTAGCGCAGCGCCCACGCCATCATGCCGACGAGCATGATCACCTTGATCCCGAATCGCCGCAGCGCGAACGGCAAAAGCAGCATGAAGCCGATCTCCGACCACTGGCCGAAGCTCTGAATGAACGCCGGACGGGGCGCGCCGGTCTCGTTCAGGAAAAGATTCGTGAACGCATAGTAGAACTGCAGCGGAATGCACAGCATGAACGAGCCGAGGACGAAGATCAGAAAATCGCGACTCCGCAGTAGTTGCAGGGCATCGAGGCCCAGAGCATCGCGCACGCTGAACGGCGCGCCGGCGGCTTTCGGTGGGGTGTGTGGCAGCACTAAGGCGAAGACGCCCATCAGGATCGACGCGCCCGCGGCCAGCCGCATGGGGAGCGCCAGCGCATCCGCGCGCAGCACGAGACCCACGAGCGTTCCGGCCACGATCCACCCGATTGTCCCGAGCACGCGAATCAGCGGAAAGTCGCGGGCGGGATCCTTGATGTTCTGGAACGAGATCGAGTTCGTGAGCGACAGCGTCGGCATATAGCAGAGTGCATAGAGCAGCAACAGCGGATAAAAGCGAGTCCACTCCGTCTGCTGCGATACAAACCACATGATCGCGCCGCCGAGCAGATGCAGAATCGCGAGAAGCTTCTCGCTGGCGAAAAAACGGTCCGCGACTATGCCCATGAAGAACGGGCTCACGATGGCCGCGATCGCCATCGCGCCGTACGCGTTCCCGATCTGGGATCCGCTGAACTTGAGCGTCTGCCCCAGATACGTGCCCATGGTGACGAACCAGACGCCCCAGATGAAGTACTGCAGGAACATCATCGTCGACAGACGAAACTTGACGCTCGTCATCTACGCCTCGGGAAGGGTAATGGACGCGTCAAAGAATACCGTTGTCGGCGCGGACCGCCAGCGGCGACCGGCTAATTCGCTGTTCTATGGGTTATGTCGTCAGTCAGTAATGACGATGGTTACCGGTCGCGGCAGTGTGACCGTTCTGGTCTCGCCTTTTGTTACTGCGGTTTGGTACCACGAGGTCGCGTGCTGCACGCCGCCGGCCTGCATCACTCGAACGGCGAGCTCGCCCGCCTCTATCGGGTCCATTCGCAGACAACCGTGTGACGCCGCTTCGCCGAGCTGATCGAGCTGATCGGTGCCGTGGATGTAGTAGTCGGGCTCCTTGAAGAAAATCTTTACCAGCTTCATGGGATTGCGTGGATGATCCGGCCCTGTTGCAGACCTGCCTCTCGCCCACCTCGAGTCGGGTGGCGACCAGGTCGGATTCCACACGACTTTCTGCACGCGAAACGTTCCCTTTGGCGTCGGATACCCACCGCGCCCCCCTGAAACGATATACGTCTTGAGGACATTTCCTCCCTGCTGGAAATCAAGAGTCTGCTCCAGAAGTCGAACTCTCAGCGATACGGATGCGGTCTGGTCTTCCTGAGCAGACACGTTCCGCGGATCGATGTATCGCGTGACTGCCGCATTCCCGAGTATTCCCGTGACAGGCAAGAGTACGATCGCCGCGATTTTGCTCTTTATGTACCGCATCAACTTCCTCGTTCTTGGGGTGTCATTGATTGAGACCATTCAAACGCAAACGACGTTCCACATTCGCTTCTACGTCGATTGCCCAGCCGCGTTATCCGCGTAGATTCGCGAAGCATGCAACCAACACCACAGGATAGTCCGCTGCCCGACTTTGTTGAACCGTCGCCGGCGAACATTGCGCCCGCTGTATCTGAGCTTCTCGCAATTGTCGCGGAGCGAGGTCCTCGTACTGCGCGGGTAACTCGAGCCGCAGACCTGATCAGGCGAAGAGGCCGGTACCGGTGGGTCGGAATCTACGATGTAGGCCCGGAAGAAATCTCGGTGATCGCGTGGAGCGGAGCGAGCGCCCCGGCCTTCCCCAGCTTTCCGGTCAGCAAAGGACTCAACGGCGATGCTGTGCGAACAGGAAAGCCGGTCGTCGTTGGCGACGTGTTGAATGATCCCCGTTATCTCACCACTTTCGGCAGTACGCGATCGGAAATCGTAGTTCCCGTTTTGAGAGCCGGCTCGAACACCGTTGTCGGCACCATCGATGTTGAAAGCGAGGAGCCCTTCGCGTTCAAGGAACGCGATGTCGAGGTGCTGCAACGGTTCGCCGATGCACTGGCATCCCTCTGGACCGATAAGTGAGCGTCGCCATGCAGTTCATCGAGCGGTCGCGCTACTACCTTGCCACCGAGTACATGACGAAGCTCAGCCACTGCGCTCGGGTCCTCCCCGACGATGCAGTGTGGCGAAGGGCAAACGAAAAATCGAACAGCATTGGCAATCTCCTCGTTCACCTCACCGGCAACATTCGACAGTGGATTGTCGAAGGAGTCGGCGGCACTCCTGTGGAGCGGGATCGCCCGTCAGAGTTCTCGCGCAGCCAAGGCGGGAATGCGTCCGAGCTGATAGGCGAGCTTGCACGGGCCGTCGGTGAGTGCGATCGGGTTCTTGCGGCATTGTCGCCTGAAGACCTCGAACGCAAATGCACCATTCAGGGAAGAGAAACGACGGTGTTGTCAGCGGTCTATCACGTCGTGGAGCACTTCGCGATGCACACCGGGCAGATCGTGATGCTGACGAAGCAATATGTTCCTGGCTCGATCGGCTTCTACGACGATTCCGGCTGGCAGGCTACCCCGACGTGGGGCGGCACCGAAGGCATGTGGCGCTGACTCCACTGGTTGCAACCGATGCGTACGCGCTGCATATCTGCATCGACAACTCCACCTTCAGCGTTGAGAGCAAAATGAGAATCACACCGATCGCGCGAGCGCTGTTAGCCCTCACTGTTTCTGCGTGCGCCACAACGCCGGCAACGTCGACATCGACTTCAGCACCGACCACCGCACCGGCGTCGACATCAGGCGTTTTCGTCACGACGCTTGGAACCGATACGCTCGTTGTCGAGCGGTACAGGCGCTCGGGAAACAAGCTCGAAGGCGACTACCTCAGCCGATTCCAGGGAGCGCGTTGGGTTCACTACACCGCGGACCTCCTGCCCGACGGTCGCATCCGATCGGCCACGTACGAACAGCATCCGCTGGCTGCTGATCCGGCGGCGCCGGGACTGGTCACCACCGTTGTATCGAGCGAAGGCTCCTCCGTTGTTACGGTTCAGCGCGCCGGCAAGCCTGACTCAGCTGCGAGCGGAAAGCGAACCTACTCGGGATTTGGCTACGGTCGATTTCCGGGACTCCCCGCATCGGCGGCGATCTATGAGCAGCTTCTTATTGCAAGTCATCCGGCGGCGAACGACTCGGTGTCGTTCGCCCTCGTTGCGCCGATCAGCCAACAGGCTCCCGCAACACAACCGCCGCCAGTCGTATGGATCTCACATTTGCCGGGTGGCGGCTACCAGTACCACAGCACGTTCTTCGCCCCCCTTGCCTGGACCGAGAAGGTAACCGTCGATCCGAACGGGCTTATCACCGCCGTCGACGCGACTGCAGGGACGACTGTCGGCACAGTGACGCGCCGAGTGAGCAGTGTCGACTTTGAGGGAATTCGAACAAGATGGACGGCGATGGCGAAGGCGGGACAGCTGTCAGGTCCTGCGTCACCGCCGGACACGGTGCGCGCGACCGTTGGAGCCGCCAAAGTCGAGATCGCGTACAGTCGCCCATTCCGCCGCGGCCGAACGATCTTCGGTAGCACGGTCGTTCCGTGGGGACAGGTCTGGCGAACGGGTGCAAACGCCGCGACACAGCTCACCACCACGAAAGACATAATGATCGGCGGCACGCATCTGCCGGCAGGCAAGTACACGCTCTGGACGTTGCCGAGCGAGACGGGATCGAAGCTGATTATCAACAGCCAGACTGGACAATGGGGCACTGATTACGATCCCAAGCGGGATTTCGCTCGCGTCGATCTCACAACGCGCACTCTCGATACTCCGGTCGAGCAATTCACGATTTCTGTTGCTCCTGCGGGGCAGGGCGGCGTGCTCAAGCTGGCATGGGACCGCACGGAATTCTCGGTCCCCTTCACGGTGATGTAGCCGCACGTCACGAATGAAACCGATTGGCTCGCGCGCGCGAGCGGTCACTCTGATCGTCGCGTGCGCGGCCGGCCTCTCGCCGCGCGCGCTCAGCGCACAGACAATTCCACGATCACTCTACTCCGCGCTGGAGTGGAGAATGATCGGCCCGTTCCGGGGCGGTCGGACGGTCGGGGCAACCGGAGTGCGAGGCCAGCCGAACGTTTTTTACATCGGCGTCAACAACGGTGGTGTCTGGAAAACGACGGATTATGGCCACACCTGGACGCCGATCTTCGATGATCAGCCCACCGGATCGATCGGCGACATCGCTGTCGCACCGTCGAATCCGAACATCGTGTACGTAGCAACAGGCGAGGGACTTCAGCGGCCCGATCTCGCCGCAGGTGACGGCATCTACAAGTCAACCGATGCCGGACGAACCTGGACGCACCTGGGTCTTCGCGAAGCGCAGCAGATTGCATCGATCGCTGTCGATCCAAAGAATCCTGATCGCGTGTTCGTAGCAGCTCTCGGTCACCCGTATGGACCGAACTCCGAACGCGGCATATACAGGTCGACCGACGGAGGGCAGCACTGGGAGCGAGTGCTTTACCGCGACGAGAACACTGGGGCGATGCAGGTCGCGTTCGATCCGACGGATTCGCGAATTGTCTACGCTGATCTGTGGGCCGGCAGGCAGGCCCCATGGGAGATCGGAAGCTCTTTCAATGGACCGGGAAGCGGTCTGTTCAAGTCAACCGATGGCGGCACGACGTGGAGGCAGCTCACTTCGGGCTTACCGACGATTGCGCAGGGTCTTGGTCGAATCGGATTCGCAATTGCGCCCACCGATCCGCGCAGGCTGTACGCGACCGTAGATGGACCGGCCGCAATCGGCGGCATCTACCGATCCGATGATGGCGGAGAAAGCTGGCGCCGCATGAATCCTGAGTCACGCCTGTGGGGACGCGGGAGCGATTTCGCCGAGCTCAAGGTCCATCCGCGGAATGCTGATGTTCTGTTTGTCGCGAACGTCGCTTCGTATCGATCGGATGACGGAGGAAAAACCTTTACCGCGATCAAGGGAGCGCCGGGCGGCGATGATTATCATCGCATCTGGATCAATCCTGACAACCCGGACATCATGCTCTTCGCAGCCGATCAGGGCGCGACACTTACCGTAAATGGCGGGGCAACCTGGAGCTCATGGTACAATCAGCCGACCGCGCAATTCTACCATGTGATCACGGACAATCGCGTTCCATACTGGGTTTACGGCGGACAGCAGGAGAGTGGATCTGCCGGTGTAATCAGTCGGGGCGATAACGGAGCAATCACCTTCCGAGACTGGCGAACGGTAGGGGTCGAAGAATACGGATACGTTGCGCCCGATCCCCTCGATCCCAACCTCATCTACGGCGGCAAGATCAGCCGATTCGATCATCGCACAGGCGAGGTGCAGAACGTGTCGCCCGAACCGGTGCGAAGCGGCAAGTATCGATTCGTCCGCACGATGCCGGTGATCTTTTCACCGGTCGATCCGAAATCACTTTACCTCGGTTCGAACGTGCTCTTCAAGACGACCACCGGCGGAAAGAGCTGGGAGATCATCAGTCCTGATCTCACTCGGGAAAGCTACGAGGTACCGAAGAACCTGGGGATCTTCACGGCGCTCGATCCCGAGAAGGGCAAACACCGGGGAGTCATATATACGGTGGCGCCTTCCTTCCGCGACGCTCAAATCATCTGGGCCGGGACTGACGACGGTCTGATCCACTTTACACGGGACGGCGGAAAAAGCTGGAAGAACGTGACACCTCCCGATCTCAGCCCGTGGAGCAAGGTCTCGTTGATGACCGCGTCGCACTTCGACGACGAGACCGCCTACGCCGCTGTGAACCGATTCCGTCTCGACGATTTGAGGCCGCACATCTATCGCACGCACGACGGCGGCACGACCTGGAAGGAGATCACCGACGGAATCCCTGACAACGAAGTCGTGAACGCGGTGCGCGAGGATCCGGTTCGAAAGGGAATGCTCTACGCCGGGTCCGAGCGCGCCGTGTATGTCTCGTGGGACGATGGCGAGAGCTGGCAGTCTCTTCGCATGAACATGCCCGCAACGTCGATTCGCGATCTCGTCATTCACGATGACGACATTGTCGTCGGCACTCACGGACGGTCGTTCTGGATTCTCGACGACGTGTCGCCGTTACGGCAGATGAACTCGCGCACGGCGCGATCCGGAGCCGTTCTCTTCAAGCCTCGCGTCACCTATCGCTTCCGGCGAAACAAAAACACCGACACCCCGCTGCCGCCCGAAGAACCTGCGGGAAAGAATCCGCCGGACGGCGCGATCATCTATTACTACCTTCGCGATAGATCGAATAGTCCGGTGACCATTTCGATCCATGATGCGAGCGGAAAACTCATTCGGCGGTTCTCGAGTGCCGATAAACCGGATTCGATTCCTGCCGATCTGAACATTCCGTTGTATTGGATCCGTGCCTTCCAGAGTGTATCGACGGCGGCGGGGATGCATCGCTTCGTCTGGGATCTGCACCATGCGCCCCCTTCGGTCTCCGGATTCAACTATCCGATATCGGCGATCATTCACGACACCCCCAGGGAGCCGCTGGGGCCCGCGGTTGCGCCGGGCGAATATCGCGTGAGTCTCAGCGTTGGCGGTCAGACCTACACTCAGCCGCTGACCGTTCGAATGGATCCTCGTTCGCCAATGACACCGGCGGAGCTCGCCGAGCAGGAACGGATAGGACTCGCAATGCTCGAGGCGACCCGCGCAACTTGGCCTGCGCTGACGGAGGTTCGAAGACTTCGTAAGACCATCGGCGAAATGCGGGCGAAGGGAGGACCATCCGCCCCGCCGACCATTGTCGAAGCTCTGGCCTCGCTCGAGCCGAGACTCGCGGGAATCGAGACCGGTGCTGCTCCCGTGGTCGGGCTCGCGCGCCTGAACGCTGAGGCTGCTGCGCTGCTGGGCGACATCGAGGGAGCCGATATGCCGCTGACGACGCAGATGGTTGCGAAGTCGTCGGAGATTACTCAAAACGTCGCATCGATTCTCGGCAACTGGAAAACGATCCAGGCCAGTATCGAGCGAATGAATCCTTCGGTTCAGCGCGCATTGGGGAGAACCCGCAAGTAGGTACGTCGCCGCTCGACCTCGACTACGAGACGATGTGCGACCTCGGTCAGCGAGTGACCGAGCTTGTGGCGCGGCATCTCTCGTCGCTCCGCGAGGAGCCTGCAATCAAATCGCTTCAGCGCTCGGAACTGAACAGGGCGCTGGGGCATCCTCCACCGCGACAGGGGATCAGTTTCGATTCGATCATCCACACGCTAGAAACGAGCGTCTTTCCGTATCACGCTCGCGAGCCGCATCCGGGATTTCTCGCGTATGTCCCCAGCTGTCCCACGTTCCCCGCGGTGCTCGGGGATTGGATCGCGTTGGGATACAACTTTTTCGCGGGCGTCTGGCCGGTTGCGGCCGGGCCGAATGAAATCGAGATCGTAGTTCTCGAATGGATTCGCGAATGGATGGGGCTCGCACCCGGCGCGACGGGGCTGCTTACCACTGGAGGCTCGGCCGCAAACCTCACCGCGGTTGCAGCGGCGCGTCATCGAGCAGTAGAAGCGGGCTGTGACATCAACCGACTGACGGTTTACACGTCACAACAGGCACACTCGTCGGTCACGCGCGCGGCTTGGATTGCGGGAATCCGCCGGGAAAATGTTCGCGTAGTAGAGATGGACGATGACTTCGCATTGCTTCCGTCTGATCTGGAAGAGCAGGTCATCGCTGACCGAACGGCCGGGCTCACGCCCTTTCTTGTCGTGGCCAGCGCAGGCACCACGAATACCGGTACCGTTGATCCGCTCGACGCGATCGCGGATTACTGTGAGATCGAGAACCTCTGGCTCCATGTCGACGCGGCATACGCCGGATTTGCAGCACTAACGGCTGAAGGAAAACAGCTGCTTCGCGGAATCGAGCGTGCCGACAGCCTCACGCTGGATCCGCATAAGTGGCTTTTCGTTCCGTTCGAGTGCGGATGTCTGATGGTTCGCGATTCCACTCTTCTCACCGACGCATTCCGAATTCTTCCCGAGTATCTGCGGGACGTCGAGCCGGCGGAGGAGGAAGTGAACTTCGCGGATCGCGGAGAGCAGCTCACGCGTTACTCGCGCGCTCTCAAGATCTGGGTGTCAGTGAGCTACTTCGGCACTGACGCGATAACAGCCGCGATTCAGGCGGGAATGGATCGCGCACGACTTGTCGAATCGCTGGTACGACAATCGTCCCTGCTCGAGGTGCTGTCTCCGGCGCGCTTCAGTATCGTCTGCTTCCGTGTGCATCCCAAGGGAATGGCAGACGGTGCGGAGCTCGACGCTCTGAATGAGCGGGTCAACTCGAGCGTGGTTGCGGAGGGCAAGTACCTGATCTCGTCGACTCGGCTCCGCGGCAACTTCTCTCTCAGGATCTGCAACCTTGGTTTCCGGACGACTGAGGATGACATCCGGGATTTGATGTCGGCGATCGAGCGTATCGCGAAAGTGGAGATCGCTGCTATTTCCGCGCGCTGATCTGATACCTACCGCTTCAGCCAGCCGAAGCGCTCCGATCTATAACGCCAGGGCTAATTGGAGCGGCACCGGCCGTGTCGCGTGGCGAGGAGAAAACGTAAGACTCACCCGATCCTGCTCCAAAGCAGTGATCATCCCGCGGAAATTCGTTCTCGCCAGCGCTCGCGCCATTGTTCTTGTCGCAAGCCCGGGAGTGTTGTTCTGCTGACTCAGATGTGCGAGGATGACGTGGCTCATCGATCGGTGCGCACAGTCGGAGGCTGCACGCGCCGCCGCGTAGTTGCTGAGATGCCCGTGGCGACTCGCGATCCTGCGCTGAACCACCACCGGATATGGCCCGTTCCGCAGCATCTCCGGATCGTGATTCGATTCGATCACCAGAATATCGACGCTGGCAATCGCTCGGCGAACTCCATCGGTAATCGCGCCAAGATCATATACGACCGCCGCTCGTGCTCCGCTGCTTCGCGCGGTTACCACTACTGCAACGGGATCATCAGCATCATGTGATGTCGGGACGGTCTCGAAATCAAAAGCGCCAATTCTGAAAGTGCCGATCGAGGGCAATACCTCGGGTTCTTTCTCCGGCAGATCGAAGCATCCCGAAATCGTTCCGGATGTCGCGAGGAACCTCCATCCCCACTTGTCGGCACAGACTGCGGCACCACGCGCATGATCGGTGTGCTCGTGAGTGACGATGACAGCTTCGACTGATTCCGGAGCGACTCCGGCGTCAGCCAGTCGGAGCTCCATCATTCGCGGTGAGTACCCCGCGTCCAGCAGGACGCGGGTATCGCTCGATTCGAGGAGCAGGGAATTCCCGCGACTCCCGCTGCCCAATGCCGTAATTCTCATTTCTCTGAGTCTCCCACCGTCACACGATAACCTGTAATCGCCACCACCATCAACGCCCCACAGCGTGCCGATGACATTCGGCGAGCGACGCTCTCACATTAGCTGACATCTCGACTTGCCGGCGCTGCATCATTCGCTCCGCGACCGCGAGAAACTTATCCAGCTCGTACTTCTCGTAGGGCTCGCTTTCGCCCCATGAGAACGGAGGCACGTACTTGGGTGCGGTTCGACCGAAGATACTTGCACCGGCGCCGATGATGGTTCCTGTAGTCAGCATCATCCCGATTCCGGTCTTCACGTGGTCACCGATGATCGAGCCTAGGAATTGCATTCCCGTATCGACCGCTCCGTCGTGGGTGCGGACCTGAACGGGCCCGTAAGTGTTCTTGAGATTGCTGGTGGTCGTACCTGCGCCAAAGTTCACCCACCGGCCAAGGTACGAATGTCCGACGAAGCCCGTGTGGGCCTTGTTGGAATGCCCCAGCACGATCGAGTTGCTGATCTCGCCGCGAACCTTCGACACCTCGCCCAGCGAGCAGGCGCGAATTGCGTCGCCGACGATCGTCGCGTCTTCGCCGATGTAAGTCGGCCCGACTATTCGGGAGAACGCAGCCACCGTCGCGCCCTTTCGGATCAGAATTGGGCCCTGCGACACGTCGAGCACCACGTACGGCTCGATGTGAACTCCAGGCTCGAGGAATACTCCATGCCCGCCCAGCACAGTGAGGTGTGAGACCGCGGCTTCGGGAACCTCTGCGCCAAGCACAGGAATGTCTTCTGTCAGCTGATCGACGAGCTGATCTATGGGAGCCCATACATTTTCGAGCCAGCGGCCCTTGATCTGGGCGAGACTGCCGGTACCGGCGCTGAATTCGTCAGCTCCGCCCTCACCCCGAATGAGCGACCGGAGTCGCGGTGCGTCGTCCTTTGCTGTTGCGGATAAGCCTCTGGTAATTCGCACTGCCGCTACGTGACCGCCCGACATCAGTCGACAGTCACCGGGCTCCGCCACCGGCGCACGTCCAGCCAGCGACGGCACGAATCGCGAGTTCACGATCCATGCGCCACTTGGAATTCCGTGACGGAGATCGGCCGCGCGCGGCGCATCTCCGTCCTCAAATCCCTTCAGATGCGGCGAGGAGATGAAACCGGTCGCTTTTAATCCGATGATGCGTTCCCATCGCCGGCGGATGATCTCCGCGCCGGCGCGGAGCTCGGATACCGGCCGCGTCAACGCGAACGGCTCGAAGCGCCGCGCTATCGCATCGTCATACAGATACAACGCGGTCACGACGGCTGACGAAGCTCCGACGGAAGGGAATCGACCAGTTTCTTGAGATCAGTCGCGCGCTCGGTTGTTGTGACCAGCGTGAGCCCGTTACTGCTCACGACGACAAGGTCGGTGACACCGTAAAGCACCACAGCAGTGTCTTCTGCGTGCACTACGTTGCCACGAGAATCGACGGCGTGCACTCGGCCGGCCGCAACGTTCCCCGATGAATCTTCCGGCTTCGCTCTGCGAAGAGAGCTCCACGTTCCGATGTCGTCCCAGCCGAAGTCGCCCGGAATCACGCGAATGCGCGTCGTCCTCTCGAGCACTCCGACATCAACCGAGACAGGCGTGACCGCCGCAAAGAATGCATCGATGTCTGAAGCACGAGCCGAGTGCGCCGCCAATGCAGGCGCTACCTCGGGAGTAAGCGATCGAACCTCCGAGAGAAAATCACCGACGACCCACGCGAAAATTCCAGAATTCCAGAGATAGCCTTCGTGTGCCATCCATTCCGCGCGCTCTCGCGTCGGTTTCTCGACGAACCTTCGGACCTCGCGAGCTCCATTTTCGGTCTCACGACCCGGCTCGATGTACCCGAGGCCCGGATCCGGGCGCGTCGGAACGACCCCGACCGTCACCAGAGCTCGCTCGGCGATCGCGATTCGTTCCGCCGCAAGCAGCGCGTCACGAAATCCATTGTCGTCTCCTATTGCCCAGTCCGCATGCACCGAGATCATGGTCGATTGGGCGCCGCTTCGTCGCTCGATTTCCGTAGCCGCCCAGGCAAGCGCTGCGGCCGTGCCCGCCGGCCTCGGCTCCGCGAGGATGTTCTTCCGAGGAATTCGCGGCACTGCCCGCGCAATCGTATCCGCTAGCGCGGCATTCGTGAGGATCAGAGTGTGTTCTTGCGGAATGATCGGCTCGAGTCGCGCCAGCGTAGCGACAAGCAGCGGTTCATCTGATACTAGCGGCAGCAGTTGCTTGGGACGCTCGGGTGTGCTCAACGGCCAGAAGCGCGAGCCTATCCCGCCCGCAAGTACGACAGCCCAGCGCGTCAATCCGAGCTCACACTGTTTTCGTCGTACGGCTCCTCACTGCTTACTCCCGTAACTCCGGCAATGAGGCTGTACAGCTTCTTCGGGCTGAACGGCTTTGTCAGGAATGCAGTTGCGCCGAGCGCGCGCGCTTCCTGCTCGTAGCTCGCTTCCCCGGCAGCTGTAAGAATCACGCAGGGAAGCGATTCCCATCGCGGATCGGTGCGAATCCGCTCGAGCACCTCCAGTCCGCTCATGCGAGGCATCATCACGTCCAGGACGAGCACATCGACATCACCTGAAGACTCGAGAATCTCCATCGCATCAGTGCCGTCGTACGCGAGCGAAACACGAAATGGTCCCTGCTCGAGCTTGATCTTGATGATTCTTCCGATGTGCGCTTCGTCGTCTGCGACCAGTACGTGTTTGACACCGGAGGTGACTTCCGTCATTCAGCTCTCAAAGAAGCGTTGCGATCGAGTCGCGATGGCTGCGTACGTCGTACAGGAGCATGCCGAGATCAGCTGACTGGTCTGTCAGCACGCAGAGCAGTGCGTCATCGCCGACCGCGGAGACAACGGAATATCCGCGCTCGTGCTCGACGAGCGAGAGCAGCATGTCGCCTTTCGCTCCAGTGGAACCGATCTCGTCGGCGGAAGCAACCAGTCCGGGTATTCGCGCTGCCAAATCTTCGGCGTTGAGCGCTGTGCGGGACTGGCTGTCGATGAGCAGTCCGTCGCGGCCGAGGATGACCACGGCTTCGATGCCGGGCCGCTGTCGAATTGCAACTGTCAGGTCGCGGATGGTCGGCATCGGGGGTCCCTCGAAAGTGATGCGAAGCTAGACCTCGCAAAGGTTGAAGTCAAGCGCACAATTCCTTGAACTGCCGTGATTTACAGGGTAATATCGAATGTTGCGGTGACACCGCCGCACCCTCCAATCCAAATCAGCATGGCCTTCAGAAAACTCGCCGTTGCCGCAGCCGCGGTGACGCTCTTGTCCGCATGCGGGGACAACAATCTTTTCAACGCGACCGCCCCGACCATTTCGGACGTTTACACAGTCTTCGCGCTGACGGGAACTCCGCCCGCCTACCCAAGCGCGCTGGACACCTATTTCCGGCAGCCGGTCCGCGTCGACGGAGCGGGATCATTCGACGTGGCGTTCGATATCGATCCATCGGGAAAGGTCATCATTTATCCGGTGAAGCTTGTCGTGCGGACACTGACCGGTGAACGTCGCATCGGACTCATGAGAGTTACCGGAGACTTCGATCTCGTGACGAGCGCTCCAAAGGCCACTTATCAAACGGACAGCGCTCTCGTCGTCTCTCCGCACGAGGTAGTTGTGATCGAGGCGGCGCGTAACGGCAGTGGTGATGCCTGTCAGTTCGCGCTGTCGCCGAACATCTACACGAAGCTGATCGTCGACAGTGTTGCTGTTGCTACCCGCACCATCACGCTTCAAACCGTGATGGATCCAAACTGCGGATTCAGATCCTTCGAGGAAGGAATCCCAAAGAACTAGCATGCACGACCTCCGCGCCGTGCGCGACAACGTGGACGAGCTTCGCGACGCAATGCGTCGCCGGGGCAAGCTAGACACGCTCAGCACCGTCATCGATGGCATGCGCTCCATGGACGCCGAGCGCCGCACTCTCATCCAGGCGGTGGAAGAGAGGAAGGGAGCGCGTAACTCCATGAGTCACGAAGTAGCGAAGCGGAAGCGCGAGGGAGCGAACGCCGACGACCTCCTTGCGCAATCACGTGCGCTCGGCGAAGAGATCGAGCGACTCGAGCGCGAGCTCGCCGCACAGGAGACGGCGCTCAACGCGTCGATGATGGAGATTCCCAACGCAACCCTTCCGGACGTGCCCGAGGGAGACGCAGAGAGCAACGTCGTCGTGCGTTCGTGGGGTGAGCCTCGGGCCGCGGAAACTGTGCGCCCTCACTGGGAAGTCGGCATGGGGCTCGGGCTGATAGACTTCGAGCGTGGAGCGAAGATCGCCGGATCCGGTTTCATTCTGTTTCGCGGACTCGGCGCCACGCTCGTGCGCGGCCTGATCAACTTGATGCTCGATCTCCACACGCGCGAGCACGGCTACGAGGAAGTGTGGGTTCCGGCGCTGGTGAACCGCGCTGCCATGACCGGAACAGGGCAGCTTCCCAAATTCGAGGACGACATGTACGCCGTCCGTGATTCTGATCTCTTCCTCATACCGACGGCCGAAGTTCCGATCACGAACATCTATCGGGACGAGATCATTCAGGAGGCGGATCTGCCGCGCGCTTTCGCGGGGTACTCGCCGTGCTTTCGCCGTGAAGCCGGTGCGCACGGTAAGGACACACGCGGACTCATTCGTGTTCACGAGTTCGACAAGGTAGAGCTCGTTCGCTACAGCACTCCCGAGCGGTCAGCCGAGGAGCTGGAGATTCTCACTGGTCACGCTGAAAAAGTGCTTCAGCTTCTCGGACTTCCGTACCGCGTCGTATTGCTAGCGGCCGGTGATACCGGATTCTCCAGTGCGAAGACATACGACCTCGAGGTTTTCGCTCCCGGGGCAGGGGTGTGGCTCGAAGCATCGTCCTGCAGCTCGTTCACCGATTTTCAGGCGCGTCGCGCGAACATTCGTTACCGTCCCGCGCAGGGTGGAAAACCGCGTTTCGTGCACACGCTGAACGGATCCGGCGTCGCGTTTCCACGCGTCATCGCCGCGATTCTAGAGCATTATCAGAACGCCGACGGTACCATCGCGGTGCCGGATGCGCTGCGTCGTTTCGTCGGCACCGACCGGCTGGGCTGAGCCGTGCGCCGGGTAGCTCCGGTCTGGCTGGTTACGCTTTGCGTCGCCGCGCTGCTCGTCTGGTACGTGATCTATACCCAGGGCGTAGTCAGAGAATTGCGGCGCGAAGCTTCGCGCGTCGGCCTCATGTATGCCCGCGTGTACGATGGTTTGAATGATCCATCGCCGGATGCTGCAACACGCGCGCTGCTCGATCTGTCCAACAACATTCGGCTGTCCGGCGTTCCGCTGATCCTGACCGACGCAAAGGGAAACCCAACTGCAACGGCGAATCTACCCTTCAAGTCTGATCGCAACTCGCCGGAAGTGAAGGCGTACGTTCGAACGCTGGATCTGCAAAACCGTCCGATCAACAGCGGCGAGCTTGGAACAGTGCATTACGGAAATACCCCGCTTGTGCGCGGGCTGCGAATCATTCCGCTCCTACAATCGCTTCTCATCGGAATGTTCCTGCTTGCGGGTGCATATGCGTTGCGCACGCGCGGACGTGCAGATCGAGAGCAGATCTGGGCCGGGATGGCGCGCGAGTCGGCGCACCAGCTCGGCACTCCAATCTCTTCGATGTCGGGATGGATCGAGCTGCTGCGCGATGCCGGGGGCGACGCAATGACGATCAGCGCGCTCGATCATATGGACGGAGACCTGGAGCGCTTGAAGCGGGTCGCGAACCGCTTCGAGAGAATCGGGAGGCCTCCGCGAAAGGAGAAAGTGGACCTTGGCGATCTTGTCGAGCGCGTCGCCGCGTATTTCCGGGCGAGAGTTCCAACACTCGCCCAGCGCGTAACCGTCGCATCATCCCGAAGCGATGATCAGCTCGTTGTCAGCGGCGATCCGGTATTACTCGAGTGGGCGATCGAATCCCTCACTAAAAACGCCATCGACGCGCTTGCCGGTAGGGATGGGCAGGTAGAGATGTCGGCAACAGCCCTCCCGGAAGGACGCGTCCGCGTTCGAGTATCGGACAACGGACCGGGAATTCCTCGCGAGCTCGGCAAGCGGATCTTCGAGCCCGGCTTCAGCACGAAGGAACATGGGTGGGGAATTGGCCTTCCGCTCGCGCGGCGTATCATCGAGGAGAATCACGGGGGCGAGCTCGTCCTCATTCCCTCCGACCGCGGGGCGACCTTCGACATTATCTTGAGTTGATGATTCAATCGCTGGACACCGCCGGGACCTCTGGCGATGCCGAGCCCCTCGCGCGGCTCAACCCTGCACAGCGCGAGGCAGTCCTCCATCACGAAGGCCCCCTCCTCGTAATCGCGGGCGCAGGCTCGGGTAAAACGCGGGTTCTCACCACACGCATCGCGCGATTGATTCAACATCACGGGGTAAACCCGGCTCGCATCCTCGCCGTGACTTTTACAAACAAGGCTGCCGGAGAGATGCGTGAGCGGATCGAGCAGCTTGTGCGCCGAGATTCACCTAGCGACGCGCCCGACCTGAAGAAAATGTGGTGCGGGACATTTCATGCAATCGGCGCGCGCATGCTTCGCTCGCACGCGCACTGCGTCGGCCGTACTGCCAACTTCACCATCTACGACGAAGACGACACGCTCTCCGTCGTGAAGCGACTGATGGAGCGCGTCGGAGTTTCCCCAAAGGAGTGGACTCCGAAATCCGTGGTTGCACAAATCTCCGATGCGAAGAATGCGCTGGTAACTCCTGCCGAATATGCGGCGATGGCAAAGGATCAGCTTACGCGTGCAGTTGCACCCGTGTACGCTGAGCTGGAAGGAGTTCTCAGGGAAGGCAACGCTGTCACATTCGACGACCTTCTCGTTCTTCCCGTGAAAGTGCTTCGCGAAAATCCCGATGTCCTGGAGTGGTACCGCGACCGCTTCCGCTTCATTCTCGTCGATGAGTATCAGGACACGAATCGCGCTCAGTTCCAGTTCATCAAGTTGTTGGGCAGCGGTCACGGCAACGTCGCAGTCGTTGGCGATGACGATCAGTCGATATATGGCTGGCGGGGCGCAGATATCAGGAACATCCTCGACTTCGAGAAGGAATTTCCAGCGGCAACCATCGTGAGACTCGAGGAGAATTACCGCTCGACGCCCGGAATTCTCGAGCTCGCCAATGCAGCCATAAGCGCCAACATCGGCCGTCGCGGCAAGACGCTGCGCGCTACTCGGCCAGGCGGAGAGCCGGTCACGCTCATGGCGGCACTGGATGAGAAGGACGAGGCTGACTTCGTAGTCGACGAAATCCGCGCGCGACAATCGACGGAGAATCGAGAGCTGCGGGACTTCGCCGTCCTGTATCGAACGAACTCGCAGAGCCGGGCCATCGAGGATGCGTTCCGAAGGAACGCAATTCCCTATCGTCTCGTCGGTGCTGTTCGATTCTACGATCGAAAGGAAATCCGCGATCTCATGAGCTATCTCAAGCTCATCGCGAATCCGTCAGACAACGAAGCGTTCCGTCGCGCTGTTTCAGTTCCGAGGAGAAAGCTCGGAGACACGACGATCGACGCGCTGGCGATCGCCGCGCGACGAGCCGGCGTGCCGATGCTGGAAGCGGCTGCCCGAGCTGACCTGACAGCAGAGATGCGATCGGCCACACGCGCAGGACTCGCCGAGTTCGCGGCATTGATCAACCGCCTGCGCGACCGCGGGCGTGACACGAGCGTAGATGATCTTCTGCGCGAGTTGATCGATGCGATTCGCTACGCTGACTACATCCAGGCTGAATCACCCGAATCTGCACGCGACAGGCTCGAGAATGTCGGCGCATTGATCGACGGCGCTGCGGAAACAGTCGTCGAAGAAGGTGGAGAAGTGGGCCTGACTCCGCTCGATCATTTCCTGCAGAGAGCAATGCTGGTTGCCGGTGTCGATATTCTCGATCCGACTGCCGATGGCGTGACACTCATGACGCTGCACAACGCCAAGGGTCTCGAGTTTCCGGTCGTGTTCATCACCGGTCTCGAGGATGGCCTCTTCCCGCTCTCTCAATCGTTCGACGAGCCAGCCAAACTGGAAGAGGAGCGACGTCTCTTTTACGTCGGCATCACTCGGGCAGAGCGAAAGCTCTACCTGTCATTTGCAGAGACGCGCCGCCGGAACGGCGAGTTGATGTATTCCATTCAGTCGCGATTCCTCAAGGAGATTCCACTCGGACTGATGGATGCGCGACGATCCCTGAAGGTTCGTTCCGCAGGTCGCGGCTATTCGCGCGAGCTGCTCGGCGCTGACGACACAAGTCGCGGCGGTCCGCGATGGAGAAGCGCCACCGGCCGAACGCAGCACGAGGTTCCCGTGTGGCGTGGAGCGCGCGTGGCGGATGAGGACATATCGCAGGACGAGCCGGCGTACTCCCCCGGCGAGCGCATTCGCCATCGACTCTTCGGCGGCGGTCGGATAGCCGAGGTCAGTGGCCGCGGGCGTGACGTGAAGGCTGTCATCGACTTTGACGACGAAGCTGTTGGACGCAAGACCATCAAGCTCGCCTACACGACGCTGGAGAAGGGGCCCGAATAGTGGCCGTTACTCACGATGACGTTCGCCACGTCGCCGAGTTGGCGAGAGTGGGCATCGACGAAACGAAGCTCGACGAGCTCGTTCGTGAGCTCAATGGCATTCTGGTCCACATGGAAGTTCTGTCGAAGGTGGATGTCAGCTCGGTCGAGCCGACTGCAGGCTCGCCCGCCGCCACCGGCGGCACTCCGCTTCGATCCGACTCGAGCGGTCCGATTCCGCTGCTTGCGCCGCTTGAATCCTTCGCGCCGTCGGTGAGAGATGGATTCATCATCGTGCCGCGACTCGCGACTCACGATGACGCCGTGGATCGCGCGCCGTGACCGGCTCGGATTACCCGACGCTCACCGCTTCCACAATCGCCGCCCGTGTAAAGGACGGCGATTCCTCTCCTGTAGATGTTGTACGCGCATCCTTCGGGCGAGCGCGAGCGGTCGGTGCGGGACCGGATGGGCTGAATGCAATTCTGTGGAGCGATGAAGACGAATCCGTTCGCGAGGCAGAGCGGTTGCGCGGACAGCTCGAGCAGGGATCGAAAGCAGGTCGATTTGCGGGCGTTCCGATCGCGGTCAAGGACAACTACGCGACGCTTGGCCTGCCGACGACGTGCGGCTCACGAATTCTGGCGGGGTACATCAGTCCATTCGAGGCAACGTGCGTTACGCGATTGCGCGAGGACGGCGCAATAATCGTCGCGAAGACGAACATGGACGAGTTTGCAATGGGCTCCTCTACGGAGAACAGCGCGTATGGCCCCACTCGAAACCCGATCGACATTCGGCGAGTGCCCGGAGGATCGTCCGGCGGATCGGCAGCGGCTGTTGCCGCCGGCATTGTACCGATCGCGCTCGGATCCGAGACGGGGGGTTCGGTTCGTCAACCGGCGTCGTTCTGCGGAATCGTGGGAGTGAAGCCGACGTACGGCCGCATCAGCCGGTACGGTCTTGTCGCATTCGCGTCATCACTCGATCACGTCAGCGCGTTCGCGCGGAACGTGGATGATTCGGCCCTGGCGCTTGAAGTGATGGCCGGAGCCGATCAGCGCGATTCCACGAGTGCCGACGTTCCCGTTCCCTCCTATCGGTCGCAGTTCGTCTCACGTGCGACAGCGGTGCGGCCACTGGAAGGTGTGACAGTGGGTGTGCCCCGCGAGTATTTCCCCGAATCACTGGACCAGGGAATTCGCACCCTGTGCGATAGATCGATCGAACATTTTCGCGCGCTTGGCGCAAAGGTGCGTGATGTATCGCTTCCGCACACGGATCTGGCGATTCCCGCCTACTATATCATTGCGCCAGCTGAAGCCTCGTCGAACCTCGCCCGCTACGAGGGAGTCCGATACGGAGCGCGAGTTGATTCTGTGGACGGGCTTCGCGGGATGTACGAAGCGACGCGGTCGCTCGGGTTCGGACCGGAGGTGACGCGACGAATCATCCTCGGGACATACGTCCTCTCCGCGGGCTACTACGATGCGTACTACCGTCGCGCGCAGGCGGTGCGATCACTGATCGCGCGGGATTTCGCGCAGGTGTTCGCTGATGGCGTCGACGTTTTGTTCACGCCGACCGCTCCTTCCACCGCATTTCCAATCGGTGCAATCACCGACCCTTACGAGATGTATCTGAGTGACATCTTCACAGTGACGGCCAACCTTGCCGGTATTCCCGCCATGTCGATTCCGATTGGGCGGGACGCGGGACTTCCAGTCGGTGGGCAAATCCTCGCGAAGCATTTTGGCGAGTCGGTGATGTTTCGCGCGGCATACGCTCTCGAGGAATCACTCGGCGAGGATGCGCACCGGTGAGCGAAGCGTACGAGATGGTCGTCGGACTCGAGGTTCACGTTCAGCTGAAAACGCGGAGCAAAGCATTCTGCGGCTGCTCGACTGATTTCGGCGCGCCGCCCAATGTGAATACCTGTCCGGTGTGCCTCGCACTTCCGGGCTCGCTGCCTGTGCTGAACGAGCAGGCAGTCGAGCTCGCGACGCGAGCCGCGGTAGCACTGGGTTGCACCGTGAATCGTCGATCCGTGTTCGCTCGCAAGAACTACTTCTATCCTGATCTGCCGAAAGGCTTTCAGATCTCGCAGTACGACGAGCCGTTAGCGACCGGGGGAGCTCTGACAATTGCGTCCGCCGATGGCACCGCTCGCAAAATCGGAATCACCCGCCTGCATCTGGAAGAAGACGCCGGAAAATCGATCCACGATCGATATAGCGGCGTGACCGCGATTGACCTCAATCGCTCCGGAGTCCCGTTGATCGAGATTGTGAGTGAGCCTGACATGCGCTCGTCGTCAGAAGCGGGCGGCTATCTCCGAGCGCTCAGACAAACGCTGCAGTATCTCGACGTCAGCGACGTGAGCATGGAAGAGGGAAGCCTCCGAGTCGACGCCAACGTTTCCGCCCGGCGAAGGGGCGAGAAGAAGCTCGGCACGAAGACGGAGGTGAAAAACATGAATTCCTTCTCCGGCGTCGAGCGCGCGCTCGATTATGAGTTCGCCCGGCAATGCGCGATCCTCGACCGCGGTGAGCGCGTGACCCAGGAGACGCTGCTGTGGGATGCTGCGCGCGGAGAAGCTCGCGTCAGCCGCTCGAAGGAGGAGAGCCACGATTACCGGTACTTCCCTGAGCCGGACTTGAGACCGCTGATCCTCGATCAGGCGTGGATCAACGGCGTAAAAGCCAAGCTTCCGGAGTTACCGGAAGCGCGAAAGAAACGCTTTGTAGACGATTTGAAGCTTGCGCCCGACGAAGTAGAAAAGCTGACGGCGCATCCGGACCTTGCCGACTACTTCGAAGCTCTCGCGAGCGCGAGTGGCGATGTTCGAAGCTCAGCTAATTGGGTCATGGGCGAGCTTCTGGCAGCAGTAAACGCGCGAGGTGGAACGATCGCCCACTTTCCGGTGCGACCGCACGATCTTGGCCTGCTGCTCAAAATGATTCAGGACGGTGTCGTCAGCCACGCAGCGGCGAAGCGCATCTTCGCATTGATGGCCGAGTCGGGCAAAACGGCAGCGCAGGTCGCGCACGATGAGGGACTGCTCAAAGTCGGCGACGATCCCGCTCTCACAGGATGGATCGACGAAGTGATCGCCGAGCATCCCGATGAAGCCAAGCGCTATCTAGCGGGAGAAAAGAAGCTGCAGGGAGTTCTTGTTGGCTTCGTGATGCGGAAGTCCGGCGGCCGCGCGGATCCGAAACGCGTCAATCAGTTACTCGCGTCTCGCGCATCTCCGTCGTAGGCCGGCTCACTGAGACGGCTGGAGTAGTCCAGCGAGGAGCCCGGCATACCGAAATGTGACTTCGCTTCAGCTTCGACCAGGTCCTCGTCGCCGCGCCGTAGCGCCGATCGGCGCACTCGCTTCGCTTCGCGCAGCGCACGCGTGCCGGCCGGGTCCAGCGCAAGCGGCTCCGCCGCATCGAACCGATTGAACAGGTCCATGATGTAGTCGTAGGATCGAACCATGTACGACGCCACTTCATCGCGGCCGAGATCCCAGCGACTCCGGTCGGACACCAGCTGAAAGATTCGCTGCCAGGATTCGGTGTCCGCGACGTACACCATTCCTCGAAAGATCCGTCGATTCGTCGACGTGCTGAAAATCGTCGGACTGAGAATGCGATCGAGGTGATCGTCAGACGCCGCGTGATCGAGCAGGATCACTTCTCTGGCGCGCCGGCTGTACCGCTCTCCGATATGCGTGTCGAACCTGCTTTCCCAGTAGCTGTGCCCGAGCGCTGCGGTCGTCGTCGTCACCGCGAGCTGGCGAGGAACGAAATAGTTGTGGGCCACCGTATCCGCCGCGAGATGTGCGAGATAACCGAGTCCGAATGCGCGCATCGGCTCGCGGTCGGCGGCATCGTAGATCTCACGGCCCACAGTCCACGAGTGACAATGCCTGCCGGCAGCCGCGTATTTCTTGGCGATGCTCGTGTCCGCCGCGATGTTGCCGTAAAGAAAATCGTACGGGAACGCGGAGATCAGCTCGGCGATCGTACCAGGGAGCAGGGCGACCGAACGCATCACCGCCTCCCCGAGAAAAATGTGCGTGCCAGGAGTCCATGCGTACGCCACGTCCGGCGTGAGCGCGACGACCACCAGCGCCACGCCGGCGAGCGCGAGCAACCTGACGAACGGCCGCATCATCGGCAGCCGTTCCGCCGGTTTAGATGCCGATGCGCTTTCGTTGTCGGCGAACTGCCTTGCGGAGATCCGACAGCTCATCGCGCACCGCGTCGTTGATCGCTTCGCGCGCGCTGTCGGCGTATTCTCGCACCGACTCGGCGACGTCGTCGAACGGAATGCTGTCGATCAGCTCTTCGCCGCGCTCGCGCGCGACACGATACCCGCGAGCGCCGCGCTTCCGCGCCCATCTCGCGCCCTCGCGTCCGTGATCGGCAACCCATCGCGCGCCGGGCGCCGCTCGCTCTCCAGCCCACTGCGCGCCTGCAAGGCCAGCGACTCCCGCGAGTCGCGCTCCTCGTCCCGCCGCGGAGACAATGGGTCCAATCGGGCGCCGGCCACTTGGACCGGTGCGGAACATCAGCGTGATCACTGCTCCAACCGCTGCGCCGAGCAGAGCCGCTGTCAGTAGATCGTATTGTTGCTCGCGATCGTCATCCAGATCGTTGTTCGTCTCTGGGTCGGACACGCGGCCGCGGCTTCTCCCACTCGGGCTCGCCTTCAATGTATCTGCCATCTGACGACTCCTCCCGTTCGAATGCTGCGCTCAGGCCGGTACGAACTCCGCGCAGTGTTGATGCCGTAGATATGAATCCCGACTCCGCTTCCTCCTGTACCACTGCGAGCAGCGCGTTCAACTCCTTGATGCGCTCCTCCGCCAGCTCCACCGACGACATCAGTCGCTGATTCGCCGCGGCGACAGTCTGACTCACCTTCTGAATGTCGACGCGGACCGCAGTTGAGATGTAGTTGACGTTGTCCGCGATCGAGCTTGCATGACGCATCAGCGGATTGATGTCGCCGTAGATGCGGTCGAGCATGTCACTGATCTTCGCGTAGCTCTTGCGGAAATTCCAGGCGGCCGGAACAAGCGCAACCGTGAGCACGAGGATCGATATCGTCATCAATCCACTTGCCCACGTCGTGACTTTCTGGAACAGTCCCGGCTCGACCTGCACCTGCTTGGTGACGATCGTATCCGGAAGTGCAGCCGCCGCCTGGAGAAGCCACGCCGACATCGTAGCCAGCGGTTCGCTCATGCGCGCGTTATGTGCAAGGGGAGGGCCATGTGTTGGCTTGTGGGTACAAAGAGTGCTATTCGCGATATATTTGCGCAACCGCTCCTTCCGAGGACGACCGCACCAGCACGCCATTTCTTGAGAAGCAATGCCAGCAGTCCAGTACGTCGTCGAGGGCGGTCACACTCTCAGCGGCTCCATTCGACCCTCCGGTAACAAGAACGCCGCGCTCCCCATTGTCGCCGCTTCGCTTCTGTCCGAGCAGCGCGTTCTCCTGGATAACGTTCCACACATCCGCGACATCGAGACACTGATCGAGCTGATCAAGTCGGTCGGTGTGAAAGCGGAGTGGGCCGGAAAGAATTCACTTGTCGTCGAAGCGTCCGAGGTACACGCGGGGGATCTCGACGCGGAACTCTGCGCGAAGATCCGCGCTTCGATTCTACTGGCTGCGCCGCTGCTCGCTCGCTGCGGCGAGATCGTACTCCCGCCTCCCGGCGGAGACGTAATCGGACGGCGTCGTCTCGATACACACTTCCTTGCCCTCGAGCAGTTGGGCGCCGAGCTCATTCCGGAAAAGGGAAGAATCCGGCTTCGCGTGAAGGGATTCCGTGGAGCGGATGTATTTCTCGATGAGCCGAGCGTCACCGCAACCGAGAATGCGCTGGTTGCAGCGAGTGCTGCGCAGGGCAGAACGATCCTGCGGAACGCCGCCAGCGAACCCCACGTCCAGGACCTCGCGCATTTCCTCGTCGCACTCGGCGGAGAAATCGATGGGATCGGCACGAATACGATGACGATCATGGGCGGACGTCCGATGGGAGCGAGTGAGGTGCGATACAGCATCGGGCCAGATCACATCGAGGTCGGCTCATTCATCGGGCTCGCGGCGACGACGCGATCGGAACTCCGGATTCAGGACGCCGGCATCGAACATCTCCGCTCGACCAGAATGGGTTTCTCACGCCTCGGAATCGAATGCGTCGAGGACGGTGCGGATCTCATCGTCCCCGCACGGCAGAAGAGGAAGATTCAGGCTGACCTCGGCGATCATGTGCCCAAGCTGGAAGACCAGCCGTGGCCGGCATTCCCGGCGGATACGATGTCGATCGCAATCGTTACTGCGACTCAGTGCGAGGGGATGATCCTCATGCACGAGAAAATGTTCGAGTCGCGACTGTTCTTTGTCGACAAGCTGATCACGATGGGCGCGAAGATCGTTCTCTGTGATCCGCATCGCGCGATCGTCGCCGGCCCGTCGCGGCTTCGCGGAGCGACACTCGACTCGCCTGATATACGCGCGGGTATGGCGCTCTTGATCGCAGCGCTGGGAGCGGAAGGCGAGAGCATCATCAATAACGTCGGACAGATCGAGCGCGGCTACGAGCGAATCGACGAGAGACTGTGCGCGCTCGGCGCGAACGTGAAGCGGGTCGACGACCGCAGAACAAGGTGACCGCGGCGTCGGAGACGCTTCCCCGTGAGGAAATCGGGGACTTTCAGGGGTTCGGCGTCAGAGCATTCACCACGACCCGAGAAGCAGGGACGTTCGGACTGTTCGGAGCCGAGCCCGTCGGCGAAGTGATGTCACGATGGGTCGGGCTCCAGGATGAGCTGAGCACGAGTGCCCGGCGAATCGTGGTCGGCCGGCAGGTTCACGGCACCCGCGTGTTGTCACACTCCGGCGGCTGGGAAGGAATGCTCCGGACCGGTGAGGCGGACGGCCATGTCGCGACGGAGAAGGGAATCGCGCTCGCGGTTACGGTCGCTGACTGCGTACCGATATTCATCGCTCATCCGTCGGGCGCGGTTGCGATCCTTCACGGCGGTTGGCGCGGAACGGCGGCGAGGATACTCGACGCCGGAATCAACGTGCTGGCCAGAATGCGGATTGCTCCGGACGAGCTGCACGTGCACCTCGGACCGGCAATCTGCGGACGCTGCTACGAGGTCAGCGCCGAAACCCGCGCTCAACTCACAGGGCAGCCTGCCAATCGCGCCGGCAATGTAGACTTGCGGGCATTGCTCGCCGAGCAGGCTCACGAGGCCGGCGTGCAACACGTGACGGTTGCGCCATGGTGTACTCGCTGCGATAACGATCGATTTTTCTCACACCGCGCCGGAGACGGAGGCAGGCAGCTCGGTGTCATCGTTGCCAGTCTATGGTAGCTTGACTCTATAGTTTTCGAGACCTAGATTGACTTCGTCGAGCGACGAAAGGCCGCCGACGTGAATGTGGGGATGCCCCCCACATTTTTTTGTTCCGTAAAGGCAGCTAGAAATCGGATGAGCGAGGCGCTGCAAGACATTGTCCGTGAGGAGCTTGAGCGGCTTAACCTGGAGTTGTTTGAGCTTAGGGTAGGGGGCTCGAGAAACCGGCCGGTTGTTGACGTGAGGATCGAGCGGGAAGACGGTGAGAAGATCACCGTCGACGATTGTGCTCGCGCCTCCCGCGCGATCGAGTCGCGACTCGATGCTGGCTCGTTTGCTGATTCGCGGTACGTGCTTGAAGTGTCGTCGCCCGGAATCGAGCGGCCGCTGCGGAATGTCGCGGATTGGCGCCGGTTCGCCGGCCGGGACGCGGTTGTAACGAGTGACGACGTCGACGGCGCACCGCCGGCGGGATCTCGTGAGGTAAGGATTGTCGGACTCGAAGGCGAGCCCGGCGATGAGATAGCTGTTGTGGAAGACCGCGGAGGCAGGACGCTCCGCATCCCGCTGTCCGCGGTCAGGAAGGCGCGGCTGGCGTTCAACTGGAAAAGGTAAAGGAGCAGGCATGGCCGGTTCACTCGAAATTCTTTCGGCGATAAGAGAGCTGACGAACACCAAGCAGCTCGATCGAACCGAGCTGCATGGGCTCCTCTTCGACGGAATTCACGCCGCCCTTGCCAAGAAGCACGGACCAACCGTGCAGGCTGAGGTCGACATCGACGAAGACAAGGGAACGATTCGCATCGTTCGCCTGATGACTGTCGTCGACGAAGTGACCGATCCCGCTCGCGAGATCTCGCTCGAGGAAGCTCGCTTCGAGGACCAGGAGTTCCAGGTTGGCGATGTGATGGAGGATCCGGTCGACTTCGCCGAGTTCGGGAGAATGGCCGTACTCGCTGCGAAGCAGCGCATCATCCAGCGCGTTCGCGAAGGAGAGCGCTCGAAGATTCGCGATGAGTTCTCGAGCCGTGTCGGCGATCTGCTCTCAGGCGAAGTGCAGCAGATCGAGCGCGGCAAGCTCGTGATAATGCTCAACAAATTCCGTGAGGCGGAAGCGGTCATTCCGTATCGCGAGCAGAATCATCGCGAGCATTTCCATCAGGGCGATCCTATCCGCGCCGTTCTGAAGCGCGTGGAGGAGACGCCGAAGGGTCCGCGGCTCATGCTGAGCCGGGGCGACCCGATGTTCGTAAAGGCGCTGTTCAAGCTCGAGGTTCCGGAGATTCAGCAGGGAATCGTCGACATCCGCGCTGCAGCACGTGAGGTTGGGAACCGAACCAAGATTGCTGTCTTCTCGAGAGACGACAGCGTCGACCCTGTGGGCGCATGCGTCGGGCTCAAGGGCTCGCGCGTGCAGGCGGTTGTGAACGAGCTGGGTGGTGAGCGAATTGACATAGTGCCGTGGTCGGCCGATCCGGAGAGATTCGCACGCCTCGCATTGGCTCCTGCGCGTGTCGCACGGGTCTTCAGCGATCCGGCGACAAAGACGATTCAGGCAGTGGTGGATGAGGATCAGCTTTCGCTGGCGATCGGCCGCAACGGTCAGAACGTTCGTCTCGCGTCGGAGCTCACCGAGTGGAAGATCGAGCTCTACTCGAGTCGCGAGTGGATGGAGCGCGGCAGCGATACTCAGATCTTCGCGCCGCTGCCGGGTGAGCCTGATCGTGCGGTGAATCCTCGTTTGTCGGAGATCGATGGACTCGAGCCTGCGACTGTCGCCGTCCTCGAAGAGGCGGGCTATCGCACGCTGGATGACATCATCGATCTCGAGCGCGAAGATTTCCTGCGGCTGGCGGGAATTGCTCCGGAAGAAGCGGACAGATTGATGACGATCATCGACGAGCTGACGACTGAGGAAGGTGTTGAGAGCGAGGGCGCTCCGTCGGATGCGACCGCAAGCCAGGTTCCGGGAAGACCTGCCGATGACGGCAGTGAGCCGGGAACTGTGGCGGACGAGGGCGGTGCTGGCGATGCGACCGGTGCAAACGATGGCTCGGCGTCCTCTGAATCCGATGCAGGGAATGTCCCGGCGGCAGGCGGTGCGCAACGGAAGGGTGGATAACGATTGACCATGTCGCTTCAGCGTGCGCGCGGGCTCGTCGGCCTCGGACTGCGCGGAAGGCTGGCGATTGTCGGTGTGCAGCAGGTGCGTGATGCAGCAAAGAGAGGGAAGCTCAAGCTCGCTCTGGTGGCGCCTGACGCTTCCGCAAATAGCTTGGATAAGGTCGTGCCGCTGCTCAGAGCGCGAAGAGTGAGAACGGTCGAGGCGTTTTCCGCGGCGGATCTTGGAAGGATGTGTGGTCGCGAGTCAGTCGCGGTGATTGGTATTGTGGACGCAGGTCTAGCCCGCGGCATTCGCGCTGCTGCGAGCGATACTGAGCCGTCCGAGCGGGACGCAGCCGCGTCGCGTGATTAAGGCATTGAGGAGGTTGGTTTGAGCAAGCTTCGCGTCAACGACATGGCAAGCGAATTCGGCATCTCGGTGGATGAGGTGATATCCCTCCTCCGGCAGATGGACCTGCCTGTTCGCACGCATGTAAGTCCGCTCACGGACGACCAGGTCGCGCGAATCCGAGCGCGTTGGGAGCGCGAGAAGCGAGCTCGTGCAACTGCGCCCGCTGCAACGGCGCCGCGACGCCGCCGCGGTGCGGCAGCAGCAGCCGCTACGACTGAGAAAGCGGCCCCTCCTCCCGAGCCGACTCCTGAACCCGGGACAACGCGTCGTCGCCGTCGCGTTGTAGACACAGCAACTGCAGTCGAGCCGGAGCCGGCGGCTCCAGAGCCGGTTGCGCCGATTGAAGTCGCTGCGCCCGTAGCGGTCGCCGAAGCGCCGGCAGAGGCTCCCCCCGCTCCGGCGAAAGAAGAGAAGCGGCCTGCCGCCGCGCCGCCAGCAGCGGCGGCGCCTTCGCAAGCTCCGCCAACGCAAGCGCCCAGCGCTCCTGACCGGCCGCGACCGCGTCCGGTGGTTCCAGGTGCGCCGCGTCCGCGTCCAATCGCTACTGGTACTCCCTTCACTCCTCCGCGTCCGGTGGCATCAGCTGCTCCAGGCGGCGCATTCCCTGGAACTCGGCGGGACGATCGCGGGCGTATCGACGACCGCGGCGGACGTCGTGGCAAGAAGGGACGCCGGGGCGCGGTCGACCAGGAAGCCGTGTCGACGAGCATTTCAAAGACGATGTCAGCTCTTCGCGCAGGAGCGGTCCGCCGCTCCGGAGCGCGGCGCGCCGACGACGCCACCTATCGTGAGGAGCTCGAAGCGCAACGCATTGCTGCAGCCGAGCGTGAGAAGAAAACCGTTCACGTCAACGAGTTCATCACGGTCAGCGAGCTTGCTACGATCCTGAAGGTTCCAGCCACTCAGATCGTGGGGTTCGCGTTCAAGAACCTCGGACTGATGGTGACGATCAACCAGCGGCTCGACTTCGATCAGATCGAGCTGATCGCTGGCGAATTCGGTTTCCAGGCGGTTAGGGAAGAGGAATACGCAGCAGGTCTCGACGAGACAGCGGTCGTGGATGCTCCGGAAACCCTCCGCTCGCGTCCACCCGTTGTCACGATCATGGGCCACGTCGATCACGGGAAAACTTCGCTTCTCGATTACATCCGCAAAGCCAACGTTGTCGCCGGTGAGTCGGGCGGAATCACGCAGCACATCGGTGCGTATAACGTCACGCTTCCGAACGACCGGCACATCACCTTCCTCGATACGCCGGGTCACGAGGCGTTCACGGCAATGCGGGCGCGCGGGGCGCAGGTTACTGACATCGTCGTGCTCGTCGTTGCTGCTGACGATCAGGTGATGCCGCAGACCGTCGAAGCGATCTCGCACGCTAAGAATGCAGGCGTCCCGATGATTGTCGCGATCAACAAGATCGATCTCCCGGCGGCGAATCCGGGCAAGGTCAAGCAGGATCTGCTTCAGCACGGAGTCGTGCTGGAGGAGTACGGCGGAACGACGCTCGCCACCGAGATCTCGGCGAAGAAGGGCACGAACATCCAGGCGCTTCTCGATCAGATTCTGCTTCAGGCGGAGATACTCGACCTGAAGGCTAATCCGGATCGTCGCGCAACCGGGGCGGTCATCGAAGCTCAGCTTGATCCTGGCAAGGGTCCGGTCGCAACGGTGCTCGTTCAGAACGGAACGCTCAAAGTTGGCGCCGACTTCATCTGCGGCATGTACTCGGGTCGCGTTCGCGCACTTCTCGATGAGCGAGGGAAGATCGTGAAGGAAGCAGGCCCAGCGATCCCTGTGCAGGTGCTGGGCATCGGCGGAGTTCCGATGGCGGGCGATCAGTTCGTGGTCGTCGAGGATGCGATGGAATCGCGCGAGATCGCGCAGCGCCGTCAGCGTCTCGACCGCGAGGCGAAGAGTCGCCGCACGACAAAGGGAATCGTGTCGCTCGAAGACTTCATGCAGCAGGCGGCCGCTGGTGAGAAGCCGACCTTGAACATCATCATCAAGGCCGATCAGGGTGGTCCTGCTGAAGCTCTTGCCGACGCGCTCGCTCAGCTGTCGACGGACGAAGTTTCGGTCGAAGTAATTCACCGCGGCGTCGGCGCTATTACCGACAGCGACATTCTTCTCGCACGCAGCGCCGGAGCGATCATCGTCGGGTTCCACGTCCGGCCCGACAACAACGCGCGCGCGTCAGCCGAGCGGGAAGGCGTCGACATCAAGCTCTACAAGGTCATCTACGAGGCGGTTCAGGATGTTCGCGCTGCGCTCGAGGGAATGCTGCGTCCGGAAGAGCGCGAACTTGTCCTGGGCGACGCCGAAGTCCGGGAGCTGTTCAAGGTTCCGCGTGTCGGAGTCGTTGCTGGATGCTCGGTGAGGAGTGGTGTCATCAATCGGCAGGGTCGAGCCCGCGTCATTCGCGACGGAGTCGAGGTCTACGATGGTGTCATCGGGTCGCTCCGCCGCTTCAAGGACGACGTCCGCGAAGTGCGCGAAGGATTCGAGTGCGGCATCGGCATCGAGAACTTCAACGACATCAAGGTTGGCGACGTCATCGAGTGCTACCGCAAGGAGCAGGTTGCGCGCACTCTGACGCCGACGGCGTCTGCGTAACACCCGTCGCGCGGACCGCGTGGCGGAAGCGGTTCGCGAAGAGGTCGCGACTTTCCTCGCCGGCGCGGCGAAAGATCCGCGCATCGTCGGCTTCGTCACCGTTACCGGTGTTCACGTCACGCCGGATCTTCGTCACGCGCGCGTGTTCGTCAGCGTGATGGGGAGCGATGCGGAAAAGGCGGCGACATTCGATGGCCTTGCAAGTACGGCGGGTTACCTGCGATCGAGAGTCGGTCGCGCACTGCGCCTGCGCCTAGCGCCGGAGATTGTGTTTCGCGAAGACGACAGCATTGCGCGCGCAGCGCGAATAGAGTCATTGCTCGCTGAGATCCGCGCTGAAGCTCCTCGCACTGAGTCGGCTCCATCCGAGACGCGTGCGCCGGCGTCGGAGGAATCCGGTGACGATGGCCAAGCCGGCTGACCTGGAGCCGTCGAAGTCATCGGGCCTTCTCCTCGTTGACAAGCCTGCGGGCGTGACATCGCACGACGTTGTCGTTCGAGCGCGGCGCGCATATCACGAGCGGAGCATCGGCCACCTCGGGACGCTCGATCCTTTTGCAACCGGACTTCTCATTCTTCTTCTGGGAAGAGCTACGCGACTCGCGACCTTCATTATCACCGAGCCGAAGACTTACGAGGCGACGATTCGGTTCGGCACCGAAACTGACACGGATGATCTGACAGGAGCGGTGACGCGCGAAGCACCACCTCCGTCTCTCGAATCGATCAGCTCGGCCGTTCGATCTCTTACCGGGACGATCGTTCAGGTACCGCCTGCCTATTCCGCGAAATCGGTCGATGGCACTCGCGCGTACGCCGCTGCACGGCGCGGTGCCGCAATCGCGTTGGCCCCAGTCAGCGTCAACGTAGAGGAATGGAAGCTTGGCGACTTCGATGGTCGCGACCTCGACGTCACAATCGTCTGTGGTGGCGGCACATACATCCGCGCGTTGGCCCGTGATCTTGGCCGTGAAACCGGAAGCGCCGCGCATCTCGCATCCCTCCGGCGAATAAGTGCCGGACCGTTCGACGTGCGTGACGCGACAACTCTGGACGCGCTCGCCGAGTCGCCGCCGCCGCTCCGGCATGTGAGGGTCGTCGCGGATGACTGAGGTCGTGCATGGCGTGGATGATTCACCGCTTCCGTCGAACATTCCCGGAACGGTCATCACTGTCGGGACTTTCGACGGAGTGCACCGAGGGCACCTCGATGTGATCGAGCGTCTGGTGCGTCGCTCCCGGGAAGCCGGGTTACCGAGTGTACTGGTGAGCTTTGATCCCCATCCGCTCGAAATCGTCAATCCGACCGCAGCTCCGGCGCTGTTGACGACCGTCGACGAGAAGCTCGAAGTGATCGCGGAAACCGGGCTCAACTACTTCGTCGTGCTTCCGTTCACACATCGTCTGGCTGCGCTCTCCGCCGAGGATTTCGTGGGAGAAGTGCTCCGTCGGCGATTCAGAATGCGTGAGCTTCTGATCGGGTACGATCACGGTCTCGGACATCGTCGCGCCGGGAACGTCAACGTGCTCAAGTCTCTTGGTGAGCGTACCGGCTTCCGCGTGAGCGTCATCGATCCGGTGTCATTGCGCGACGGGCAGCACGTATCGAGCACCGCGATCCGTCGCGCCGTTGCGGGCGGCGACCTCGATCGCGCGCGCGAGGGACTCGGACGGCCGTACGCAGTCGGCGGGACCGTTGTGCGAGGACACGGCAGAGGACGCGAGCTGGGATTCGCGACCATAAATGTCGAGCCGCCGACACATAGGAAGCTCGTGCCGCCGGAGGGCGTTTACGCCGTATGCGTACAGACACCTCGCGGCGAGTTCGGGGGTATGATGAACCTTGGACCTCGGCCGACGTTCGGTGAAGCTGAGCGAACGCTGGAGGCGCACCTGTTCGGATCTCCCGGCGAGCTTTATGGATCACGTGTTCGAATCGACTTCATCTCGTTCATTCGCGACACACGCAAATTCGCGAGCGCGGATGAGCTCGCACGTCAGCTCGAGCGAGACAGGAGTGACGCTGTGCGCGCGTTGACTCTCACTTCCACCCCCGATAACCTTAACGGCTGGTCACGAACCGCTAACATCACTTCCGCAGTCGCATGAACCTGAAGTATAGAATCGCCCTCATCACCGTCCTCGTTCTCGCTTCCATCTGGGCACTCTTTCCGCGAACGGTTACCGAGCGCGTGAAGCGTCCCACCGGAATCGTTTACGACACGGTTCGCCGGGTTCCGCTCAAGCGCGGCCTCGACCTCCAGGGCGGAATGCACCTCTCGCTCGAAGTAGATGAATCAAAGGGGCCCGTCGCCGACAAGGGCGAAGCGATTCAGCGCGCGCTCAAGGTTGTCCGCACGCGCATCGATCAGTTCGGTGTGTCGGAGCCGCTCGTGCAGGCGGCCGGTAACGACCGCATCATCGTGGAGCTTCCCGGTATCGACGATCCTCTCCGCGCTCAGGACGTCGTGCAGAAGTCAGCGTTCCTCCAGTTCCAGATCACCGACAAGACGCAGGCCCTGGAGAAGGCGTTTCCGCGCATTGATGCGGCCGTAAAAGCATCAGTCGGTCGCGTGGCATCGACGGCGAATACGCAGGCTGCGCCGCGCCGCGATTCCACCGCTGCAGTCGCCGGCGTGCAGGGATTGTTCACAACCGACACAACGCACCGCGATTCGACTCGCAAGGACAGTACGAAGCGGGATACTACAAAGACCGACACGGCGGTCGCCGCGGGCGGAGAGTTCTCCAAGCTGCTTGCTCAAGGTGGAATGCCGGGCGAGTACTACGTGGGCCAGGACGATGTCGACAAGGTCACGAGCTATCTCTCCATGCCCGCCGTGCAGGCTGCACTTCCACCGGCGAAAGTGCTGCGCTGGGGTGCGGATACGGTGACGTTGGGAAATCGTTCCTATCGGCCGATCTACGTCGTCGATGCGCGACCGATTATCACCGGCGAATACTTGACGGACGCGAAGCCGACGACCGATCCGACGGAAGGCACGATTGTCCAGTTCACACTGAACAACGAGGGCGGACGCCGCTTCCGTACCGAAACGTCGCGACACATCAAGGATTTCATGGCGATCGTACTCGACGACCGTGTGATGGGTCGGCCGCCTGTGATTCAGAGCGCGATCGGTACGCGAGGACAGATCACGATGGGAGGGCGCGACCTTCAGGCTGCATCTGACCTGGCGCTCGTTCTACGCGCAGGTGCGCTCCCCGCGCCGCTCAAGATCGCGGATATGCGCAACATCGGAGCGAGCCTCGGCAAGGACTCGATCTCGAAGGGGACCACGGCAGGCTTGATTGCGATCGTGCTCGTCATCGGGATCATGCTCATCTATTACAGATTGTCGGGCCTCCTGGCAGTCGTCGCGCTCGGCTTCTACGTCTTGTTCACGCTGGCAATTCTCGCCGGGTTTGGGGCGGTCCTCACACTCCCCGGACTCGCAGGGTTCGTTTTGTCGATCGGTATAGCCGTAGACGCGAACGTCCTGATATTCGAGCGAATTCGCGAAGAGCTGGCGCACGGCAAGACGATTCGCACCGCGGTCGACGAAGGCTTTCGTCACGCAATGAGCGCGATCATCGACTCCAACGTCTCTACGGCGCTTACCGCCGCGGTTCTCTATCAATACGGTACCGGCCCGGTACGCGGGTTCGCCGTTACACTGCTCGCGGGTATCGCGGCATCAATGGTCACCGCGATCTTCATCGTGCGCACGTTCTACATGATCTGGCTGAGCCGCACGAAGACCCCGCAAGCCCTGAGCATCTGATGCTTCGAATACTTCACGATACGAATTACGACTTCATTCGCTGGTGGCGCTGGGCCGTCGGATTGACGGTTGCGTTCATCATTCTCGGATTGGGCTCATTCCTTTTCAGAGGAATCAATTACAGCATTGAATTCACCGGCGGCACATTGATGCAGCTGGAATTCAGCAAGCCGGTGGACGTTGCGGCTCTGCGCATGCGGCTCGACAGAGCCGGAATTCGAGGGGCAGAAATCCAGCAGTTCGGCACCAACCGGGAGTTCACGATTCGCGCACAGGAAGCGGAGGGCGTCGGAACGGGCAGAACGGGTGCCGAAGGTGTCTCGCGAAGAGTGCAAGACGTCCTCGAGGCCGAATTCGGCAAGGGCAATTTTCGAATCGTCCGAACGGAGGCGGTTGGGCCGCGCGTCGGAGGCGAGCTTCGGCGCGACGCGCTTATCGCAATGCTTCTGTCGTTTCTCGTGACGACAGTGTACCTCGCCATCCGATTCGAGTGGAGGTTCGGCGTCGCCGCGCTCATAGCCACGGGGCACGACGTGCTGACGACGATCGCATTCCTGAAGTTGATGCACCTCGAAGTATCACTTACGGTGGTCGCCGCAATTCTTACTGTGATCGGTTATTCGCTGAATGACACGATCATCATCTTCGACCGCGTTCGCGAGAATCTCAGAAAGGGACGCAAGGAATCATTGCGCGACACTCTCAACAGATCGATCAACGAAACGCTGCCGCGGTCGGTACTTACCCACGCAACAACTCTTGCTGCGACGCTCGCGCTACTGTTCTTCGCTGGAGAAGTGATCCGGCCATTTGCCTGGGTGATGGCGTTCGGAATCTTCACTGGAACTTTCAGCTCCATTTACATCGCCAGTCCAGTGCTTCTCTGGATCGAGCGGCGTTGGCCCCGAAGGATCGGCGCATTCCAGAGTTCATCGACAGCCACGCGCACCTCGCAGACCCGGCGTTCGCCGGCGAGAGCGGCGAGGTAATCGAGCGGGCGCGGGCCACCGGAGCCCGCGCCATTGTCTGCGTGGGGTCCGGCAGCGGTGCACGAGATCCGCTTGCGGCCGCCGCAGCCTCTTCGGAAATCGCTCGACGGTTTCCGAGTTTCGTATGGTACAGCGCAGGTGTGCACCCGCACGACGCGAGCAGCTTCGACGAATCGGTCTCGATCCCACGATTGCGTGATTTTGCAGCGAATGGAGCGATCGCCATCGGCGAATGCGGTCTCGATTACCACTATGACAATTCTCCCCGCGCCGAGCAGCGACAGGCTTTTTCGGCTCAGATCGATCTCGCGGCACAGCTCGGCCTTCCGGTGATAGTGCACACACGCGAAGCGGAGCCCGACACCGTGTCGACGATCGGCGATGCCGAATCCGCGGGTGTGCGTGGCGTGCTTCACTGCTTCACCGGCTCAGCGCAGCTTGCCGAGAGGGCGATTCAAGCAGGGTGGTATATCTCGTTCAGCGGAATCGTGACATTTCGCAAGTGGACGGACGACGATCTGCTGCGGATGGTGCCCGACGACAGAATCCTCGCCGAATCCGATTCGCCGTATCTCGCGCCTGTTCCACATCGAGGCAAACGAAACGAGCCAGCCTGGGTGACATTCACCGTGGCGCGTCTTGCCGCCGCGCGCGGAACCACCACAGAAAAAATGGGGACGCAGATTTCATTGAACGCAGCTCAGCTGTTCAAGCTGGCGGCGCTGTCCGACGATCGTATAACATTTGCCTGACCCAACTTTCCAATCGTAAACCGGAGATAGCGTGGACCAGGTCCAAACCGACAAGGCTCCAGTCGCAATCGGTCCCTACTCTCAGGGCACAATTGCAAACGGTTTTCTCTACACAGCCGGACAGATCGCGCTCGATCCTGCCAGTGGGCAGATGAGCGGAGGCGACATCGTCGTTCAGACGGAGCGCGTGATGCGGAACCTGCAGGCGATTCTCGACGCCGCCGGCACTGGATGGGACAGCGTCGTCAAAGTTACCGTCTATCTCAATGATCTCGCGCACTTTCCGACCGTCAACGACATCTACGGCAAATGGATCGGAGCAGCGCGGCCCGCCCGGTCGACGGTTCAGGTCTCTGCACTTCCGCGAGGGGCGCTCGTGGAAATCGATCTCATAGCCGCTCTCAAACGCTAGGACGCTGAGATGTCGGGCACATCGCACACAAAGGAAGAGCTGTTCCGTCTCACCGCGTACGCGCGGTGCGCGGGTTGAGCTTCCAAGATGGGTCCGGGGGACCTTGCCGCGGTGCTTGAGCCCATTCCTGTCGTTGCCGACGAGCGTCTTCTCGTCGGTCGCGAGACTTTCGACGACGCGGGCGTCTACAAGCTTTCAGACGACGTCGCACTCGTACAAACCGTCGACTTCTTCGCACCGATCGTCGACGATCCGTACGACTTCGGCCAGATCGCTGCCGCGAATGCGCTGTCGGATGTCTACGCGATGGGGGGCCAGCCGCTCACCGCGTTGGCGATCTGTGCTTTTCCGACTGCCGATCTCCCGTTATCGATCCTCACGAAGGTTCTCGAGGGAGCGCACGACAAAGTACATGAGGCAGGTGCCTTGATCGTCGGAGGACACACGGTAATCGACAGCGAGCTCAAGTTTGGGCTGGCGGTCACAGGCCGCGCGCATCCTTCGTTTCTGCTCACCAACGCTGCGGCCAAACCTGGTGATCGCCTCGTTCTCACGAAAGCAATCGGGACCGGTGTGATCGCGACTGCCGCAAAGCGGGGGATCGCATCGACACGGTGGGTCGAGGTAATGGTCGAGCAGATGAAGCAGCTGAACGGAGCCGCGAGTCGGGCGGCGCTCGCAGTCGGCGCAAGATGCGCAACGGACATCACAGGATTCGGACTGATTGGACATGCGTCCCACATCGCTCGCGCAAGCGGTGTCACCCTTCGTATCCGCTCTGCCGCCGTACCGGTTCTTCCCGGCGCCGGCGAAGCGATCGCCGCGGGAGCAAAGCCCGACGGTCTTCGTCGGAACGCAGACTATGTCGAGCCGCTCGTCAGCTGGGGCAGTGTGCGGGACGCTATGCGAGATCTGTTATGCGATCCGCAGACCTCGGGCGGCCTTCTCGTCGCCGTGCCTCAGCACCGCACCGCTGACTATCTTTCGCGCGTGCCGGATGCAATCGAGATAGGTGAGGTTGTCGAGCGAGAGGCAATTGCGATCGTGGTCGACTAACGCGCGCGGGGGTGGATGGGGCCTGGTGGCTTCCCCAGTCTTCAAAACTGGTGTGACCCGACCGAGTCGGGTCGGGTGGGTTCGATTCCCACACTCTCCCGCCATCGCTCGAATCGCCGCCGCGATCCTCATCGCGAGCTCGGCGAGCGCGGCGGACGCACAGAAAGTCGAAGCGCCGGTCATTCGACCGGACTCGCCTCCAACGTGCATTCCCATAAAGGAGGACACTACCGCCAGGCGTCCTCCGAGCGTGGTGATTGCCGGGGCAGTCAAAGAGCGTCCGCGCTGCAAGGTCGTTCCTTCACCGCGCCGCGCTTTTCTTCAATCGCTTCTCGCTCCAGGCTGGTCGCAACTTCAGATGGAGCGAAAGAAGGCAGCAATCATCTTCGTTACGGCTGAGGCGACGACGATCGGGATGTCGGTGAAATCGAAATTCGATCTCAACAAAGCCGTCAAAGCACGCGACAGCATTACTGTCCCGCTCGTCGACTCAATAACGAAGCAACCGATAATCGATCCTGTAACCGGTCTTCAGCGGACCGTGACGAAGATACGAAATCAGAATCTTGCCGATCGGGTAAAGGCACGCCGCACTCATCTCGAGGATTGGATCGCGGCAATTGTGTTCAATCACCTCTTTTCCGGCGCCGACGCATACGTCGCAGCGAATCTCGCCGACTTCGACACGAACGTCTCGGTGGTGCCGACCAGCGGCGGTGTAACAGTTCTCGCGCGCGCTTACTGGTGAAGGATCCCCAAGCGCCGATCGGCGTTTTCGATTCAGGGATCGGCGGACTAACAGTCGTTCATGAGCTCATCCGCCAGCTGCCGCATGAGAGCATCATCTATTTTGGCGATACGGCCCGCGTCCCATACGGCCCGAAAAGTCCGGAGACCGTTCTGCGTTACAGCCAGGAGATCGTCAGCTGGCTGAAGAACGAAGGAGTGAAAACGCTCGTCGTTGCGTGCAATACCGCGACTGCGCACGCCCTGCCGACGCTGCAGAGGGAGAACACGATGCCGGTCATCGGCGTGATCGGGCCTGGCTCGCGCGCTGCAGCTCGCGCAACGCGATCGCACAACGTCGGAGTGATCGGCACTTACGGAACGATCAATTCGCAGGCGTATGAGCGAGCGATCAAGAGGGTTCTACCCGAGGCTCGAATCATAGCGCAGGCATGCCCTCTCTTCGTTCCTCTGGCGGAAGAAGGATGGCTCGACACAGAGCCGACACGCCTTATCGCGAAAGAATACCTCGCACCGCTCACCGAGGGCGCGGTCGATACGCTCGTGTTGGGCTGCACGCATTATCCACTGCTGAAGGGTGTAATCGGAGGCGTCGTCGGTCGCGATGTAAGGCTTATCGACAGTGCGGAGGAGACAGCTGCTGAAACGGCGCGAATTCTCCGCGCGGAAGGGTTGGCGAACGACTCGAGTAACGGCGCTCAGTATCGCTTTGTCGCGTCCGATGCACCGGAGCAGTTCCTACGTGTCGGCCAACGCTTTCTCGGATCGTCGATCGACTGCGTTGAGACGATCACTCTCGGCTGATTCTCCGCGCCACTCCAGCAGCTCGATTCGTTCGTCAGTGATCCTGAGATACGTCGGCTGATCGAGCCACGAGCCTGCGTTCGCAAAAACGCCACCGGTTGCCGAACGCTCCAGCGCGGGGACGTGAGAGTGACCGTACACGAGAAGATCGAGAGTGGGCTCGCGCGCGAGAGCTTCGTCCGCGATCTGTCTCAATCCTCGTCCGTGGTCTCGCGCGCGATAGTTCCGGCTGGCGTCTGAGCTGCCTTGCGCGAGGCGACTGGCCCAATCGGGATGAAGTGCACGGAACGCACGGATCGCAAGACGGTTTCGCATCACAGGCCGGATCATTCGATAACCTCGGTCTTCGCGCTGTCTGAGTCCGTCGCCATGCTCGATGCGTGTCCGCCATCCGGCGATTTCTCCGGTCCACGCATCTCTCGTGTATTTGACGCCGACATCCTGCTCGAGAATCTCGCCGCCCCAGCAATCGTGGTTTCCCGCCACCCAGAGAACGGGAATTCCCGAGTCGGTCAATTCGGAGAGCGCGGCAAGAATCCGAAAGCTTCCACGAGGAATCACCGTCGACCACTCGAACCAGAAGTCGAAGAGATCGCCGTTGATCGCGAGAGACGCCGCGCGGCCGCGCAGCGATCGAAGAAACACCGCCAGATCCTTTTCGACCTTGGGCGGTGCGACGCCGATATGCGAGTCGGAGATCAAATAGCACGGAGATTCGAGCATGCGGGAATTGTAGCTTGTACGACGGGAAAACGGACAACTGACTCGTCCGATATTTTATTGGGCGTGGAAACCCCGGCTAATCCTGTCGAGACCATCCTCGAGTTTCGCGTGCGTTATGGCGAGACCGATCAGATGCGGGTGGTGTATCACGCCAACTATCTCGTCTGGTGCGAGATGGGAAGAACCGACCTGATTCGAGCCCTCGGCGTGTCGTACGCCGAGATGGAGCGAAGCGGAGTCGCGCTCGCAGTGGTCGACGCTACCCTCAGGTATCACTATCCGGCTCGATACGACGACATGATCCGTGTTCGCACCACACTGACGGAGGTGCGCTCACGCAGCGTCACTTTTGATTACCGCATCGAGAACGCTGACACAGGCCTTCGACTGGTCACCGCGACAACCACGCTCATACCTATTAATGAAGAAGGAAAGCTCGTTTCATTGCCGGTGGAGCTTCGACGGAGGATGGAGCTTGCGCGCTCGTAGCTGCCTGGTGTTCCTGATTTCTGGACTTGCGGGTCTTTCGTCTGCGCGCGCACAGCAGCCTGCCGATGCAGCCGCGCAGAACGTGTTGTTGTATGCGCGGGTTCTCTCGATGACCGACAACCGAACGTATTCAGCGCCGACAATCGACAGCGCACTGGCGAGCAGCTGGGCTCCACTGCGAAGGGCTGCAGCGCTTGCAATCGGCCAGCTCGCACAGCGTGGGATGCCGGGCGCCGCGACGTTGGGCCGCCTCCTTTCTGATCTCGATGAAGAAGTAGGTGCGAATGCGGCCTATGCGCTTGGGCTGCTGCGCGACAGCGCTTCGGTTGCGGACCTGACTCATGCTCTCGACGGACCGGCGGTCGTTGCCCGAGAGGCCGCATGGGCACTGGGCGAAATTGGCGCGCCCGCTCGCAGCGCAATCGTCGCCGCGCTTTCGAAGCCTTCGCGCGATGACGCCCAGACCATTCAGTTGTTGCTTGCGGCGGCAAAGATGCGTCCCGTTCCGGTCGCCGAGCTGCGCCCATACCTCGCAATGGAGCAGCGCGCGTCGATCGTTTGGGCCGCTGCCTACGCGATTGCTCGCACTCGCGTCCCAGCCGGCGTTCGAGATCTTATCGCACTCTCGACCTATCCCACGTTCGTCAACGCTTCTGCCGCAGAGAGACGCAGCACCGGCGCTGCTGCCGCAAAGGTCGCTATTCCATCGCTAGCCACAGCAGATGCGTACGTCACGTCAACGTCCGGTCGGCAGCGGGCACGCGCCGAAATCGCCCGCGCACTAGGGAAGACTGCCGCCGGCGATTCGCTCGGAGACGCGGCGATCGCCGTTCTCCTCCGACTTGCCCGTGATCCGCATCCACATGTGCGCATCAATGCCATAAGATCTCTCGCTACGTACGGGATTCGCGGTCGCGAGGCAGTTGTTGCTGCGACGCATGACCTCGACGCGAACACTCGTGTCGCCGCGGCCCAATCACTTGGGACTGTGCTCGATTCCACTCAGCGCCGTTGGACGGAGCTGTTCTCCGCCGACACGAGTCTCGTCTTTCGAGCGAATCTCATCGCATCAGCAGCCCACGCCGGTTTCCTGATGCCGCAGGTCCGCGCCTGGCGCGAACATCCCGACTGGCACTATCGCGCAGCTTCGCTCGCGGCAATTGCTGCGTCGACCGACACGCCGACTGTTTTTCAAGTGGCCGTCTCGACGCTGCGCGATACCGATCCTCGCATTCGTGCGGCCGCCTATGGCGTCCTGGCCGGAAACGACACGCTTCCGCTTCCACGCTATGTCGTTGCCAACATCATGGGAGGGCTTCGCGACCCATCGCCCACGGTAAGAGCGACTGTCATCGGCGCTCTCGACACTCGCGCGCGCGCTCAAGACGTACCGATGATCTTCGATGCATACCAGCGCGCGCAGGCAGATTCCATCAACGATGCCCGCGTCGCAGCAATCCATTTCATAGCGTCCGCATGGAGACGCGATAGCGCTGCATTCACTCAGACGCTGCGCGAAGGACTCGAAAAGGTTCCTCCGTCAACCGATCCTGCAGTCCGTGCCGAGGCCGCAGCCGTTCCGGCGTTCAAGTCGTGGGCGCAGCCTTCGGGCACTTCTCACCCACTCGCGTGGTACGAGAACATCGTGAGAACGCTCGTGATTCCTGCCCTTGCCGGAAAGACGCCGCGCGCGACGCTCCGCACGGTGCGCGGCGATATCTCCCTCGAGCTGTTCGGAGCAGATGCGCCGCTCACTGTCGCGAACTTCCTGTCGCTCGCAAAGTCGGGCTACTATCGAAACACCCGCTTCCACCGCGTCGTCCCCAACTTCGTGATTCAGGACGGTGATCCGGAAGACACCGGCAACGGAGGTCCTGGCTATTCGATTCGGGACGAGTTCAATCGAAGACGTTATAACCGTGGGATGGTCGGTATGGCCCTCGCCGGACCTGATACCGGTGGCAGCCAGTATTTCATCACGCATTCGCCGCAGCCTCACCTCGATGGCCACTACACGATCTTCGGTCGCGTCATCGGCGGGATGTCTGTCGTGGATGCCATCCTTCAGTACGACCGCATCATCTCGGTGGTGGCGAACTGATCCGAATTCGCGGTACTGATGCGTCCTAGCGCTCGATCCGGACGAAACGTCCAACGAGCGCGAGTCGCGTGCGTCGGAGCACTGGTGATGATTGGAGCTTGCGCTCCACGCAC
>DATBRZ010000190.1:0-3280 GCA_036560025.1 Gemmatimonadaceae bacterium | reverse complement strand
GCCTGCAGCGAGTCGAGCGCGCTCCGCCATTCTCCGCGGGAAACGAGGTCGTTCCATTCGGGAATGACGTTCCGCACGGGACATCCAGTGTCGCCCTGACAGAACGGCACTCCGCAGTCCATGCACCGCGCTCCCTGGGTGCGGACCGCGGCCTCCGGAACGGGACCGTAGAATTCGCGCCAATGGCGGACGCGCTCTTCGACGGCCTGTCGACCCGGAGTCGCGCGGCGAAGCGTGAGGAATCCTTTCGGATCACGCATGACGCGCCTCCGCGATCGCCAGTCCATGCCGCGCCGCTGCGCTCGCGGCCTCTGCTTCCGATTGACGCTCGAGCGCCTGCCGGTACTCGCGCGGAACGACGGCGATAAAACGACGAAGCGCGCGATCCCATTGCCCCAGCTCGCGTTTCGCCCGCGCGCTGCCGGTGTAGTGGGCGTGCTGCTCGACGAGGCGACGCAGCAGCTCGCGGTCGCCAAAGTCCGACAAATGAGCGAGCTCCACCAATCCCATGTTGCACTGCCGCTCGAGCTCGCCGAACTCGTCGAGCACGAACGCGACGCCACCGCTCATTCCAGCACCGAAGTTCCGGCCGACGCGCCCCAGCACGACCACAGTGCCGCCAGTCATGTACTCGCAGCCGTGATCGCCGACTCCTTCCACCACCGCGATCGCACCACTGTTGCGCACCGCGAAGCGCTCACCCGCCACGCCCGCGAAGTACGCTTCGCCGGATGTCGCGCCGTAGAGCACCGTGTTGCCGATGAGCACGGTCTGATCAGGAATGAACTGCGCGCCGCGCGGATGACGCACGATCAGTCGACCGCCGGAGAGTCCCTTGCCGACGTAGTCGTTCGCCTCTCCCTCCAGCTCGAGCGAGAGGCCGTGCGCCGCAAAGGCGCCGAAGCTCTGACCCGCCGAGCCGGTGAATCGCACGGAGATGGTATTGTCGGGCAGGCCGGCATTGCGATATCGGCGCGCAATCTCGCCGGAGAGCGTCGCACCGACAGCGCGATCGGCATTCGTGATCGTGAAAGTCGCCTTCACTCGTTCGCCGCGCTCGAGCGATGGTTGCGCCAGCTCCACCAGGGCCCGGTTCAGCCTCCCTTCCTCCTCCGAGTGGTTGAGTCTCAGCCTTATGTACCGGCGCGCGACACGCTCCGGATGCATGCTCGACGCCGGCGTCGCGAGATGCAAAAGGGCGGAGAGATCGAGCGTGTTCGCCTTGGCGTTGTCGGCTGACGGCAGCGCACGAAGCATGTCCGTCCGGCCGATCATCTCGTCCATCGTGCGGAAACCAAGACGCGCCAGCAGCTCGCGCACTTCTTCCGCGATGAAAAAGAAATAATTCACGACGTGTTCGGGCTGACCGCTGAACCGTGCACGCAGCTCGGGATCCTGTGTCGCGATGCCAACGGGGCAGGTGTTGAGATGACACTTCCGCATCATCACGCACCCTTCGACGATGAGCGGCGCAGTTGCGAATCCAAATTCGTCGGCACCGAGTAGCGCTGCCACCACGACGTCTCGTCCGGTCTTGAGCTGCCCGTCCGTCTGCAGGCGAACGCGGCCCCGCAGACCGTTGATCACCAGCGTCTGCTGCGTCTCCGCCAAGCCCAGCTCCCACGGACTGCCCGCGCGCATGATACTCGAGAGCGGGGAAGCGCCGGTGCCGCCCGAATCACCCGAGATGACGATCAGATCCGCCCGCGCCTTCGCCACGCCGGCAGCAACAGTCCCCACTCCCGCCTCGGCCACCAGCTTCACCGAAACGGCAGCCTTGGGCGCGATCGATTTCAGATCGTAGATCAGCTGCGCCAGATCCTCGATCGAGTAGATGTCGTGGTGTGGGGGAGGCGAGATCAGCGTGACTCCCGGCATCGAATGCCGAGTCTTCGCGATGATCGCATCTACCTTGTGACCGGGGAGCTGCCCTCCTTCACCTGGCTTGGCGCCCTGCGCGATTTTGATCTGCAGTTCGCTGGCGTTGACGAGGTATTCCGCCGTCACGCCGAAACGCGCCGACGCGACCTGCTTGATCGCGCTGTTGCGATCGGTGCCGAAGCGAGTGGGATCTTCGCCGCCCTCTCCGCTGTTGCTCCGACCACCGAGCCGGTTCATCGCGATCGCGAGTGTCTGGTGCGCCTCGGCGCCCAGCGATCCGAAGGACATTGCGCCGGTGCAGAATCGCCGCGTGATCGCGCTGGCGGGCTCGACCTCGTCGATTGGGATTGGCTCGCGCTCTACGAAATCCAGCAGCCCGCGCAACGTGGACTGCCGGCGAGTCTCGTCGTTCGCCAGCGCGCTGAATTCCTTGAATGTCGAATAGCTGTCGCCCCGCGTCGCGTGCTGGAGCTTGGCGATCGTCATCGGATTCCAGTTGTGATGCTCGCCCTGCACGCGATACTGGTACTCGCCACCGGCATCGAGGCGGGGGTAGAGGGAAGCGTCGTCGAACGCGGAAGATGCATCTTCGAAGGCGAATCTGTGTCGACGCAGCGTCTCCTCGGCGATCAGCTCCATGCCGATACCGCCGACGCGCGACGGCGTGCCGGCGAAATGGCGATCCACGAGCGCGGTGCTCAATCCCACCGCCTCAAAGAGCTGTGTGCCGCAATAACTCTGGAGCGTGGAGATGCCCATCTTCGACATGATCTTGAAGAGGCCCTTGCCGAGGGCCTTTACGTAACGCTCCTGGGCGGCGGTGCCGTGCGGCTTGTCTCCGGCGGCTTCCGGCCGCGCCATCGCCGCGACGGTCTCGAGCGCGAGGTAAGGGTGCACCGCGCTCGCGCCATAAGCGATCAGGAGCGCGACGTGCGAGACCTCTCGAGCTTCACCGGTCTCGGCGACGAGACTCACGCGCCACCGCAGTCCCTCGCGAATGAGATGATGGTGTACGGCCGAGATCGCGAGCGCCGACGGGATGGGAGCCAGGTCCACGCTCATCCCCCGGTCGCTGAGAATGAGAACACCAAAACCCTCATAGACCGCGCGTGAAGCAGCGCGACAGAGATCGTCTACCGCTGACTCGAGTCCGCGAGCACCAGCTGCAACGGCGAAGAGCGCGGGAAGCCTAACCGCGGTCAAAGCGGGATCAGTCACGCTGCGCAATGCCGACATGGAGCGCTCGGTGAGAACCGGCTGCGCAACGCGAAGCTGCTTGGCGTGCTCGGCAGTTTCCTCGAGCAGATTCCCCTGCGGCCCGAGATTCATCGCGAGCGACATGACGAGCTGCTCGCGAATCGGATCGATCGCCGGATTCGTCACCTGCGCGAACATCTGC
>DATBRZ010000189.1:0-6882 GCA_036560025.1 Gemmatimonadaceae bacterium | reverse complement strand
GGTGCGATCTGAGCGAGATTTGGCAGCGCGGATAAGCTGAAGGTCCCTCCGCCCGTATTGTGTAAATAGACACTCGCGAACGTATCCGTCTGGTAATGCACCGCCTGCCGCAATTGAGCGGGACTGAACAGCTTGTTGATCGGCGCTTCGGCGAACGATCCGTAAGTCGGAAATCGTAGCGCAAGCTGATAGATCTCCTCCCCCAGCGGCACGCGTCCCGCAAATGGATATTCGATTCGGTTTATCTCCTTGGTGAGAACGAGGTCGGCGGTTCGATTCCCGCTGAAGTCTCCGCCGTAAACTCCGAACCTGCTCGTTCTGGAGGTAGTGTACGTGTAATTGAGTCCGAGATTTCCAGCGATCAGATCGGGGCGTCCGTCGTTGTCGAAGTCTCCGCTTGCCAGGCTGTACCACCAGCCGCGGAGTGGCGGCAATCGCGTGCTCCGCGTCACGTCGGTGAATCGATTTCCATCGTTGTGGTAAAACTGGAGCGGCATCCACTCACCTGCGGTGACTAGATCAACCTTTCCATCCCCATCGAAGTCGACCCACGCCGCATCGGTGATCATTCCTCCCGGATGAACAAGCTGCGGAGCGACGGCTTCGGTGACGTCAGTGAAATGGTCGCCGTCGTTCCTCAGGATATAGCTTCTCGTCGGGTTTGGATAATCTCGCGGGGTGAGGCGGCCGCCGACGAACAGATCCGGACGCCCGTCACCCGTAAAATCCGCACTTCGAATCGCCGCAGTGCTCGTCAGCATGATTGGCAAGGCGCGAGTATTTCGAGCGAACCTGCCGCGTCCCTGATTGATATAGAGCCGATCCTGCAACAGCGCCGAACCGGCGGCGAGCTGGTATCCACCGCTCGCTACGTAGAGATCGAGGAGTCCGTCGCCGTTCGAATCGAAGAACAGAGCTCCCCAATCCTCATACGATTTGTCGGCGGCCCACGGCTGCCCCTCTGCGGATTCGACAAAGCTGCCGTCCGTACGCTGAATGAACAGCTTCCCCGCTACACCACCTCCACCTCCGACGAACACATCGTCCAATCCGTCGCCGTTTACGTCGCCTGCGGCAACCGGAGGGCCGTGTCTGGAGATCATGTAGGGCAGGAGCGGTTGAACGGTGTAATCGACCACCGTCGGTGCCTGATGCTTGTATGAGAGCGTACGACGTGAATCCAGCGGCTGGAACACGCGGCCCGAGGTCGGCCTTGCTTCGACTGTATTCTTCTGCGTCGCGTCGGCTTGCTGCACGACCACGAGCGTGTCGGCAGCGAGTCCGGTCAGTACTTGATACCGCCCATCAGGCCAGATCACCTCGAGACTGTCCACGTGTGTGACACGGCCGAGGCCGAAATGCGCGCGGTCATCCATCGTGGACATGTATCCGCGAAACGGGGAATGGTAGAAGTACTGCTTTTGCCGGCCGGCGGTGAGAATCAGCCGCGATCCAATGCCGCGTGCGTTCGGAGCTTCACCACGCAGCTGGATCGCGAGATAATGGTGAGCGTCGTCAGGCGGCTGCACGTTCTCGAAGATGAAGGCCGGCGCGTCGATGTTGTTCACGACGAGGTCCAGTCTTCCGTCGTTATTCAGGTCGGCGTAGGCGGCGCCGTATGAGAAACCGGGATGCTCCATTCCCCATTGTTTCGTTTCATCAGTGAAGGTCAGATCGCCCGCATTTCGAAAGACGTAGTTGGACTCTTCATAGCCCGGCAGTCGCTTCAGCATTTCCAATCGCTCTTTGCGCGAGGCGGCTCCGCGTCGGCGCGCGGCAAACTGCGCAGTCAGGTAATCCAGATCGTTCACCGCCTTCGGATACCCGTTGCTGATGAAGATGTCCTTGTACCTGTCGTTGTCGAAGTCAGCAAAGAGGGCACTCCAGCTCCAATCAGTGTGTGAAACTCCGGAAAGACTGGCGATATCGCTGAAAACGACGTCTCCATCTTTCGTTACTCCATTGCTCAATTGCAGCGAGTTGGCCGAGTAATCGGCTCTCAATCCCCTGCTCCGCGCTTCCAGGAGTCTGTTGTAGGTCATGAAGCCACTCATCCGCTTGCGCCGACCCGTATCGCGCGGGAGCATGTCCACCTGGAGGATGTCGGGCCAAGAATCGTTGTTGAAGTCGGCGATGTCGACGCCCATCCCCGCGAAGCTCGTGTGCCTCAGCCATCGGCCCGCTTTGTTGGTGAACGTTCCGTTGCCGTTGTTGACGTAAACAACGTCGTTGGGCGAGGCGTCGTTCGATACATAGATGTCGGGCCAGCTGTCTTGGTTCAAGTCGGCAACCGCCACGCCAAGTCCATAACCCGCATCTCGGACTATCCCCGCTTCGCGGGATTTGTCCGTGAATTTCCCGTGGCAGTCGTTGCGGTACAGCTCGTTGTAGCTGCCTGGCGTCTGACTTTGCATTCCCCCGGGGGTCTCTATCTCACCGCGCGAAAAATCCTTGGGCGAATTGTTGAGAAGAAAGAGATCGAGGCAGCCGTCTCCGTCGTAATCCAGAAATACTGCATGCGTCGTAAAGGAGGTGTCCGCAATCCCGTATTGTGCCGCGGCCTCGGTGAAGGTCCGATTGCGATTGTTGACGAACAACAGATTCGCCCGCTCCTCCGGCTTCGACCATTCGGGTCCGCTGACCGAGACGTAGATATCGAGAAATCCGTCGTTGTTGATGTCTACCATCGTTGCGCCGGTAGCCCATCGCCGCGTGGTGACTCCGGCCTGTCTGGTGATGTCGTCGAACCGCATCCGCCCTTTGTTCAAGTACAGGCGACTCGACACCATGTTGCCGGAGAAGAAGATGTCCGGGAGTCCGTCGTTATCGATATCACCGACGGCGACGCCGGCGCCGTTATACACGTAGACGTCAGTTTGAACGTTCACGGAGTCATCGGTCGTGATCGTGTTCGCGAACGTGACGCCGGTCTCACGCGGGCTCAGAAGTCTGAACACGGGGTGATCCTTTTTTTCGCTGATGCAGCCCGCTGTCCAGAACAGAGGGATCAACAAAACGGAGAGACCAGCCTGACGCATAGGCGCGAAGCTCGTGATCGAGAGGTATTTTTTTCGCGTGAACCGAGCTCTGCCGATTTCTCGCGTCATCAATCTGATCCCACTGGCGTCTCAACGACTCTGGTCGGTCGACGAATCTGAAGCCGCGCGCCGGTTGCTCGCCAGTGACGTCGCGGAAGTACTCGACATCGACGGCTCGTTTGCGCTATTAGCGCAGGACGGTGAGCGTGTCGTGCTCGCGCGAAGTCTCGACCGCCCAATGCGATACTTTCTCGCGAAAGCCGCCGACGGACCAGCGCTGATCGTGGCCGAGCGCATTGACGAGATCGCGGCCGAGCTCGGCCGACATGGATGGGGTGACCAGTTCCATCCCAGCTATACGCGCATGGTTCCCGCGCATCACATTACGACACTGCGCTTGATCGGCTGCCCCGACCCAAATCCCGTGCATCAGCGTTTCTTCGACCCGCCGCGCGGCACGTTGCCAAAGGATCTTGATCTCATCGGGCGCCGGTACATTGAAGCCGTTTACAGCGAGCTGCGACGGTGGCTCCTCGTGCAGGATCCCGCGGCGCCGATCGGTGTTCCATTTTCCGGAGGTATCGACAGCGGTGCCATTCTTCTCTGCCTGTACAAGTTGCTGCTGAATGAAGGGCGCTCGCCGGCGAGACTGAAAGCCTTCACCCTCTCAGTAGAGGGCGAAGGCGATGACGCACGACAGGCGCGGGACTTCCTGCGTCGCACCCAACTGGAGCTGCTCGGCGAGATCATTGATGTGTCCTCGCGCGCGCTCGATCCATTGCGCGCCGTGGCGGTGATCGAGGATTACAAGACTCTCGACGTCGAATGCGCGGCTGTGAACCTCGCACTGCTCGCCGGCATTCGCGAGCGCTATCCCGATTGGCGGCTGCTCGTCGACGGCGATGGCGGCGATGAGAACCTCAAGGATTATCCGATCGAGGAGAACAGCGAGCTTACGATCCGGAGCGTCGTCAATAACCGCATGCTCTACCAGGAAGGCTGGGGCGTCGACTCCATCAAGCACTCACTCACCTACTCGGGCGGCTATAGCCGTGGCTGCGTTCGAAGCTATGCCTGCGCGCGGGAATACGGATTCCGCGGCTTCAGTCCCTACACTCGTCCAACGGTCATTGAAGTGGCAGAGTCGATTCCATTTGCGGAGCTGACTGACGGCTCGCACGAACGGCTATACGCGTTGAAAGGGGAAATCGTCTCGCGGGGGGTTCGTTCCGTGCTCGGTTTGGAGATGCCCGTGTTCCCAAAGCGCCGGTTTCAACACGGGACAGTCTCCGCCACACAAGCTGCTCGATTGTTTCCGCAGAACGAGGCGCGTTACCGCCGCCATTTCGAGACGCTTCACGCGGCTGCTGTGTGATTGCGTCGGATGCGGATCGCCGGATTCGCACTCTGCGTCCGCCGAAGCTACACGCAGATCCCGCAAGAGCGCACGGGACGTTGCTGGAGGAGGAGCGCCGTCCTGACGGCAAGATCGAACGAGCGCTCACTGTATTTCTCACCGGAGCCGAGTGTCCGTTCACGTGTTCGTTCTGCGATTTGTGGCGATGGACGATCGACGGTCCAACGCCCCCCGGCGCACTGACAAACCAGTTGAAGCAGGTTTTTCGGGAGCTGGACGATCCATTGCCGGATCGACTCAAGCTTTACAACGCAAGCAATTTCTTCGACCAGCGAGCTGTTCCGTCAGAGGACCTTCCAGCGATCGCGACGCTCGCGGGGTCATTCGCTACGGTCACGGTCGAGTCACATGCGAACACGATCGGCTCGCAGACACTCGCGTTCGCACGCCAAATCTCTGCGCGTCTCGAAGTTGCGATCGGACTCGAAACAATTCATCCGGTTGCTGCCGCAGAGCTCAACAAGCGCCTCGATCTCGCGCGATTCGATTGGGCGGCGAAGTTTCTGACCGATAACGGCGTTGATCTCCGCGTTTTCGTCCTACTCGGCGCACCTTACGTTCGCGCCGATGAATCGATTGAATGGACCGTGCGGACCGTCGAGTATGCGGTCGAGCGCGGCGCGTCGGTCGTATCGATCATTCCAGTCCGCGGTGGGAATGGCGAATTGGAACGACTCCAGTCATTCGGTCATTTCGCGCCGCCGACGCTGTCACAGGTCGAGACGGCGCTCGAGCGGTGCTTGCACCACACACGCACCGTCGTTACCGCCGATCTCTGGGACGCCGAGCGACTGGCCGGGTGTGCGCACTGCAAGTCCGAGCGGATCGAGCGCCTGCGGCGTCTGAACATCACCGGCCGCGCTGAGCCGATGATCTCCTGTACGATGTGCGGAGACGTCTGATGCAATCGTGTGAGGTTGCCATCGTCGGTAGCGGGTTCGCCGGATCGCTTCTCGCCCGAGTGCTCACGGTACTCGGCTACGATGTCGTGCTTCTCGAGCGCGGCACTCATCCGCGCTTTGCAATCGGTGAATCTTCAACTCCACTCGCGAACCTTTCGCTCGAGCGGCTCGGCATCCGTTACGGACTGGCGGACTGTTATCAGCTTGCCGCCCATGGGCGCTGGCTCGCGCATTTCCCCGAGCTTCGCCGCGGTTTGAAGCGCGGCTTCACGTTTTACCGGCATCATCCGGATCAGCCATTCGCCAACCGCGGCTTCGACTCGGAGCGACAGCTGGTTGCCGCCAGTCCCAATGACGCTGTTGCTGACAGTCACTGGCTACGCGCCGACGTCGATCATCATTTCGTGTGCGACGCGATTGACGCCGGCGTCGACTATCGTGATCGCGTCGACGTGACGAGCGCGAGCATCGCATCGGATTCCGTAAACCTGTGCGGCACCCAGAACGGCAACGCGTTTGAGCTGCGCGCGAATTTCCTCATTGACGCATCGGGTCCCGGCGGTTTTCTCGCGCGCCAGCTCTCGATTCCTTCGGGTCTTGACCACACTGAGACGCGGTCCGCACTCGTATTCAGCCACTTCGATGGCGTTCGACTGATGAGTGACGTGCTGCCGGGAATGCCGAAAGGGCCGTACGACGACGATTGGGCAGCGGTTCACCATCTGATCGATGAAGGGTGGATGTACTCGCTGCGGTTCGACGATGGTGTGACCAGCGCCGGTTTCCTGCTCACGCCAAGGGGCATGGCGGCGCTGAATTCACCGGACGTTACCGCTGCGGCGGTGCTGTGGCACGCATTGATCCACCGCTATCCGACACTCGCGAGCGCGTTCGGCGACGCAGCGCCGCTCATGCCACCCAGGTTTCTGCCGCGGATTCAACATCGTCTCACTCGCGCCGCTGCGGAGCGCTGGGCGCTGATGCCGCATGCATACGCGTTCGTCGACCCGCTTTTCTCGACAGGAATCGCCTGGAGCTTGCGCGCAATTGAGCGACTCGCACTCGCATTTGAACACGCTGCGCCCAACGCACGTGTTCCTGATGTGGACGTGCTCACCCGGTACGATGCGACGCTCGCCGCGGAAGCGGATCAGATCGATCTCGTCGTCGCCGGCGCGTATGAGGCAATGTCACACTTTGACCTGTTCGCCGCCCATGCGATGCTTTACTTCGCGACGGTTTCGTTCGCGGAGGTGAGTCAGCGGCTCACGCCCGGAGATTCCATTGCGTGGAGCGGGTTCCTCGGCGTGGGTGATCCGGTGTTGGAGCCGCTTCCCCGCGCGGCTCTCCAGCGACTCAGACAGATCACGCAAAGTCGCGGCAAGATCGGCACGGCGGAAGCGCGACGAGAGTTTGATGAGTGGGTCTCGCACGCGATCTCGCCGCGCAACATTGCCGGGCTCGCGGACCCGTCGCGGCGCAATCTCTACCCGGTGGACTTCGATACGCTCATTGAGCGGCACGC
>DATBRZ010000188.1:0-4227 GCA_036560025.1 Gemmatimonadaceae bacterium | reverse complement strand
TCCCGATTGAGCGGCCCCGGTGATCCGATCCCGACGCCCATGAAATCGGAGCGTTCGGCGCCAGTCTCCGCCATCGTCTGCGCGATTACCTGTTCGATCATCCCGGCGATGCGATCGACAACAGCTGCCGCTCCGCCTTCGGCGAGAGTCGGCATAGTATGCATCGCGATCTCGCGGCTGCCATCGAGCGGCATTGCGCCGGCCACGATGTTGGTGCCGCCTAAATCGACTCCAACGATGTAACGCTCCTTCACGCTCATACGGGCACCGGTGGGTTAAGGACCTCCGTCAGCAAACTCGAGATATACTCCGGCGTCAGCTCGCGCATGCAGCGCCAATGTCCGAGTGGACACCGCTGTGGCCCGTGACGATCGCACGGACGACATGACAAGCCCTTGTGTCCGGCAATTGCCTTTCTCTCGGCGAGGGGACCGAACCCGAACTCCGGCACTGTCGGACCGAAGATGGTAAGCGTCGGCGTTCCCATCGCAGATGCAAGATGCTGCGGCGCGGAATCGTTCGTCACTATCGCCTGTGCGCGCCCAATGAGTTCCGCCGACTCAAGCAGCGACAGCGTACCAGCGCCGTTAATCACGCAGTCAGGCGGGAGTATATCGATAATTTGTGCCGCGATCTCGGAATCCGCATTCGTCCCGACGACGGCGATTCTGAAATCTTCGGCCAGTCGCTTCGCCAGGCCGACGTAGTAAGGCCATCGTTTAGTCCCCCAGGCGCTGCCGGGCGCGAGCGCCACAAACGACTCCTGGCTGCTCCCGCTTCTGCGAAGCAGAAGATCAATTGACCGCCGGTCTTCGTCGGATGGATAGAGACGTGGTCGAATCTGATCGCGAGTTGGCGGATCTGCGCAGTCAGACATCGCGAGCGACCAGAGACGTTCAGCATGATGATGGTCGGGCCGATACGGCACTTGTCTCGTGTACAGAGCTCGCCCCGTCGAGCTCGCAAACCCGATTCGTTGCTTCGCACCCGTCAGCACCGCCAGCAGTCCGCTCCGAAAGGATCCCTGCGCGAGATACGCTTCATCGTATGGTCGACGTGCGCGGAGCTCTCTGATTGTATTCCAAAGTCCCAGCGCAGCGGCGTAGGTTCCGCGTTTGTCGTATGGAATGACAGTTCGGATGTCTGGATTATTGGCCAGAGCTGTCGCGCCGAGTGGAGTTGCGAGCACGTCGACTGGCCCTCGCTTGGCGAGCTCCGCAATCAGGGGCGTCGTGAGAATGACGTCACCCAAAAAGCTCGTTTGAACGACGAGCGCGCCGCTCAATCAATCTCCGCAGAAGCGACTTGCATACGTGCTAATCAACCTGAAGGACGGCAAGGAACGCTTCCTGTGGTATCTCTACTGACCCGACTTGTTTCATTTTTTTCTTCCCCTCCTTCTGCTTCTCGAGGAGTTTTCGCTTGCGGGTGATGTCGCCGCCGTAGCACTTGGCGAGAACGTCCTTGCGCAGCGGCTTCACGCTGGTGCGTGCAATGATCTTCGAACCGATCGCGGCCTGAATCGCAACCTCGAACAGCTGCCTGGGAATGAGATCCTTCAGCTTGTCGGCGATCTTCCGACCCCACTCGTACGCTTTGTCCTTGTGGATTATGACGCTGAAAGCATCGACCGGATCGCCGTTGATCAACATATCCAGCTTGACGAGATCGCTGCGACGGTACTCCAGCATCTCGTAATCGAGTGAAGCGTAGCCGCGGCTCACCGTCTTCAGCTTGTCGAAGAAATCAAGAATGATCTCGCCCAGTGGGAATTCCCAATCGAGCTCGACACGCTGCGTGTCGAGATAGGTCATGGTCTTGTAGACGCCGCGCCGCTCGGTGCCGAGCGTCATGATCGCGCCAATGTATTCGGCGGGAACCATGATGCGCGCCTTCACGTACGGCTCCTCGACGTAGTCGACGACCTGGCTCGCCGGCATCAGCGACGGATTCTCGATCAGCTTCATCGATCCATCGGTGAGGTAGACCTTGTACTCCACCGACGGGACGGTCGTAACGAGCTCGAGGTCGAACTCGCGACTCAATCGCTCCTGAACGATCTCCATATGAAGGAGGCCAAGGAAACCGGCGCGAAATCCGAAACCGAGAGCAGTCGAGGTCTCGGGCTCGTAGTTTAGCGATGCGTCGTTCAGCTTCAGTTTCTCGAGCGCATCGCGCAGAGTCTCGTACTGCGTTGTGTCAGTGGGATAGAGTCCGGCAAAAACGAAGCTTCTCACGGCCTGGTAGCCGGGCAGCGGTTCACTGGCGTGATTCTCGGCGTCGAAGATCGTGTCGCCGGCGCGCGTCTCGCTCACCGATCGTACGCTCGCCACGACGTATCCGACTTCTCCAGGCCCAAGCTGGTCTGTGGGGACCTGACGAAGTTGATTGTAACCGACCTCGTCCACCTCGTAGACCGACTCGCTTGCACCAAACGTGATGTGGGTGCCCTTTCTGATAACGCCATCTACGACGCGAACGCTCGGAATCGCGCCGCGATACTTGTCGTAGTACGAGTCGTAAATCAGGGCACGAAGGGCAGCCTTATCGTCGCCTTCGGGCGGCGGCACTTTGCGTACGATGTCCTCGAGAAGCTCGCCGATCCCGATTCCTTCCTTCGCGCTGACGAGGAGAATCTCGTTCGGCTCGATGCCCAGCAAATCCGCAACCTCTTTTCGCCGGCGCTCCGGCTCCGCACCGGGGAGATCGATCTTGTTGAGAATCGGAATGATCTCGAGGCCAGCATCCGTCGCCAAGAAAAGATTGGAGAGAGTCTGCGCCTCGATTCCTTGCGAGGCATCGACGACGAGGATCGCGCCCTCGCAGGCGGCCAGCGAGCGCGAGACTTCATAAGTGAAATCGACGTGCCCGGGCGTGTCGATGAGATTGAGCTCGTACTCCTGTCCGTCGCGCGAGTTGTACGTCATACGCACGGCGTTGAGCTTGATCGTGATCCCGCGCTCGCGTTCGAGGTCCAGTGTGTCCAGAACCTGGGCCTTCATCTCGCGTTTCTGCAGCATGCCGGTGGCCTCGATCAGCCTGTCGGCGAGGGTCGATTTGCCGTGGTCTATGTGTGCGACGATGCAGAAGTTGCGAATGTGATCGAGCTTCAAGTCGGATCTCGGGTTTTCTTGCGGGAGGGCGGCGGAAGAGACGTTGAAATATAACCGACAGCGGTGACGTCCTTTTTCATTCCAACGTTTGCCCGAATCAAAAAAAGGGGCTGCGAGTGCAGCCCCCTTTTCTGGAATTGTTTGCGAGCTACCGTCGATTCGGTGGCGGAACTCTCACCGGCTCCGACCTCGTCGTCGGAGCTTCCACCCGAGGCGGCGGAGGCGGCGGTGAGGAAGGTCTCTCGTGTACGACCGGAGCTGGCGGTGGAGATTCTCTGGGACGGTCGGGAACGCGCGCCGGTGGCGGAGATTCTACTCTCGGTTCTGGCCTGAACTCGCGAACTGGCTGAGCGCCGGATGCTGCCGCTGTCTCGGTGCGCGGAATGGTGCGATCGATCGGGACGCGTCCCGCCGGAACCGACATCGTTCCGGGCTGGTTACGATAGCCTTCAAAGATCTGTCGTGGCTCACCGCGACGGCTCGTCGGAGCCGTGATCGTCACGTCACCCATCTGCGGAAGACCAGAGCGTTGTGGAAGTGGAAAGACTCCCTTAGGCGCTTCCATCAGTGCGGAACGCGGGGGACGCGGAACTCCTTCTCGAGGAGCTCTCGACTTCGGGAACACTGTGGTATCGCCCGGATTGCGCGGAAGTCTCGGGACCGGAAAGTGACCTATTGCTGCAGGCGACGCCGAGTTCACCGGCACGACGATGGGAAGACCGCAAAGATCGTAGCCCAGGAATCTCACGCGCTGGCCGTGCTGACTAAGATAGTTCAGGTAGCTGTAGATTTGCGCCTGACGCAGCGCTCCGAAACCGTAGCCATAATACGAGCCGCAGGGATCGTAGAGGTAAGGATCGTAAGCGTAGTAATAGTTCCGGCCTCCAGCGAACCGCATGTAGTCTCGGCCGATCGGCTCTCCCTTCGCACCCAGATAGGATGCCAGCGCCTGCGCCGCTTGCGGCGGGCTACGGTTTTCGATCAACTGCCTGATCGCACTGATGTTCCAGTCACCGCCGCTCTCGATCAACTCGAGATTGAATGGCGCACGCGAGGCAAGCGCGATCACGGTTCCGCGCGAATCATTGTATCCGTCGCGGTAGTCGTAGTAACC
>DATBRZ010000187.1:0-7778 GCA_036560025.1 Gemmatimonadaceae bacterium | reverse complement strand
TCGTTCCGACGCTCGGCGCAAGCTCAGCTTCCTCGAGGCCGAGGGCCTTAACGAACCCGCCCCCCTGGAGCGTAAAGCCGTTTCCGTCCTGGTCTCGCAACGCTTTGGAGGATATCTGACCCACGCGACCGATCGTTGCGTTGATCACGTCTCCGTCGCGCGAGACTTTGATCGACGTGACCTCCGCGGGCAGCCATTTTGAGATGAGTCCGCCGACGATCTCCATGGGTCCGCCCTTCTGGCCCTGAAAAATCGCCGAGAGCTCTCGAACCTGTTCCGTGCTGGCGCCATCGTCGATGTAGAGGCGGCCGGTACCGTTGCCGTCGAACAGGGTAGGACCCGGCCAATCGACTGCCAATGCCACCGTGCGACCAGAGAGGGCAACGTCGTCGGATTTTCCCTGCTGGATCTGGCACAGCAGTGTTCCCGCGCACCAGCCTTGATCCATTACCATGTAGTCCGCAATGCCGAACCAGCACGGACAGAACATGTTGCAACTGCAATTTTCCGTGAGGTGACCGCTAAGCTTCCATGCCATGCTATCCTCCTTGCGACGTCAGCGCATCGTGCCGCCGCATTCGAGTTAGCGCGCGCAGATACGATCGTCAAGCGGCACGCGATCGGGCGACGGCGGCGATGATCGGGCCTGCGTCGACTAGCTGCTTTAAGCGCGGATCGACGCGCAGGTTGAGACCTTCGAGAGATCTCGAGCCGAGCAAAATCATGTCGGTCGGCTCACCAAAGACCACTTCATCAACGGTCTCGGTTCCGCCGGCGTGGACGATGGCATAGCCGACGTCACGAAATACGGCACGACCGTCGGCGGTTCGAAAGCCGAGTCGCTTTTGCCGTGCGATGCCGAGGTCTTCGAGCACTGCAGTCGGAGCCCACGTGAGCTCGGCTCCAGTATCGACGAGAGTGTCGGGCAGCTCGCGTCGATCGCCGCGCCGTAATGGATTCTCGATTGCAATAGTCGTGCGGAATATTTCCATTTCTTCCGACATAGTCTCCCCGAAGCTCTTGGAGCGGGTTACGAAAAACCTGCAACCGCATCCATCGCTGTGCAACGTGCTCAATCTTCAGGGCGATGGGCTCCACGAGAGCGCGCCAAGAACAGGCAGCTTTATTTATGCATGTACCTGTTCTACTCTCCAATTGCGTTCATGCTCGCAGGCGGCTACACGGGAACTTCGCTCACGCAAACTGAATTGGTCGAGCTGGACCGACTGACGATCGAAGTCGCGGCCTATTTAGCTCGAACTCCTGGTAGCGGAGGCGGTTAGCGTCCTTGAGGTGTCGCCGTTTTCGCACCAGTCGGCTTGAGCGCGGGTGCGGTTGCCGACATTCCCATTCCCTGCATCATTTTCATGACAGCGGCGACGTCGGTGACGGACATTCCAGCCGCGCCTGGATTCTGCAGCATGGCTGCCATCGAAGCCGCAGCGACGTCGTTCGACAAGCCCTGACTCTGCATCATCTTCATTGCGGCAAGAGCAGTTGCGGTGCTGGAGACTCCGCCCGGGCGGGTCTTCATCATGTTCATCGCCATTGCCTGCGCTCCCGCGTTCGATGCGGCGCCCAGCGCCATTGCGGCAGCGGTTCCAGTTACCGATCCCATCAAACCGGCACCGGCGCACGGACCTGTGTTGGCAGCGGCTGATATCGCAGCGCCAGGAACTACGGTGCAGGCAACGCCTTTCGCCGCATTCTGTACGTTCTTGTTGGCGGCGACTTTCTTCGCTTTGTTCATGAGGCCGCCGAATCTTCCGGTCTTCTTTGGTGCGACAGAATCCGGAGCAACCGAATCGGGAGGAGTAGTCGCGGCTGTTTGTGCTGCGGCGACAGTGCCGACGGAGGCCATGAGCAACAATGTCAGTGAGCTGAGTAGCGTGCGTGACATGTATGCCCCCGGGCATTTTAGGTTTTACCGCTTGTTTACTGCTCGAAGGATCACCTGCCTCGATGGGAATAGATAGGAGAGCATTCATAAACGATGCGTTAGACCTTCCGCGCTGCCACTCCGCAGAATCTGCGAGCGGCGAACCGTTGCTTACGTCGTCACCTGGTCGCGCCTGGTCTCAATGACAATCGAGACCGTCCGGCTGCGATTGATACCTTGGTCACCTGCGCATCTGTTGGCGCTGATCGAAGGGTATCAACAATTTGAGCGGCAGTTCGGGTCGCCGGCCGCGGACGGACTTCGTGAGTTCTTCGTTTCGGATGACGTTTCGGCTAGGTGGCTCGAGCGTCTGCGCACGGCGGTGGCGGCTAATCCGTGGGTTCACGGATTTGCAGTCGTAGATATCGAGAACAATTCGGTCATCGGGAGCTTCGGGTTCAAAGGACCACCCGACGGCGATGGTATTGTTGAGATCGCTTATGGCATCGCACCCGGCTATCAAGGGAAAGGATATGCTACCGAAGCTGGCGCAGCCGGCGTCGCCTTCGCGTTCAGCAGCAGTGCGGTTCGCCTCGTCCGGGCCCATACACTGCCGACACCGAACGCGTCTACTCGCGTACTCTCGAAGTGTGGATTTGAAAAGACCGATGAGGTCGTGGATCCCGAGGATGGTCTCGTGTGGCGCTGGGAGCGAAGCCGTGAAGCTCGCAGTTAGTCCGCTCGTCCTTGTCGTATTGCTGATTGCATGCATCAGCGAGAGTGGGACAACCCCAACGCCAACGCCGGTCACCCCCACTTCCGAATTTCTACAAGTCAGCGCAGGCGCCGAGTACACGTGTGGCGTGACGGATGCGGAGACTTATTGCTGGGGCAGCAATGGCGGCGGACAGTTGGGCGACGGAACGTTCGATAATCGACTTGTTCCGACTGCTGTGAAAGGCGCGTCCATCTTCACCATGATCACAACATCAGCCGAGAATACGTGCGGCATCACTGCGGCGAGGAGTGCGTATTGCTGGGGCTCGAACCTCGAGGGTGAAATCGGCGATGGGACACTCGAGCAGCACGTCATGCCGACGCCAGTGGCAGGAGGCATCCGCTTCAGCCAGATAAGCGTTGGAGGATTGCACACGTGCGGCGTTGCGGAGAACGGCGACGCGTACTGCTGGGGCGGGAATGACTACGGTCAACTCGGCGACAACAGTGCGACCGCGAAATTCAGTCCGACGCGCGTTGCGGGTGGCCTCAAGTTTATTCAGGTAAGCGCGGGAACGTACCACAGTTGTGGCGTTACCACGGACAATCGTGCGTATTGCTGGGGCTCGAACTCGAATGGTGGTCTTGGTAACGGCACAACTGACCGTGAGCTGACTCCGAAGCGTGTGAATACGAATCTGATATTCCGGGAAGTCATTGCGGCGGAGGAATTCACGTGCGGTGTGACCATCACGAGTATCGCATATTGCTGGGGTTTCAACGCGAACGGGCAGCTCGGTGATGGAACCACCGATTCCCGGTTCGAGCCTACGCGCATAGCCGGCAGTCTGATCTTCACGCGCGTAAGCCCGGGATTCGGACATACGTGTGGTCTGACTGTCACGCGCGCTGTCTATTGTTGGGGATTCAATGGCAACGGAAGGCTCGGCGACGGCACGACCACCCAGCGACTGACACCGATGCCAGTTGCCGGCAACCTGAGTTTCCTTCTGGTGACTGCGGGCTTTGCGCACACGTGCGCCATCAGCACGGACAACATCACGTACTGCTGGGGATGGAATGAGCGCGGGCAGCTCGGGGACGGCACTACCGCCGATCGCCACGTTCCGACCGTAGTCTCGCAACCATAGATACTTCATTAGTAGAGAGCGCACGCTTTCTACAACCAAGGGGATCAATGAAACCGCCTGGGATGATTCGCATTGGAGGTCTCGCTCTGATCAGCGGCGCGGTCGCCTTCATGGCTGTCTTTGCTTTTCTTGCGGCGCGCTTCGACTATCCGGCTGTTCTCGATGGGTCAGCCGAAATCGTTTTGCCGAAGCTGCTCGCCACCGGAGCATCGGGTCGCGCCGCGTGGGCGTTGTATGCATTCCTGCCGCTTATCTGGATTCCCGCCGGCGTCGGCGCATATCTCGCGCTGCGTCGATCGCATCCCGGCGCGATGCTCCTTGCACTTCACAGTGCCGCGCTTGCCGCGATCTCGATGATGCTCGGCCTCATCCGCTGGCCGAGTATTCATTGGCGTCTCGCGCAGGAGTATGTGAGTGCGAGTCCCGATCAGCAGCGCGTGCTCGGTTCGATCTTCGACGGCCTCAATGGTTATCTCGGCAATTACGTAGGCGAATTCCTGGGCGAGCTCAGCTTCAGCACCTTTCTATTGTTGTCGAGCTGGGCGCTCCTCCGGTCGCGCGCGACGCGTACTTGGGTCGCGAGCGTTGGCTTACTCACCGGAGCTGCCGGCTTGGTGGGAATGTTTCGCAACCTCACCCCGGCCGTGGCTCCGGTGGCTGCGGTGAACAACTACTTGCTACCTGTGGGCATGATCTTGCTGGGTATCGTTTTCTATCGTTACCGTACACTAGAGCCGATTGTAAGCACCTGAGCGGCAGGATTGATCGGAAATGTTCGCAAAACCAAATCGCGTCGTCGTGGTGGTTGGGCTCGCGGTTGGAACGCTCACTGCGTGTAAAGGCCGTGACAAACCCACGGCGGCACCCGCTACATCCGCGTCTCCCGACACGGCGCCCGCGACTGAACGTGTCGTTGGGCCGCTGAGCGCAGCCGACGCGCAGGCGCTTTCGACTATGAACGACCGGTTGAGGGATTACATCGACCTGCACACGAAGCTCGAGCGCACACTTCCAAGCCTTTCAAAGGAGGCGACGCCGCAAGAGATCGATAGGAACCAGCGCGCTTTTGCAAATCTGATGCGCAGTGCCCGTGCGACGGCCAAGCCCGGCGATATTTTCACGCCGGAGGCGCGTCCCGTCATCTTGCGCCTGCTCGCAACTGTCTTCGGTGGGCCTGAGGGCAAGCTGCTGAAGTCGTCGATAATGGATGAAAACCCCGTCGGCATCAAACTCTCCGTCAACGGCCGGTATCCCGACGTGGTGCCTCTGTCCACCGTCCCTCCGCAGGTGTTGCAGACACTGCCGAAGCTGTCCGAGGACATGGAATACCGCTTTATCGGAGACCGACTTATCCTGCTGGATACGCACGCGCACGTCATCGCAGATTTTATCGAAGACGCACTGCCGAAGTAGAGAGAGGAGGTCCTCATGCGCTCGCTGCATTTGCATCACGCCGGACTCCTATCGCTCGTCGTCCTGTTCGCAACCGATTACAAGGACGTCGCGACCACTGGCCGTACTGCTGCCGCTCAAGCGCAGCAGTCTGCCGAACCGGTAGTTGCACTTCCGAATAAGGAGGGGTCTTTCAAATTCGCCGTCCTCGGCGACTTCGGCATCGGCGCTCCCGTCCAGTATCAGCTCGCCGACCAGATGGTGAAGTTTCACGGACGGTTCAAGTACGGAATCGTAGTGATGGTTGGCGACAACCTGTACGGGGCAGAGCGTCCGCAGGACTTCCAGCACAAGTTTGAGATCCCGTACAAGCCGTTGCTCGATGCCGGAGTGAAGTTCTACGGTGCGCTAGGCAACCATGATGCGCGCGAGCAGCGGTACTACAAGCTGTTCAACATGGACGGAAAGCTGTACTACACCTTCAGCCCGAAAGCGGAGATCCGGTTCTTCTTTTTAGAGAGCACGTATCCGGCGCCGGAGCAGATTCAGTGGCTGGAGGACGAGCTCAAAGCGTCGAGCAGCGATTGGAAGATCGCGGTGTTCCACCATCCGCTTTATTCGTCCGGCGAGCGTCATGGCTCGGATTTGCGCCTTCGGGAAGTTCTCGAGCCTCTCTTCCTCAAGTACAACGTAAGTGTGGTACTCAACGGCCACGACCACTTCTACGAGCGCGTGAAGCCTCAGAAGGGCATCGAGTATTTTGTGGTGGGCTCCGGGGGCCAGCTGCGATACGGCAACATCGACCGACGGTCGGGCATCACAGCAAAGGGGTTCGACACCGACCTGGCGTTCATGGCTGCGGAAATTGTTGGCGACGAGATGTACTTCAACGCCATTTCACGCACGGGTGACACGGTCGACTCCGGCGTTCTGACGCGTCGGAAGATCACGCACTGACAGCGGAGTCGATCAGCGTTTGAGCCGCAGCTAAACTCCGGCGCGTTGGGCGGACAACCCTCAGACGATGCGAATCCGACTTGCTGTATCCGACGATGCCCCGAGACTTTTCGCTGTCGACCCGCTTGCGTCTCGAGAAGCTGCTCGCGCGCAACTGCTGGAGAAGAGTATCGAGTCTGGAGCCTGCTGGGTTGCTGAAGATGGTGCATCCATCCTTGGCTACATCCTTCGTGACTACACGTTCTACGGCAACGCTTTCGTTCCTCTCTTGGTCGTCGCCGAGCAATTCCGTCGCCGGGGCATTGGAGAGCGACTCCTGCTCCATGCGGTATCGACTTGCGCAACCGAAAAGCTCTTCACATCTACGAATGAGTCGAACCAAGCGATGCGAGGGCTCCTTGCCAAGGTCGGATTTGAATCTTCAGGAGTCATCTATAACCTCGATGAAGGAGACCCAGAGCTCGTGTTCGTACGGCGAGTTGAAGATTGACTCGCTCCGATGAACGCACATTTGCACGCAGGCGTCTTCACAGCCACGCACCCGCGTCACGCACCGAACAGACGCAACTCGGCGAATTAACGCGTCATGGACAAGGGCCGCAAGTATGGTGCGTTTCATGATGAATGAAACAACAGCTACGTGAATACCGTTCGCTTTACTTGGGACCCAACGCGGCAGGTGTACTGATGCCCACTCCACTTCTTGATCTATTTGCCGGAAGGATCGGCGGGCGTAAAGCGGTCGAGACGATCGCCACTCACCGCACATTCGCTGATGTAATTCTCCCGCCGCGAACACGCACAGCGCTCGATGAAGCGCTGAGTCTCGTGCGGAGTCACGAGCTCATCTTCACACAGTGGGGACTTGGCGAGCGTCACTCGAGCGGGCTCGGTCTGGCGTTCAACTTCGCTGGGCCGCCGGGCACCGGAAAAACTATTTGTGCTGAAGCAATAGCGACCGCGCTCGACAAGAAGCTGCTCTCGGTGCGATATGCCGAGATGGAGTCGATGTGGGCGGGTGAGACTCCGAAGAATGTTGCGGCTGTGTTCAGGATGGCGACCGAAGAGAACGCGGTGCTGTTCTTCGATGAAGCGGATGCGATTGCATCTCGCCGGAGTACAGTCTCGACGCACGGTTATCAGCGCGAGTCGAACACAGTAGTGAATGTGCTGCTCAAGGAGCTCGAGTCATTCAATGGTGTCGTGATATTCGCGACGAATCTCGCTGTGAACTTCGATCCCGCCTTCGAGCGTCGCATCCGTACTCACGTTCTGTTCGAGATGCCCGGCGTCGATGAGCGCGAGCAGATCTGGCGCGTGCAGATTCACCCGGTGAAGACGCCGCTCGCTGACGATGTGAATTTCCGCGTGCTCGCCGAGCGGCATGCGGTGAGCGGCGGTGATATCAAGAACGCGGTCTTGAAGGCTGCGACGATGGCGGCAGCTGAGCCGGTGATCGATTCAGCGAAGCGAATCCAGCAGTGGCAGCTCGAGCGCGCGATGGACGAAGTGGTTGCTGGAAAGGGTGTGATGCAGCAGTCGCTTTATGGTGAGGGTGAGCAGTCAGCTGATCAGCGACTGATGCAGGCGATGGAAGCTGCCGAGCTGCGATGGAGGAAGACTGCGCAGATGTCGGTCGGAATGGCGGCAGCAGGTATCGTGCTGGGGCTGATTGCCGTGGT
>DATBRZ010000186.1:0-5410 GCA_036560025.1 Gemmatimonadaceae bacterium | reverse complement strand
ATGTCGAGACCGCGTGACATCTCCGATGAGACGATGTATCCGTTGTACCAGTAAGTGGACCAGTACCCACCCGTGACGAGCTTCGTCGAATCCATCGGGCCGCGGTCGAAGTACGCGATTTCCTTCGGATGATCGGGATCGGTCCAGTCGAAAACCGACAAGCCGCCCTGGTACCACGCCTGCACCATCACGTCGCGGCCGGGAAGAGGAATCATCGTGCCGTTGTGCGCGACGCAATTCTCGACCGACTTCTGCGGGACCGGCAGCTTGTAGTAATTCCTGAACGTCATGGTGTTGCCGGCGAGGGTGAAGATCGCATCGGCTCCCCACTCCGGCTTGTCGGTTACCCGGCAACGCGGATTCGTTCCTCCGCCCCACTCATCTGTGAAGAGAACCTTCGTTCCGCTGTTGTTAAACGTTGCGGAATGCCAGAATGAGAAATTCGAGTCGGCAACCGCAGCGATCCGCTTCGGATGTGCAGCGTCCCGGATATCGAGAAGGAGTCCGTAGCCTCCGCATGCGCCGGCTGCCAACCCAATCGCCGGGTAGACGGTGATGTCATGACACTGCGACGGCCCGCCTGGGGGTTGATTGGTCGGCGGTGGCGGCGCGGGCCTCCCCAACGCCAATGACTCCGCGGTAGCGCGCTCTCGCGCCGCAATCGCCGCGAGACTGTCGGCGACAAGCTCGGCATGCTTTGCCGGTTCTGTCAGCCCCTCGAAGATTCGCGGCGAGCTGACAATTCTGGCCTGCTCTGGATGAGCCAGCGGTACCTGAATCACCTCGATCCGGAAGTACGCAGTGTTCGGATCTACATTAGGAAGAAGGGCGGAGCATCCAGCCAATTCCTGAGGAGAACGCACCGCCGCTCTTCCCGACACGTAGACGTAGATGGTCGAAGGGTCCTTCGGATCGGTGACGACTGTGTGGGTGTGCGAGCCGCGACAGGTTTGCACCGTCGTGAGCAACCTCGGATGCGCGACGTCGGTAATGTCGAATATGCGAATGCCGCGCACTCGTTCCTTGCTGATTGTGTCAGGCACCCCCTGCAACCCACAATCCATCCGCGAGTTCATCGACTCCGATGAAACGAACAGAAGGTTGTGATATACCGACACATCGCTCTGCGACCCGGGACACACATACGCAGTCCGTAACGTCGGCTTCGCGGGATTCGAGATGTCCCATACCTGATAGCCGCCGAAATTTCCCTGAAACACGTACTTCCCCGTGAATGCGAGATCCGACTGCCAGAGACGGGGATCACCCGGCGCAGTCGGCATGAAGCTCGGCGAAGGGTTGGTATGCGACACGAGCTCGAGATTCCATATCGCTTGCCCCGCATCGAACCATCCCGCGCGCAATGCCATGCGGGGATCGGGACTCGGCGGCGCGGGCGACATGTTCGCAGCCGACGGTGCTTTGCCACCTGAGCTCGACATTGACGCTGTGCAGGCCGCAGCGTGGAGTGACGCAATGCCTACCAGGATCGAAGCGATGGAAATGTTGGCCCTTCGCGTAGAGCTGGTCATGGGTTGTGGCCGGAAGTGTGTGAGAGCATCGAGTGCATTCGCTCGATTTCGGTCGTCTGATCGCTCACGACGTCGGTAGCGAATCGGAACACATACTCGTCCCGTCCCGCACCACGACTGGCAAAGAGGCGATCCACCATTGTTATAGCGCCCTGATGGTGTTGAATCATGAACGTGAGAAAGAGCCGATCGAACTCGGCACCGGTCGCGCTCGAGAGCTGGGTCATCTGCGCCGGCGTCAGCATTCCGGGCATCAGTGTCTCCGATCCCGGCATTGCTGTCATCGTCATTCCAGCCATCGCTGAGTCATGGCCCGCCATGTGGTGTTGCGCAAGTGGATCGGGTACCGTCTCACGGCGGTCGCGCAGCCATCGCTGCATGAAGGCGATCTCGTCCCGCTGTGAAACGTCGATTCGCGATGCAAGAATCCTGACGTCGGGCCGGGCGCCGTGTGTCGGCGCCCATTGCGCCATCACGACCGCCTGAGCGTGATGTGCGATCATTCCCTGCATGAATTGAACGTCGGCCGATGTAAAGGCTGCGCGTCCACTGTCGGCACGAGCCTGTTCGGCAGGCGTGGCAGCGCTCGAGACCGATGTTGGCGCTGAGGAAGGGCCGGCCGCCGTGCGGCAACCCGCGAGTGAAAGGCTGGTAAGAGCCGTGGCAACAATCACGTCGAGGCTTGGCCGTCTCACGATTCTAATGTACTCTGACCAGGCACCGCTCAAATTATGACCTCACGGAAGATCGTTCTGCTAGTCGGTGTAGGCGTGTTCACTGTTGTCGCACTGCATCCACCGTGGATTGCGAGAGCCGTCCTCACGAGGATGAGCTTCCGTGGATTCCCGAACGTTCCTCCTCAAACCTTAATCGATAGCACGAGCTGGCGTGTGCCTTTCGCTCCCGTCTATTCTCCGCCCTCTCTCGATCTACCGGCAGAAGACCTGGCCAAATACCAGACGCGACTGCGCTCAGGCGACACGACAGCGGCGAATGAGTGGCGACGCAGAGTGGAATCGACAGAGCGGCGCTACAATGTGCCCGACACGCTTCGATCGGTTTGGCGGCGTGACAGCGTTCCGGGTAGTCGAGCGGCGAGTGTTGCTTTTACCAGAAGCGTGGTCAGCGCGCGTTTCGAGATAGATCTCGTTCGCCTTGGGATCTACCTGCTGGCCGTCGCCGTCCTGACAGGATTAGCGATGGTATTTTCCCCCCGGCTCGGAAAGGATCGCAAATGAAATTGCTGCTGGTCTACACGTTGCCGTACCTTGCCGCAGCACTTCGTCGTGAGATGTCTGAAAGATGAGCGCCAGCACCACCCGTCCGCGTCCCGTAGTTGAAGTCTCCGGATGCCGGAAGACATACAAATCGACTGTCGCGGTGGACGATGTCTCCTTCCACGTCAACGACGGAGAGATCTTCGGACTGATAGGACCGAACGGCGCCGGCAAAACCACAACCATGGAATGTGTCGAGGGGCTGCGTGTACCCGATCGCGGCAATATCTCGGTGCTCGGTCTCGATCCGTTCCGCGACATCTACAAGCTCCACGACCGCATTGGCGTACAGCTACAGGAGGCACAGCTCCAGAAGCGAATCAAGGTGAAGGAAGCGGTGTATTTCTGGGCCGCTCTCTATCGCAAGAAGCCGTCGGACGGCGACCGGCTGCTCGAGCAGCTCGGACTCGCGGAGAAGAGTGGGTCGTGGTTCATGCAGCTCTCGGGCGGCCAGAAGCAGCGATTGTTCATTCTCCTCGCATTGATCAATGATCCGGAGGTTGTTTTCCTCGACGAGCTGACCACTGGTCTCGATCCGCAGTCGCGGCGCGCGATCTGGGAGCTCGTCAGAGGAATTCGTGAGCGCGGCAAGACCGTCTTTCTCACCACGCATCTGATGGAAGAGGCCGAGCGTTTGTGCGATCGGGTCGCGATCATCGAGCATGGCCGGATCATCGACATGGATAGTCCGGAACGACTCATCCACAAGTACTGTCCTGAGCGATCGGTCGTTGTGATTACTGAGGAGCCCGATGCGGTACAACGCTTCTGCAGAATCCCCAACGTTGATGAAGTGGTTGCGCGTGACGGTCGGGTCACTATCCGCGGGAGCAAGGAGGATCTCGTGTCTCAGGTGATCCGCTGCCTCTCCGAGAACCGGATCCCTGTCAGCGATTTCCGGACGATAATGCCCAACCTCGAAGACGTTTTCATCAAGGTGACCGGCCACTCGATCAGGGATTAGCCGATGTTTCGCGGACTTTTTCGCCTGACCTGGATAGAGCTGAAGATCTTTTTCCGCGAGCCGCTGGGCGCGATCGGGACGGTGCTCGTTCCGGTCCTGCTTCTGGTCGTCGGCGGAATGGCAAGCCAGATGATTCCGCAGAGGCGGTTCGATCTCACGACCAGCTACCGTGTCGATGTTCCGGTTTTTGCGGCGGTGATGATCTCGCTGAACGCGGTGCTGTCGCTCGTCGCAATCATCGCGATCTATCGTGAGGGAGGGGTTCTCAAGCGCTTACGCGCAACGCCGCTTCGGCCGCAGACGATTCTCACCGCGCATGTGCTGGTAAAGCTGATTCTGACCGCTGCGGCCCTCGGTCTCGCGCTTCTGGCGGGGAAACAATTCTTCCCGCTGGACTCGGGCGTTCCTGTGATCAAATTCGGCGCTGCATTGCTCATTACCACCTGCAGCATTTTGTCGATCGGCTTTGTCATTGCCAGCATCGTTCCCACGCCACGCTTTGCTCAACCGATTGGCGCAGTGATTCTCTATCCGATGCTGGCGTACTCCGGTCTCTTCGTCCCGCTCGCGGACATGCCGCCGGGGCTTCGCGCTGTGGCTAAAGCGACTCCACTTTCCTATTCGGTTTCGCTTCTTCGTGGAATCTGGACTGGTGAGAGCTGGTCGATGCATACCGGTGACATCCTTGCACTCGCGATTGTATTCGTCCTGTGCACCGCGATTTCCACAAAGGTTTTCAGGTGGGAATGAGCTGAAGAACCGACTGTTTGCGGCAAATTTTACCACTCTCGAACGCAATTTCTGATTGACAGCCCGCGCAGGCGGCCATTATACGGTATAGCCGCAATCGGGCCGGGAACGCTCAGCTCCGTTCTCCGAGACAGCACACCCTTCCCGAAACGCGGCCGCACACCATTCACGCGGGAAGGCCAATGCGAAAGAGATGTACACTCGCTGCGTTTGCGCTACTGCTGTGTTCAGCTCCAGCCGTAGCGCAAACGCGGACCGTGACAGGCACGGTAACCGACGCTCAAACAGGGCAGCCGATCGATCAAGCGCGAGTAACAGTGCGCGGCACCACGCTCGCGGTTGCCACCGGAGCCGGCGGAACATTTACCCTCGGTAGCGTGCCGGAAGGAACGGTCACGCTTGCAGTTCGCAGGATCGGATACCAGCCCGTCCTGGTAAGTGTCCCCGCCGGCCAGACAACGATTCGCGCCGCATTGACGCGCGACCTGCTGAGACTATCGGACGTCGTCGTGACCGGCCAAGCAACGGTTATCGAGCGTCAGAACCTCGCGAACGCAGTCTCGACCGTGAGTGCGCGAGACGTATCGCGAGTCTCGGCAGAAAGTGTCGAGCACGCAATTCAGGGGAAGGTCGCCGGCGCATCGATTCAGTCGAACTCGGGCGCCCCCGGGGGAGGAGTGCAGATGCAACTCCGAGGGGTTACTTCGATCAACGCGGCGTCCGAGCCCCTGTATGTCGTCGACGGTGTGGTTGTAAGCAACGTCGCGATTCCGTCCAACCAGAATGCGATAACGCGATCGACGGGCGGATCCAATCCGAACCTGACACAGGACGGACAGGTCAACCGGATCGCCGATATCAATCCGAACGACATCGAGAACATCGAG
>DATBRZ010000185.1:0-2450 GCA_036560025.1 Gemmatimonadaceae bacterium | reverse complement strand
GACAACTCCCGAACTCGCTGGAGGATCGCGTAGCCGTAGCTGTCCTCTTCGGCCAGGATTGCCAGGACGATCGGGGTCGAGGAAGCGGCCATCAGGTCCTTGTTGATCTCCATGATCTCAGGCATCGCGCGGCGCTATTGCATTCGAATCCAACTGTGCATAGCAGCACTATACATGGCAGTGCAATGTATGTAAAGCGGCGACGAGTATCAGGTCGCGACGCGGTAACGAAGTTGAACCACACCATCCTCGAAACGTTCGTCAAGAAAGGAGGCGATGAGATCGCCGCCGCCCATCTACCAGATATCCTTGCCAGGCTGCTCTCTGAGACGGCGCACAAATGGCGCGATTGCACCGCTCACAAATTCCACCCCGGCCGGGGCATCGGCTGGTGGCGGGACGTCAGCCACTCGAGGTCACCGTCAGGACGCGCGATGTAACCGTCCGCGCTGGTTCCGATGTGGACGATGACGCTTCGGCGGTTCGTCTTAGGCGGCGCCTGCTCAGTCACAGTGAAAATAGAAACGGTTCCTGTCCAGGTCCTCAACGGTGAACTGCCTCAAACCCCAGGGCTTTTTCTCCAGTGGCTCCACGATCTTCGAACCTGACGATCGGAACTCCTCGTACGTGGCGTCTATGTCTTCAGCGAATACCCAATGAACCGCGGGTTCAAAACGTTCTTCTCGTCTTCGGAAGAAGATGGCCACATTTCCACGTGAGACAGCGCCGATCTCTTTCCCTGGATCAAGCCATCCGATCTCAAAGCCGAGAACATCACGGTAGTACTGCTGTGCGTGTTCTACGTCTATTACGGGCGGTTCCGGTACTGGCTGGCCAATCGTCGTCAACGACTCCCTTTGATTTCATTGCTTACTCCGATCGGGCGCGTGACTCTCGCGCCGAATAACGCTCTGGAGTTTAGCTGTGGCGCTCAGCTACAACTCCTCGTGAGACCGCCGCGTCAAACGCACTAACGTGCAGCGCCGAACGACGATGGTAGAGCCGAGGTCCACAAGCGAGAACCTACGGCAACACGGTGGCGCGAGAGGACGCCAGCATTGACCTCGAGGGCGACGCGGTATGCTTGCCCTGGCTCGTATGAGGGGCAACCGGCAGCGAGTTGCGCTTCACATGGGATCATCTGACGGATAGCGACGATGCGGCCACTGGAATCCGCAAAGGCGATGTCGAGAGGAATGTGTGTCCGAAACATCCAGAAGCCGGCGTTGGCCGGCTGATCAGTGCCGTAAAGAAATAGCATGCCTGCTGTGTCGGGAAGAGAACGACGCTCCATCAGACCCATCGTCTTTTGCTCCGCCGACCGCGCGACCTCCGCATGAATGGTCAGCGTGTCCTTGCCAGCCACGAGATGTACGACAGTTGTATCGAAGCCGATGACCGAACGGCCATCGACCACGTCGGCATCGGAGTGCGTGCAGGACAGAAGTGTCGCGCTGGCAATGACAGGCAGCAAGAGGCGTTGCACGTTAGGCAGTGCGGTGCTTGGAACGTGATTTCATCACAGCTCGAAGTGCACTATTTACCGCATCATGATGCGAATGATGTCGCCGTGCTCGACATGGGCGACGACAACAAGGTGTTGCCGCTTCGACTCCATGCTTCTTAAGATTGGCGGGCCGCTTTGCGCGTGTCCCAAGTGAAGCGAAGCGGCACGGCGTGAATCTACTGTGCGGCATTTCGTGAAGACATCCGCCTAGCGCTAATCAGGCAGCAGGTGCTCGGAGCACAAGCACAACACCGACTGCAAGGCAGAGCAGCGACACGACCAGCTCGGCGCATACGAACCGAAGTTCGGCGGATCCGAGGTCGAGGTGGCCACCGCGTTGTAATAGACCGATCCGATCAAAAGTGGCACGCCAGAAATTGGCCCCCGCCCAAGCCCATCCGACGGTGACCAAACCAGGTGCGGATCGTGGCCGTGCTCGCAGCGATCGCAAGGCTCCTGTGAACATCAGGACCATCGCGATGACGTCGATGATGTAATAGGGATTTGCAAGCCCGCCGGACCACGAGTACATGGTTTCGATCGGCGCATAAATCGCCAATGCGCCGAAGGTGAAGTATGCGAGGCCCGACTCGACTTGCCTGATCGTCATAAGACTTGGTTGGTCGCCTGCCTAGCGCAACGGAGCTACGGCATGTTCGTCCAGCGAATCGGAAGGTTCTGTCGCCGAGTCTTGATGAGCAGGAACTCGAGCGGCTCCTTGCCGGTAACGACGAACGCGTGCGGAACGGCAGCGGGGATTCGCACGATATCACCGGGGCGTACGACGATCTGGTCGTACCTGGTGAACGTTCCGCCGCGGCGCTCTCCCGGCGCGCGCAGCGTGCTGCCGACGAGGCTGTCGCCGAAGACGATAACGCCAGTGCCGGAGCGGACGATGACGAAGTCATCCCAGCGCGCGTGCCACTCGGGTTGGCTCGACGTC
>DATBRZ010000184.1:0-6734 GCA_036560025.1 Gemmatimonadaceae bacterium | reverse complement strand
AGCATGCACGCCCACTGGAACGTCGATTTCGAGCGAACGTCCAAACGGCACAGTCGCTGCAATGGAGAAGGGTGGACCTGGCGTGACGCGAACTATATAGACAGGAATCGCCAGGCCGGAAGCGGTAATCACGAGATGACCACTTCCGATCAGCGGCGGACAGTCGACAGAGAACGCGATTGTCTGCGGTAGACCAGCTCTGATGCGAACCGTTTGTTCGAATGGTGCGCCAACGAGGCACCACGATGGGGAAAGACTGCCCCCGAGCGGCGACAGGTTGATCCGGTAGTAACCTTCAGCGAGCGTCGCTCGGTACGTTTCGTTCCGGGACAGTTCCGTCCATGCCTTGCCATTTAGCGCAATCGCAAATTTTGGCGGGCTGAGCGTCGTATCGCCGCTGACTCTAACAGATACATCAACTAAGCCCGCGCCATTCGCGGCCGCACTGGTTGGCGCGTCGTTGCAGGCAGCGGAGACGAGAGCGAACAGCGCGAGCATCTTAAGCTTTATCATATGCACCTCGCGATTATGGTTACGGCGTTGCACGACAGTTGAGGATCCACCCCAACCGCGTGGTTTCCCCTGATCGAACCGCATAGCGAGGAGCCGGATAGGCCCACTCAAACCCACGGACGGCCGGCCTGCAGCGAGTTGGGATGTCGCTCGTTAGCTCGTACATGCCAACTGGCTCCCATATGTCCACCGAGTCGTTGACCGATACTCTGATAGTGGCAGAGTATCCGGCTGCAATGACTCGATTAAGTCGTAGTGTGACGGCAACGGGAATCGAATCGCCGGATCCGGTTACAACGATCCGGACGCGAGCAGATCCGATTTGCGGAGGACAATGTGCCGAGAAGACCAACGGCAAAGTTCGACCTGCCTCTACGCGTGTCGTGATCGTGGTTGGCTCGACGGCATTGCACCACTCGCGTGAGCCTGGAGGCGACAGGCGCACGGTGTAGTCGCCTTCCTTCAATGGCACATTGACAGACGTGTTCCCCCGAAAGCGCCATTCCACAGCATTGAAGCGGACGAAAAATGATTCGATGAGCCTGGGATCACCCGAAACTTTTACCGTGAGTGCGACGAATCCCTCATCCGGCTTGATGATGTGATAAACCGGGGGTTCGGCAGGATTCTCGGCGCATCCAGCAAGAAGCGCGATGGCAACAAGACAGAGTCGGCTTTGTTTCATGGCGTCCGCACGGAGCATCATTGCCACCTCTCGCGAATGGTCGAGGCGTATGATAGGCCGGCACAATCAATCCGCGGTCATCGCGGAGTCATCTGGGAATCATGTGTCCCCCCCGCGTTTATCGGATCGCTAACTGTTGGAGGCCACAGCGTCTCGGATGGACGTTGTGGCCTCCAGGCTTAACGCGCGATTGGATCCAGTTTCTTTGCAGTCAAGGCTGAATTCAGGCCACCAAGCTCTCGCTCGACCCACGCGTCGTAATCCTTCACGATATCGGCGAGCTCTTTGCCGAGAGACTCCGTTCGCTCGATCTGCATCTGTGACGGGCGGCCGTCGTAACCGTTCACATCACCGTAGAGATTCGCGAGATACTCGCGCAGGCGCTCCTCTCCGGTGATCATCCCTCCTTCCTTTGTCGCGACGATCTTCTTACGCATCACGTCCACCGCAGCTGACGCCGAGCGGAGGCGGGCGGCGAGCGGATCGTTTGCGGGAAGCTGAGACGCGCGGCGGTCGAGCTGCGCGCGCATTGCGTTCATTCGCTCCACGACTGTCGACATTTCACCAAGCATCGCGGCCAGTTTCTTCGACAGCTCGAACTGCGCGCGCCGCGCAGCAAGCGTGTGATTCGCGCGTGGATCGGGAACGACAGTGAGCGGCATCGTCAGAACATCGTTGCCCTTGGTCATGCGCACGGTGTAATCGCCGGGCAACATGCGCGGACCAATCGTCGCCCCACCAGCAGCACTCGCTGCGGGCGGAACAGTCGGCGGTTTCAAGCGCATCGACCACGTCACTCTGCTCAATCCGCGTCGCTTCGAGGTCGGCAATTGATCGACGACCTTACCTGCGGAATCGAGCACCTCGAGCTTCATGTCGCCGAAGATGTGACGACGCTGCAGGTAATACGTGATCACCGCATCATCGGGCGGATTGGGACCAACATACATCGCATCACCATTCGCCCATCCGCCGAACACACCAATTCGCTGAATGGTCGGACGAGCTTTCATGAACGCCACATTCTTCGCGAGCGTCGCCGCCGTCAGTGAGCGAAGCGGCGTGATGTCGTCGATGATCCAGATGCCGCGACCATGCGTGCCGACGATCAAATCATTGTCGCGCGGATGAATCGCCATGTCGCGAACGGCAACCGCGGGGAAATCTCCACCCTTGTACCGCGACCAGCTGTTTCCACCATCGAGCGAGATCCACAATCCGAATTCAGTCCCGAGGAATAACAGATCCTTGTTGACGAGATCTTCCTTGATCACGTGCGCATAGCCGCGGACAGGAGTGTTCGCGGGAATGACCGACGTCCACGTCTTCCCGTAATCGGTCGACTTGTACGCGTACGGACGCATATCGCCGAAGGTGTGCAAATCGAACGTCGCATACACTGTCCCCTGATCGAAATGCCCGGGCTCGACCGACGACACCCACGCATTCTTGGGCAGGCCCGCGACCTTCGGCGTGACATTCGTCCACGTCGCACCCGCATTCCGCGAGAGCTGCACGTTCCCATCATCTGTACCAACCCAGATCAGACTCGCATTCCTCGGCGACTCGGCAATCGCGTAAATCGTCGTGTGCATCTCTGCGACCGAGTTGTCGACGGTTACACCGCCGGATTGCTCCTGCTTCTGCTTCGACTTGTCGTTCGTCGTGAGATCAGGTGAGATGCGATCCCATGTCTGCCCATAATCGCGCGATCGGAAGAGGAACTGCGATCCGATGTAAACAGTCCCTTTGTTCAACTGGCTGACATAAATCGGCGTGTTCCAGTTGAACCGCATCTTGCCTTCCTTGTACCTCGGCAACGGCTGAAGCGGACGAACCTCGTGCGTGTAGCGATTGATTCTTCCGACGTAACCGCCCTGCGCCTCGGCGTAGATGTAGGTCGAGTCCGACGGATCAGCGAACATCCAGAATCCGTCGCCGCCGTACATGTTCTCCCATTGGTGGTTAGTGATTCCACCAGGATACTCTGAGGAGCCGACCCAGGAGCTGTTGTCCTGAAGCCCGCCGTACACGTGATACGGTCGCGACATGTCGACGCTCACGTGGTAGAACTGCGACACCGGGAGATTATCGCCCTTCCACCACTTGTTGCCGGCGTCGTACGAGTACCAGAGGCCACCGTCATCGCCGGTGATGACATGATTCGTGTTGATCGGATCGATCCAGATATCGTGATGATCACCGTGTGTGCCGCCGGAAACATTGCTGAAGCTCGAGCCGCCATCGTTGCTGAACACGAGCGGACCATCCGGCTTCCATACTTTGTTCGGATCCAGCGGATCGACGATGAGATTCGCGAAATAGAACGGACGCCAGATCATCGCCTGGCTTCTGTCCTTCATCTCCCACGTTTTGCCGCCATCATCAGAGCGATAGAGCGCGTTGAGCGGAGGCACAGCTTCGATGAACGCGTAAACGACTTCCGGTTTCGACGGAGCAACAGTTACCGCAACGCGGCCCCACGGCTTTGGCGGCAATCCCTTCGCCGATTCGGCGTTCAAGTTCGTCCAGTTCTTTCCGCCATCGGTGCTCTTGAAGAATCCGCTGCCGCTCGGCGCAGTCTCACCATCGCCACCGGAGCGGAACGTCCAACCCTTCCGCCGGAAATCCCACAGACCCGCATAGATCGTCTTCGGATTCTTCGAGTCCATCGAGGCCATGCCGCATCCCGTCGACGGATTCGGACCCTTGAGGACGTTCGCCCATGTGCGGCCGCCGTCGGTGGTCTTGTACAAACCGCGATCGTTGCTGTCGCTCCACAGCTTTCCCGGAACGCACGCGTACACGATGTTGGGATCGGACGGATCTATGAGGATCTTCGTGATGCGCTCCGATTCCCTGAGACCCATGTTGGTCCAGTTCTCACCACCGTCAGTTGTCTTATAGATGCCATCTCCAATCGAGACGCTATTGCGAGTCCACGATTCACCGGTTCCTACCCAGACCACTTTCGGATTCTTGGGATCGATCGCGACTGCCCCAATCGACTGCACATCCTGCTTGTCGAACACCGGCTTGTAGGTTGTCCCACCGTTGGTGGATTTCCAGACGCCGCCGCTGGCGGATCCGATGTAAAGGGTCAATCGACCGTTCTCATGAACTCCATCGAGCGCCGCGATTCGTCCACTCATTGCTGCAGAGCCGATGTTACGAGCGCCTAGGCCGGAGAACGTTTCTGAATCGACGCGAACTGCGGTTACCGGTAACCGGCTACCGGTTGCCGGTAACGGCGTCTGAGCGGTTGCAGTCGTGGCCGCGGAAAAACACGCGAGCACCACTACTATAGAATAGGTGCGCATCACATGGTCCCCCGCTTTGCCGCAGGTGCAGGCGGCGACGAAGGCTTGATCGGCGTCGACGGCTGAGGCTTGGTCTCCTTCTTCGGCTGCTGCTTCGACGCATCGAGCGCATCGCCAACTGGCTCCGCCGGCGCACCGGCAACCGGCTTTCGGAACCGGCTGTCATTAATGTCGACATTCGCTTCGATTTTCGAGTACGTGATCTTTCCCTTGTTCTGGTCTCCCTTGCGGCCGCTCTCGAACGCGAACGGGAGATACCAGCCTGCGACTTCCTTGTAGTCGCCGAGCGTCGTTTCGAACTCCTGGTCGGCGCCCCGAATAGTGCGCTTTTCCTCGAACTTGATCGGGACGTAATAGTCGGTGTCGAAGTAGTACGTGCGAGTGTCACCGTTCTTGAGCGTGACTTTCACTTTGTAGACGTCGGTCCCCTCGATCTGATCCATGCCGACCAGCTCGGCCTTGTTTCCCTTGTCCTTGTAGTTGACGAACGGATCGTCGAAGTCCGCGTCCAGGATGATGCCGCGCATCTCGTCTTCGCTCAGCGATTCCGGATCCTTCTTTCCGCCGAACGGATCGATCTTCCATCCGGTCTTTCCGTCCCATGCGTTGACGGCGGTCATTCCCTGGAGTGAGAAGTCCTCGCGGACGAGATTCGGCCGTTTGTTCTCCTGGACGTATGTTGCCTCGAAACCGCCTGACCCGGTGTATTTCCCGGTTCGGCGCAGGCTCTTCGCCGCCTGGATCTTGTCCATTCCGCCGACGGTTTTGAGGTAGCGCTCGATCACCTCATCGGCGGTCTTTGCCTGAGGGAGATTAGAGAGCGGAGGTTGAGCGGAAGCGGAGGAGAGCGCCGCGACCGCAGACAGAACGCAGCCGATACGGACGGTCGAGTGCATGGACGTGGGGGAAGGGTGGACGGCTAAAATACGGTGCGGAGAAAGGGGATGCAGCCATCGTCGCTTGCCGAACGTTTGAGACTGCCCGAATCGCTCCAGTCATCGCGTCTCGCGATCCGGGACGATGATCCCGCCACCCTCCTCGATATAACCGCTCAGTACAAGCCTGCCGGAGGTCGGAGCAATACTGCTCGCCGCGGTCGGCACCTGCTGAAGCTGCGGCATTCTGATCTTCCAGTCGTCCACTATCCACGCGCCTGACGGCATTCGCCGGAAATGCGTGAATCCCCCCGCGTCGAAGCGATCGACGTCGCCGACGTTCACGTAGCGGAAATCCATCTGGCGAAGCTCAGAGGTCGTCTCGTCGACCCATAGAGTTCCTTGGATGTCCGCGATCTTCCGCTTGGGTACCGGCGCGAACGCGATGCCGACCTGACCCGTGTGTCCCTTGTCACGCACGATGCGAAAGCAATGCGTCTGAGCGAACTGGTCGGAGAGAATCACGCTTTCATCGGGACCATAGAAACGCCATCCGTCAGTGTCATTGCCCACGGCGTAGCCGCCTTGCGCGAGCGTCGCGGCATCCAATCCACCGAATGGTCGCCGATCCACAATGGTCAGAAGCGATGAGTCGTTCGTGATCACGCCTCCATGGGTATCGGTCTGGCGGCGGAATTTCCGTGCGAAGCCAATCCCTTGAAGGTCGCGGATCGTCAACTGGCTTGCAGTCAGCGCTTTCGCGATCTCTTCCCACACCGCCGACAACGCAGGTGCGTCGCTGTTGATAACGCCGCAATCGGATTTTGCCGAGACGACTATTGTCGCAAGCATAATGCGGTCGGTTTCGGCGCGGAGCACGAGCTCGTCGGCATTCTTTTGCGGAAGAGTCACATCACCCGACACGAAAGGACGGTAGCCAATTCGCCGGACGCGCACGTGATACGTACCCGGAGGAGCCGTAAGCGTACGGCGTCCGTCGGCTCTCGTTACAGCTTCCGTGGCGGCGTTCCCAGCGGGGTCGACGAGCGCAACGAGCGCGCCTGAGATCGCGACGCCAGTGTTCGACTCGATGCGAACCTTGAGCTCCGTCCCCGGCGTCTGCGCGTTGATCGCCTGCGCGCAGACGAGGAGCCCGATCAGGAATCCTTTACTCGCTCTTTTTGGCATAAGAGAGGGAGTTCGAAAACTGGCAGAGGGTGCCCTGTCCGGTTGCAGGGTTCCTTTGCGCTATATGGATAAAGCGTATTCACTGTCGCCGCATCTGGCAATCGGAGGTTCCTATGCGTACCGCCCGCATTGATCTATCCCATATACGGACCC
>DATBRZ010000183.1:0-13569 GCA_036560025.1 Gemmatimonadaceae bacterium | reverse complement strand
AGCCGATGGTGCGGCGGCGATCAAGCGCGGAATGGATCTGTCTGACTGTCTGTGGTCCTTCACGCCAGAGCACGGCGAGAATCTCGAGCTCGGCATTCGATGGAGTGGGAGTCGAAGCGGGCACTGTGTCTCCGAAGCGGTTCTGACCGGCAATATACGAAGCGCTTCGTAGTTCGCAAGTACGATGCGGTTCGTAGTTGCAGCGCGTCATGGCCCTGAGACAGCCGGGTGGGCGGGGAGGGTTTGGTCCACCTGTCGGACCGTCAGGGAACGCGCGAAATTGGGGGCCTACGTCACGGGAGAGTGAGATGTCGGTAGAGAGCACACGGAAGGTGATCCAGCGCTACGTCGACTCCAAGCACACCGACATGGGCGTGATGGCAGACGACGTTGTGTTCCGGAACATGGCCACCGGCGACGAGCACAAGGGGCCGGAGGGCGTAAGGCAGATGCTTCAGTACATCTATCACACCGCCTTCGAGGCCGATGCGGTGGATACAAAGATCATCGCCGACGATAACAAGGCGGTGCTCGAGGGCACGTTCACCGGCAAGCACATCGGTGAGTTCGCCGGAATACCGGCCACGGGGAAGGAAGTGAGTGTTCCGCTCGCGGTGAGCTACGATCTCGAGAACGACAAGATCAAGCGCGCGCGGATCTACCTCGAAACGCCGGTGCTGTTTGCACAGTTAGGGCAGAATCCGCCCGGACCCAAGTAAGAACAACATCGAAAATGGGTTGGCCGAGCTTTGCGCATTTTCCCACTTCACTTTGTCCAGGAGATACCGTGCAACTCCACCGGCGATCGGCTCTCTTCATCACCGCCGCGTTTGCCCTCGCGGCTTGCAGCAAGAAGGATTCGTCAGTAGCTGCAGACGCGGCTGCGACCGGAAGCGCGACGACCCCTGCTGCGACGGCGCCGGCAGGCGAGCCCACGGCCAACGATGTCAGTAACTACGAGCTGAACATGGACCGTATGCGCAGATGGGTCGCGGCGATGAAGGGATTTGCGGCCGAGGCGGAGCGCGATTCAGCGGCGGCTGAAGCGATGGCGATGGATCAGAACGCGAGCACTGCGCAGCTCGTCGCCCGGCTGGAATCACATCCGCTTGCGAAACGAGTTCTCAGTCAAGCCGGCTTAAGCGCGCGCGATTACGTCTGGACCACCGCCGCGTATATGCAGGCCGCGATGACCGCCGGCTTGATGCAAATGCCGAACGCGAAGGCGCCGGAAGGAATGAACATGAAGAACGTCGAGTTCGTGAAGGCGCACAACGCCGAGCTCGAGGCGATGATGAGACAAGCGGGCATCAACGAAGGCCGGTAGGTCCTAAACTGCGAGCGTGATGAGGTTACTCGTCACGCTCGCAGTTGATGTGGCTCGGCTGACTTCACCGGGCCTAGTTCCTCTTTTTGTACGTCCATATCGACGTTCCGTAGTAATCAGAACGGTCGATGACGAGCTGATTGTTCTCGAGCACCGCATTTTCCGTATAGGTCGCGTAACGAAGAACCACGCTCGATCCGGCGATGGTGTAGTGTCCGAATGCGGAGTATCTGTACCCGGAGTACGACCCGGAGTACGCTGTCTGAACGACGAAACGGCCGCTCTCGTCGAAGCCGATAACTGCAGTTTCGACAGATCCGCTCGAGCCTACGATCTGTTGCAGGTCGTACCAGACGAAGGCAGCCGGGTCGAGCGCGATTATCCGGAACGCGACACTCGGGAGGTCAGCGGCAGTCGCAGTCACTGAATTCTCGCCAGCCACTCCGAGCGTCCAGTCGGTGTACGCAAATCCGCCGCTGTTTGTCTTCACTGACGCGGACGCGACAGAGCCATCACCGCCCGTCACACGGAATGCTACGGCAACGTCGGGAACACCATTATCGAACGCATCGAGCACGTGCACATCGAGCCGACTTGTGAACCCTCCAACCAGCGTATCGCTTGGCATCGCCAGGGCGGCAAGTCGCGCCGGAGGGCCAGGCCGTACCGTCGCTTTGAATCGTATCGGCGTGAGCCCGGGCACCTGAACCCAGAGCTCGTTACGTGACAGTGCCGGGTCTATGTGGATGCCCAGAATCCAGGTCACACTGGCGAGGCCGGCATTATCCGTAGAGACAAATTGCGATGACACAGACCCACCACCCGCTCCGACCGCAAACTCAACGCGAACTCCTGCCACGGGATCCCCGGCGGCATCCTTTACGATCACTGTCGGAGGTGGGTCAGCTGCGGTTCCGACCGTTCCTTCGAAATACCGCGGGGACACCGCCTGAAGGGAGGATGGCTCCTTTGCTTTCGGATCCACCGGGGAATCACCGCCACAAGCAACCAGGGCGATGACCGTTGCCGCGTACAGTATCCTGCGCGGATGTGTGAATCTGCTCCGCTCGAAGATCGAATTCATTGTCGCCTCCCCGTGTGTCCATGATTCGGACATCGACCTCGGATTTGCTCAGTCCGGGGAGGCCTTCAATCAGTTCCTGTCGTGTCAGGCGTCGGAAGCGCTTTTCTTTCCTCCAGCCGAAGGCTGTCGCCGAGGAGGCGGTAGCGATGTTCCTCTGGCTGTCCGGGACAACATGCTGGATCCGATGGCCCATGCGTCACGATTCGCAGATATGCCTGACCGCCACTGACCCACAGGCTATCGGGTCTCACGCGATCGCCGAGAAAAGTTGGCCGGCCGGGTCGTGCACCTGACGCATCCGCGAAAACCGGAACGAGATCCAGAAATTTTCCGCTCTCGCCTGAATCGCTGAACAGCACCACTACCGCTTCGGGTTTGTTGTCGCCGCTCAAATCGCCGCGCGCAATCAACACGATCGATGTGTGCTGAGCGCCGTTCGGTTCTGTGGCACCCTGAGTCGTGTCGATCCGCGTGCCTCCCGGCGACTGGGTCGTCGTGTATCGCAGCGCGCTGAGCGCTTGATCGGAGAGCGGATCACCGGCGGGAGTTGAGACGCGCGCCTCCCGGGGAGGCTCAGACTTCGAGCACGCGATCACTACGAGGACCGCTACCCACAGCGCTGCCTTACGTGACATTCGTGCCCTGCTCGAATTCGATGTTGACTCCGCCAACGATTCCTGCAGCGACGTTGTAAAGCGTTGCGACGATCAGCGTGCCGATAAATCCCGCACACGCGTACAGGATCGGAAGAACGATTATCGCGCCCACGCCGACGAATGGCGCCATGAACCCAACGTCTCTGGCAAACGTTCCCATCGTCGTACTCAACCATGAGAAGATCGCTCCGACGATGAGTCCAACAACCGCGTAAATGGTAGCGAACACCTTTGCTGCCGATAATGGGGCGACATGTCGGATCACCATCCTGCCTCCGTGAAGGGCGATACGGGTTACCGGCTACCGGCTACCGGCTACCGGTTATTCAGAACGCCTTGAAATAATCGAACGGCTGCCTACAACTGTTACAGAAATGAATTGCCTTACACGCTGTCGAGCCGAATGCGCTCTTCTGCACCGTATCCGATGAACCGCACCACGGACACTCGACATTCGGCGCAGCTCGGCGAATTCCTACGAGCTCCTCGATTCCCCTGGCGCTGCTCACTTCGCGCGGCGGCGCGATGCCCGCCTCACGCATTTTGTCCTTTGCCTCCGGCGTGACCCAATCGGTGGTCCACGGAGGAAACAGTACCGTGTTCACGGTGACGTCGTCGAATCCGGCTGATCGCACTGTTGTCTCGATCTCACGCTCGATCACCTGAAGCGCGGGACAACCGGAATAGGTCGGTGTGATGTCAATGCGAACTCTATCCGCATCGATTTCTACATCGCGAACAATTCCAAGCTCCACGACATCGAGCATTGGAAGCTCCGGATCCTTCACGTCGCGGAGAAGCTCCAGCAAACCTTCTCTCGTTATCACCATTCAACTCCCGGATGTGACCGCGCGACGATCTGCATCTCGGACAGCATGTGTCCCAGGAATTCGCTGTGTCGACCAACGCGGCCCGAGGCAACCATCGGCATGTCTGCAGGAATCTTCAGCGTCGCGCGCGTGAGCACTTCAGTAATCGTCGAACGCCATTTCGGCTCGATCGTTGAAAGGTCTGCCGCATTCCCCGCCTTGATCAGCTCCTGGTCCACATCATCCATGCGAAACAGCTCGGGAATGAATCGCCACAGCTCGTCGAGTGCGCGCTGCGCACGTTGATGACTCTCGTCGGTCCCATCACCCAATCGCGGAATCCATTCGCTGGAGTGGCGGACGTGATAGCGAACTTCCTTGAACCCCTTCGCTGCGATTCCCGCGAGCTCGGTGTTCTTCGCGGATTGCAGCTGCTCCAGCACATGATAGCTGTACACGTCGAACAGGAATTGACGAACCATCGTAAACGCGAAGTCGCCCTTCGGAAGCTCCACGAGCTGAACGTTCCGATAGTCGATCGCTTCTCTGAAGTAGGCGAGCTGGTCTTCGTTCCGGCCTTTTCCCTCGATCTTTCCGGCTAGACGTAGAAATAGCGTCGCCTGCCCGATGAGATCCAGCGCGATATTCGCCATCGCGATGTCTTCCTCGAGAATCGGTCCATGCCCGCACCACTCGGAAAGACGATGACCGAGCACCAGGCGGTCGTCGCCGAGTCGAAGCAGGTACTCGAAGAGCTGAGGCGAGGCGCTCAAAATCCCTTCAGACCGCGCGGAACTTTATAGAACTGTGGATGCCGATAGACCTTGTCCGCCGCCGGATCGAAAAACGGTCCGGCCTGATCGCTTGGCGATGCAGTGATCTCAATAGACGGAACGACCCACAGACTCACAACTGGTCCGCGCCGAGCATAGACGTCGCGCGCGTTCTGCAGTGCTATCTCGGCGTCAGGTGCGTGGAGACTGCCGACGTGCTCGTGTGGTGCGCCGCCCTCTCCCTGCGCGAATACCTCCCATAACGGCCACTGTGAGTCGGCGCGCGGCTCACCATCGGGAATGGGCGCGTTTTCGGGAACTGAAGTTGGGCTCGCACCCGCGCCGCCCGGCGCGCCATCAGTGCTTCGCGGCATACGCCTCGGCAGCGTCGCGCACCCACCGCCCGTTCTCGTGCGCATCACGACGCGCCTGAAGTCGCTCGCGATTGCAGGGACCGTTTCCTTTTACCACCGCCCAGAATTCGTCCCAATCGATCTGACCGAACTCCCAATGTCCGGTTGCTTCATTGTATTTGAGATCGGGATCGGGAAGAGTGAGTCCTACTGCTTCAGCCTGCGGTACCGTCAGATCGACGAAGCGCTGTCTCAGCTCATCGTTCGTCTTTCGTTTGACGCGCCAGCGGATCAGCTCCGCGGTGTTGGGTGAATCCTTGTCGCTTGGCCCTAACATCATGAGTGACGGCCACCACCATCGATTCACTGCGTCCTGGATCATCGCCTTCTGGGCGGGCGTCCCGTTGGCAAGCGTGGCGACGATCTCGTAGCCCTGCTTCTTGTGGAAGTTCTCTTCCTTGCAGATGCGAATCATCGCTCTCGCATACGGGCCGTACGATGCTTTCGCGAGGACAGTCTGATTCACGATCGCAGCGCCGTCGACGAACCAGCCGATGGTTCCCATGTCGGCCCACGACAGCGTCGGATAGTTGAAGATGCTCGAGTACTTCGCCTTTCCCGACAGAAGCTGCTCGACAAGCTCGGCGCGATCGACGCCAAGGGTCTCAGTGCCACAATAGATGTAGAGGCCGTGGCCGGCTTCGTCCTGCACTTTCGCGAGCAGCGTCATTTTGCGGCGCAGGCTTGGCGCACGGGTGATCCAGTTGCCTTCGGGGAGCATGCCAACGATCTCGGAATGCGCATGCTGCGACATCATCCGGATGAGCTGGGTGCGGTAGCGGTCGGGCATCCAGTCCTTCGGCTCGATTGTCTCGCCTGCGGCGATTCGCGCCTCGAAAGCGGCGTTGAGGGCGGTTTCGTCGGGGGTCTCGTCCATTGCCTTTCTCGGCGAGGCGTCCATTATCTCGCTCATTCGCATAAAGTTAGCCGAAAAGCGGTTACGGGTTGCGGGTTACGGGGTACGGGCGCGGGATTCTGGACGCGGGTACGGGTACGGCTTACGGGCTGCGCAGTAATGGTTGCAAACTTCGGAACACCTGCGTAGTCCGTGCCCGTACCCGTACCCCGTACCCCGTGCCCCGTACCCCGCACCCGCCATCATGATCGACCCCGGCAACGTCCGCTCCGAGACAAAAGATAGGATCGCGACCATTACCTTTTTTCACCCGAAGAGCAACTCGCTTCCGGGTGCGTTGCTGGCTCGACTCGCGGAGGAAGTCAAAGCTGCCGGGGAGAATCGCGATGCTCGCGTGATCGTGCTACGCAGTGAAGGAGACAAGGCCTTCTGTGCAGGTGCTTCGTTCGATGAGCTCAAAGCGATAACCAACGCAGAAGACGGGAAGAGATTCTTCTCCGGATTCGCAACGCTCATCCTGGCGATGATTCGCTGCCCGAAATTCATCGTCACGCGCGTACAGAGCAAAGCAGTTGGTGGAGCGGTTGGCGTGATTGCGGCGTCGGACTACGTCATCGCAAGTGAAGCTGCTTCGCTGCGACTGAGCGAGCTCGCGGTAGGAATTGGCCCATTCATTGTCGGCTTACCGATCGAGCGGAAGATCGGACTCGCCGCTTTCAGCGCGATGGCGGTGGATGCAGACTGGCGCGACGCGAGGTGGGGCGAGCGCCACGGACTGTACGCCGAGCTTTACCCCGGCGTTGTAGAGCTCGACGCTGCGGTCGAGAAGCGAGCGAAGATGTTGGCTGACAGCAACCCGGAAGCGATGGAGAAACTGAAAAAAATCTTCTGGGCGGGGACGCAAGATTGGGAGTCGAAGCTTGCCGAGCGAGTTGCGATGAGCGGGACACTCGTGTTGTCGGAGTTCACGAGACGAGCGATTCAGAAGTAATCGAACGGTATCAGGTCGTTTCATCAGGCCGAGCAGGAAAAGGAGTCACGGAACCGTGACTCCTTTCCCTTGCTCGGCTTAGGTAACACTCCGGAGCTCTACATCCAGAAGTCTACGCCTCCATGTCTCAGGCAAGCCGTCTGTCTGGAGATCGAATGGAAGTACGTCCCGTCGAAGCAACGCGCAATGGCACCGCTTGGGTCGCGGTTATAGAACGCGTTTTCGAAGAACCACTGCACTACTCCACCATGTCCGACGCACGCCGAATTCCTGTAGCTGTAGTGGTAGTACGTGCCGTCGGCGCAGCGCGCGATTGCGCTGGTCGCATTGGTGTCATAGTACCGGCTTCGCACCACCATTGAGCGCCAGCTTGCGCGCTCGAGTGCACGAGCAGATGCGCGCGGCGGAGCGCTCGTGGTCTTGTAGACGCGATTCGTACGGACCGTCCGCGTCCTCGTTCTCACCGGCGTGACTTTCTTTTTGGTCTTCGTTACGACGACCTTGTCCTTGGTCGGCTTTTGAACGACGTGGGTTACGTGTGTCTTCGTTTTGTCGACTTTGTTCTCGCCGTATTTCCCCTGTGCCGTTGCGCCACTGGGCGCCACGATGGCGAAGGCCGCGATCAACGCGCCGGCGCTGCAAAGATTTCTGATTCCGGTTCTCATGGGACCTCCGTTGACCCAGATAACAGGCCCAGAAAAAGGAAGGATCGTGCCACAATCGGGTGTAACTGGAACGAAAAAGCGCCCGGTAAGGACGCTCTTTTTGTGACAAGACGCAGAGGGACCGCCCGGTGCTAGGCTCGCGGGTTCGCCCCGGCTGATGTTGCCGGAAAAGTCGGCGGTCGACGATGGCGAGTCGCCTGCTCATAGGCGTACGCGATCTTAATGAGCTTGGCCTCGGAGAATGCAGCGCCGAAAAACGAGATCCCAACCGGTAAGCCGAACGCGAATCCTGCGGGAACGTTGATGTTTGGATAACCTGCCACTGCCGCGGGAGTCGAGCTCGCGCCCGTAAAGTGATCGCCGTTGACCAAATCAGTCGGCCATGCCGGTGAACCGGTCGGTGCGACCAGAGCGTCGAGCGAGTAACGCTTCATCACCAGATCGATTCCCTCGGCACGCGCCAGCCGCCGGTTCTTCGCGAGCGCGGCTTTGTATTTCGCGCTCGTGAGCGGACCCTTTTCCTGCGCCTGGTGAAAAAGCTCCTGTCCGAAGAACGGCATCTCGCGCGCCTTGTTGTCATCGTTGAATCGGATGATGTCGGCGAGCGTCTTCACTCGCATTCCCTTGTTGAGACCGGCGAGATAAGCGTTGAGATCAGCCTTGAACTCGTAGAGCAGGACCTCGAGCTCCGTGTCGTCGTACTTTCCGGCGCTGTCCATGTTCGCCGGATCGACGATCTTGGCGCCCAGTCGCGACATTGTGCGCAATGCTTCCTCGATGACGCGGTCGGCTCCGTCGCTATAACCGAAGAACCGCTTTCGGGGGACACCGATTCGCATGCCGCGTAATCCATTCGGATCGAGGCTTCGCGTGTAATCGGTTCCCATGTGACTGCGTGATCGTTGTGTCTCAGGGTCGCGCGGATCCACGCCGGCCATGATCGTGAGGAGAAGGGCGGCATCTGCGACGGTCCGAGCCATGGGACCCGACGTGTCCTGACTATGAGCGATCGGGATAATCCCCGCTCGGCTGACCAGGCCGAGTGTCGGCTTGATGCCGGCAATTCCGTTGATAGCCGAAGGACAAACGACTGAGCCGTCGGTCTCTGTTCCAATCGCTGCGGCGGTGTAATTCGCGGATACAGCACCTCCCGATCCGGAGCTGGACCCGCACGGATTACGATCGAGCGCGTAGGGATTCTTGCCTTGTCCCCCGCGTGCGCTCCAGCCACTCGTCGAGTGAGTCGAGCGGAAGTTCGCCCACTCGCTCATGTTCGTCTTTCCGAGGAGAACCGCACCCGCTGCGCGAAGACGTTGAGCCACGGTTGAATCGCGCGACGGTATTGATCCCTCGAGCGCGAGTGATCCCGCGGTGGTCGTCGTGCGATCCGCGGTCTCGATGTTGTCCTTGAGCAGGATCGGTATGCCGTGAAGCGGCCCGCGGGGTTTTCCTCGCCGGCGCTCGTTGTCCAGCTCGGTAGCAATCGCGATAGCGTCGGGATTTATCTCGATTACGTGGTGCAGCGCAGGGCCGCGGCGGTCGAGCGATTCGATTCTGGAGATGTACTGCTCAGTAATGGACCGGGAGCTGCGTTTCCCCTGGATCATCGAGCGTTGGAGGTCAGCGATGGTCGCTTCCTCGATATCGAAAGCCGCAGAGCGCTCATCCTCCGGCTCACGCGAGCGACGATCAACCAAACCGGTGAGTGCGGCGCTACTGAGTGCGCCATTGCGGAGAAAGTCCCGTCGCTTCATACGGCCCCCGGAAACGAGAACTAACTACTCTGTCCTTTCCTTTATCCAATATGACAGCTCGACAATCCTCTCTTCTCCAGGTACTGCTGGTGGTAATCTTCCGCTTCGTAAAAATCCGACGCCGGCGTGATCTCCGTAACGATCGGGCGACGGTATCGCCCACTCTTATCGCGCTCATCCTTTGATGCCTCAGCGGCGGCGCGCTGCGATTCGTTCTGATAAAAAATCGCGGAGCGGTACTGCTCACCAACGTCCGGTCCCTGCCGATTGAGCGTCGTTGGATCGTGGTTCTCCCAGAACACGGTGAGCAGATCGTCGTAGCTCACGCGCGCAGGATCGTATGTCACCTCGACAACTTCCGCATGACCAGTGCGTCCAGTGCACACGTCGCGATAAGTCGGATTCTTCATAGTACCGCCGAGGTAGCCGACGCGGGTCGATAGAACTCCCGGTATCTGTCGGAATGCTGCTTCGACTCCCCAGAAGCATCCCGCGCCGAAGACCGCTTTTTCATTTGTCATCATTCGCTACCGTTGAATGTTGCTGTTCCGTCGTTCATGTAATGCGCGAGCAACGCGTGGAAGTGATGTGTGCCGGTTTCGCGCCGGGGCGAGTAACGTCCGCGATCGTAGAGTCGTGAGCTGACTCCGCGCTGAACGGATTCGACGACCTCCTCGTCTTCCATTTCCACCTTGTGGAGATCGCCGCCGACTCCGCTCGATCGCAGTGAGTCCCTCCATACATATGAGATGAAGGATACACGAGTGCGGGCGACACCGAGTGGTGCGACGACGTTCAGCGACATTCCCCACGGATAGAAGTTGAGCATGAGGTTGGGGAACAACCAGAAATAGAACGCGGCTACTCGCTTTCCGTGGTCGACGTGATCCTTCGGAAGATCGAACACGGCCTCGCCCGTCTTCGCGAGTCCCATCTGCAAACTGCCGTGCGGGTAAAGCTCGGTATAATACGATCCGTAATCGAGCTGTTCGGAGAGTCCCTGGTGCACGTACGGAATGTGGAACTCCTCGAGGTAGTTGTCGCAGTAGAGCGCCCAGTTCGCGTTGATCAGGTACTCGCGTGATGTCGTTTGATCTCGACGGAATTCCGCGAACGGCATCCATCCGACCCGCTTTTCGACGGGAGCGATCCAATCGGCGAATCGCACTGCGGGAGCGATGCCGGTGAAGAGAAGCGGACCCCATCGCTCGAGCGGAAGCTTCGGCAGATCGTCGGCGGGAGAAGGGAAGCCTTCAGCTCCGTCGAATTCCGGCATCGACGAGAACGATCCGTCCATCGCGAAGCGGCGCCCGTGATAACGGCACCGCAGCGTCTTGAGGTGGCCTTCGCCTTCGACGACGAGAGCGCCGCGGTGCGTGCAGACGTTGGACATGCAGCGAACCGTCGCTGACTCGTCCGAGACGAGTACGAGCGGCTCGTCCAGACAGCCGTCGAGCAGAGTAAACGGAAGGACGTGGCCCGGCGCCTTGACCCGATCGGCGTCTCCGGCCCATTGCCAGCTCCGCGCGAAGACTCGGTCCTTTTGCAGGTCGTAGAGCTCCGGGCTCGAGTAAACGCGAGCGGGAAGAGACGACGCGCGACGGATGTCGGGGTCGATATCGATCGGTGCGGAGTTCGTTCGGTTGCCGTCCATGCCTGAGATTAAGACGTTTCGGCGAAACTTCCAGCGGACGAAATCAGTAGTTTGAGGCAAAGGAGATCATACCAATGTTCAATCTGATTGCGCTTTTGATTGCGGTTATCGCCGCCCTGTTTGGATACAATGTCGCCAAGCGATTCGTTCGGGACCGCCTGCGCTATGTGGAGGGTGCTCATCGTCCGACCGCTCCCATAATCGCCGGCATCGTCGCATTCCTGATAGCAATGCCGATTGTCGGCCTGCTTCCGATCGTTGGAATCGGAACCGCGATTACCTTTGCGCTGAGCGTTGCCGGCGGAGTCGCCGCGGGATCACGCGACGTGAAATCGGGGGATTACACGTCGCTGCCGAGGGTTTAAAAAGCCACTTCGAGCCGTTCGAAGTTAGTTCGCAGTTCGCAGTGTTCTTTTATGCCCTCCCTCAAGATTCGGCTAACGAAGGGCCGTGACGGGCCGAGTACTCTCTCCTGCACGCGTCCCGACGGCACCAGCACCTGGATGCGTGTCCAGGATTTCTTTCCCTTACACGATCTCACTCATTACGCGGTCGAGAGCACGCTCGGATTAACGGACGCGTTCTACGGATTGATCCTGTCGGGTTGGAATATCACGGACTTTGCCGTCCCTGGAGCATCAAAGCGCATCCCTGACGAGGCCGGGCACGCCGAGCATTTCGTCGCGATCCTGCAGCGTGAATTCTTTTCGCGCGATCCCGGAAGCATCGAAGAATTCAATGATGAGATGGAGGCATTCGCGAAGGCGAACGGGTCGTCACGCGCAAGAGAAGTTTCGCAGCGGGAGCTCGACACGATGCGCCAGAAAGTTTTCGAGCTCTCCAATCAGTGGCGATCGCTCGCGCCCGGCGAGTCAATGGAAGTCGAGTTCGTCATCCCGTAGTCAAAGGGGAGAGGGTCGGTTTGAGATGTGCTATGGAAGTTTTTCCATAAGCACGCGGAGGCAGAACTGTGCTTGGGTGGCTTCCTATGGAAAAACTTCCATTAACGTCTCAAACCGACCCTCTCCCCTCTGACCCTAAGCCTGTCACGGGAGTGGGACAATCGGGACAATCGCCTGTCCGCGACCGATGACATCTCCCGTTCCTTGTCGACACGGGCAACGCAGCTAACGCTAAAACTCACAACGAGTTAACCAGCTCGAGCGTCTCATCCTTGGGCTCGGCACCGGGTATGCCCCGCGGCCACCTCAAGGAGGAATCAGAAAATGAAAACGAACATCGTTCGACTCGCGGCGCTCGCGTTTCTTGTCGCGTCGCCCGCAGCCGCACAGAGGCTTCAGTCCGCACAAGTGATGTCGGTGTCGCCATACGCCGGTTACATGACCTTCGGCAGTCTGGTCAACGGCCCGCTCGGCACTTCGCTTACAAACGCCAGCGCGCCCGTCTACGGAGTTCAGGCGAACCTCGGGCTCGGCAGCGTAGTCTCGGTCGTCGGGAACGTCGGCTATTCCGAGCCCAATCTTCGCGCCGGGATCCCGATTCTCGGCGGAGTCAATCTCGGGAAAAGCAAAGTGCTGATGTACGACGCAGGCCTTCAGCTGAGCGCGCCCGGTTACGGCACAGGCACCAAAGGAATTTTCCCGTTCGTTCAGGCCGGCATCGGTGCGATGCGGTACGACGTGGAAGTCAGCGGCTTGAGCCGTCGCGCAACGAACACTGCGTTCAACGCGGCAGTGGGTGCTGACATTCCAATCGTTCCGAACTTCGGTCTCCGCATCCAGGCGAAGGACTACATCGGAAAGTTCGACTTCAACGAAGCGACTTCGATCGACATCAACAACAAGGATTCGCACAACATCGCGATCAGCGCCGGACTGAAGCTCAGCTTCTAGTTCGGAACGCGCGGGCCGAACTACTCGCGTAGTGAGGGAGACTCACTACGCGAGCAGTTCCTCGGAACCGAGGTCTTCATGGCAATGCGCATGCTGCATTGAGCGCATCGGCGGGACCATAGTGAAGATGCTCGACCCGCGTCGCTCCTGCGTCAGAAATGTGCACGACAAACAGATCCGAGTACTGACTGTCGCAGATGGTGGGAAACTTCGGCCCGCCCAGCGCCTCGATGATAGCGGGGACGGTGACGCTGTGTCCGACGACGAGGATCGACTCGCCACGATGATGCAGCACAGTGGCTGCAACGCTGTCGCTGTGGCCAGGTACCGTTGTCGCAATGATTTCAGGGGTGATCCCCAGTCTCGCTGCAAGCGGCGCCGCAGTTTGCTGCGTCCGCTTGAGATCCGTGACGATAATCCTCGTCACGCCGGCTCGGCCCAGTCGATCGGCCAGCATCTGCGCTCTGAACCGTCCATCGGAGCTGATCGCAGGATCCGGGTCATTCTGCGCGGTCGTAACTTTTTCGGCGTGACGCACGATGTACGCGACCGTTTCACCGGCCTGGCGTACAGGTACCGGTACTGGAACTGTGGCGCACGCGGCGACGATCGCAGGAACGAACACCAGCAACGCTCGCCACGTCCAGTTGATCTTTGAATGTTTCATTTAGTGTTGGTTGACTGGAAGAATGCGTTGGATTGGCAGGAATCATATCACATCTTGCTGGCAGGTA
>DATBRZ010000182.1:0-12068 GCA_036560025.1 Gemmatimonadaceae bacterium | reverse complement strand
GCGTCGAGCCGACGACAGGTGGAATTCGCGCACTGGTTGGCGGCTCGGATTTCCGCCGATCGCAATATGACCGCACGCGCCTCATGCGACGTCAGCCTGGTTCTGCAGCAAAGCCGTTTACCTATGCCGCAGCGATCGCATCGAGAGGAATTACTCCCGCAACGATCATGGAGGATGCACCGGTCGAGATCCGGCTCGCGAGCAATCAGGTGTGGCGGCCGAAGAACTACGATCAGCAATTCCGCGGACCTGTCACGGTGCGAGAGGCATTCGAAAAATCGCTCAACGTCCCTGCAATCCGCGTTGCACAGCTGGTTGGCGTCGACCGGGTTCAGGAAGTCTGGCGCGAAGCAGGATTCCCGAGGGATCTGTCCAAGACCCCCGCCATCGCTCTTGGTGTCGACGACATCTCGATGCGCGAGCTTGTCGCAGCCTACAGCGTTTTCCCGAATCTCGGTGTGCGGATCGAGCCGCACCTGATCGAGAAGGTCGACACGCGGAATGGCTCAGAGCTTTATCGATACGAAGACAACAAGACGAGAGCACTCGACCCGGCGGTCGCTTACGTGATGCATACGATGATGCGCGGAGTGGTATTGCGCGGAACGGCAGCCAGTCTCAGTCAGTATGGACTCGATTACGTCGCAGGGAAAACCGGAACAACGAACAATTACCGCGATGCGTGGTTCATCGGATACACGCCCGACTTGTTGACCGCAGTCTGGGTTGGATTCGATGATGGCACGCCGCTTAGAATGTCTTCGGCGCAGGCTGCGGTTCCGATCTGGGGAACCTACATGTCGAGAGCGCAGCACATCCGCGCGGACATTCGGCCGCCTGCCGGCGTCACGATGGTTGAAATCGAGGCGGCAACCGGACGAATCTGGGAGATGGGCTGCGGCCCGAGCGTGGTGGAGGCATTTCTTTCCGGTACCGAGCCGCGCGAGCGCTGCGGCGGATTCTTCGAAGGCTCACTCGTACTCGGCCCGTTCGAGGAGCCGCCGATGCTTACCGACGAGGAGCTCGCTGAATGGGCGCGATCGATGTCAGCGCTTCACGAGAGCGAAATCGTCAAGGACCCTGATCTGAGCGATACAGCGGTGCCGATGGACACCGCTGACGAGTCGGAGGAGTTCGATTCGACCGAGATCAACCGGCAGCTGGATGCGCAGGCGCGTCAGATCGAGGAAGCGCGACGGCGCGAGCAGCAAGCGCGTAGCGTCACGCCGCCACCTGCACCGCCACCGCCGACAGTTCCTCCGCCGACGCCGCCTCCAACCGATACGATCGATTCGTTGTCTACGTCAGTGAGTCGATCACCCTAGTGCTCTGAACCGTGTCATCGGTAACGGCTTCAGAGACCGAATCCCGGGCGAACGATGCAGTCCGTCTTCTTGCATCGGTATTTGTGCTCGGCGTGTTCGCATTCGTCGCCTGGAAGATCGGACTATTCAAGCCCGAAGCGGCCGAAAAAGTGTCGGCTGAAAGTCGAGAGGCAGGCGGTCTACGGTGGATCGTCCCTAGCTTCATACTCGTCTATGCAGGAGTCGCTGCGCTGGCGCTCCCCGTCGGCCCGCTCGCTTACGGTGCCGGTGCTGTATTCGGGTTTGTGCGTGGATCCATTTACGTATGGATTGCGTCGATGATCGCAGCGGTTGCCGGATATTATCTGGCTAGCGATGTGTGGGCGAAGCCAGCACGCCGCCTGCTCGGTCGCCAGGGTGAGAAGCTTACCAATCTAAACAAAGGCAACGTCGCGCTCACTGCGTTCCGAATGCAGCTCATGCCGCTGGTTCCATTCGGTGTCTTCAACTATGCGGCGGCCATCAGCAAGCTTCCAATTTTGCCATTTCTCCTCGGCACCGCGTTCGGCATTATTCCCGGAACGCTGCTCGCAACCTACGTCGGAGATCGATTCATTGCCGGGATGAGAGGCGAAGACAAACAGCCGCTCTACATCGCGTTGGGCGTCACACTGGTATTGATGGGCTTGTCATTTCTTCCGAAGCTATTCAAGAAAACGCGAGACGCGTAACGCACGACTGTGGCGGTCCTCGAAAGTTGACGCGGCCGATGCTTCACCCTAGCGTAAGAGTGCTACTCTCTCCTTCCGCGAGGCTGGTATGAAGACCCGTATGGTTCTCGCCCGCGCCGCGATTGCATGCTTCGCCGCGCTCGCACTCGCCGCTGTCACGCCACTTCAATCAGCGGCACAAACGACAATTCCGCTCGAAGGAACTCTGCGTGGAAGCGGAGGCCAGGCAGTATCCGGCGCATCGGTTTCCGTCATCGAGCCGGCGACCAACGTTACCCGCATTGCTAAATCCGGCTCAGCAGGTCAATTCCGCGTACTCGGACTTCCCCCAGGCCGTTACGACATCACAGTCCGCGCTATCGGCTACGTACCTGTCACGCAGGCAGTGGAGCTGATCGTCGGCCAGCGCGCCAACATCATTATCACGCTCGAGAAGGCGGCTACCGAATTGACAGCAGTCATGGTGACGAGCGAGCACATGACGAACGTGGAGGTGCAGCGTACATCAGTGTCAGCCCCGGTTGTGCGTGAGCAGATTGAAAACCTTCCGACCATCGATCGCAACATTATGACCCTCGCGTCGATTGCACCGGGGATCAAGAGCTTCGCTCCACAGGCGGGAAGGGCACTTCCGTCGGCTGGTGCTGTTCCGGAGCTTCGCTTCATCAACTTCTATATGGACGGCATTGAGCTAAAATCGCTGTTCAACGGCAACCTCGTGGGAATTCCGCAGACTGGTGCGCCGCTGCCGCAGGAGTCCGTGCAGGAGTTCCGCGTCTTCCTGAATCCGTACGACGCCGAGTATTCGCATGCGGGCGCGTACGTGATCAGCGCAATCTCGAACAGGGGCACCAACACGACGAGTGGGTCAGCCTTCGGCTACCTGCAGAGCAAGAGCATGGTCGCGAAGACCGTTTTCCAGACGACTACTCCCAACTTCAATCGCCGCCAGCTTGGCCTGAATCTTCGCGGCGCCCTTCAGAAGAACCGGCTGTTCTACGCCGCGAACTATGAGGTCACGAACACCGCCAACTATATAGATGTGGTTCCGGGGCGTCCGACGTTCAATCCAACGATCTGGGACAGCTACCGCGGCTCCCAGAAAGCGCCGAACCTGAATCATACGGGTTTTGCCCGGCTCACTTTCGAGCAGAGCGAGCGCAGTACAATCGATGCCGAATGGGCGATCCGGAGAATGACGGGTGAGTCGAATTTCGGCGGAACAGTTGCGCGCGACGGCGGCATCGATCAGAAGTATTTCATCAACGTCGCGCAGCTGCGACATCGGTATCTGCCGCGGCCGAATCTGCTGAATGAGCTGAGCCTTCAGCTCGTGAACTGGAATCACGACGAAGGACAGCTGGGTCCGGGACCGCAGCTCAACTACCCGAGCATTGTACTTGGAACGGCAACATTTCCGCTAAAGCTCAACGAGCGACATCTGCGATTCATCGACCGAGTTACGTACACACGAGATAACTGGCACGGGGACCACTTGTTCAAGGGCGGCGTCGAAGTCAGCCACATCTCGGCCGACCAGTTCTCTCCAAACTTCCTTCAGGGATCATTCCGCTTTGCCGTCGACACGAGCACGATCCCAAACCAGGCAACGGTAGGCGTAGGATTTCCGAATCCTGAAGGAACCGGCGATGCACTTGCCGAAGCATCCGGCTGGGTGACGGGCGTCTACGTGAACGACGAGTGGCGGATGACTCAGAACCTCACCGTGAATCTCGGACTCCGCTACGATGCGGAGCTCAACACACTCAACAACGATTTCACGGTTCCGTGGGCCAGCGACACCGCGCTCACGAACAAAGCCGTTCTTGCGAACTTCATCAACCGCGGCGACCGCAAGAACGATCTCAACAACTTCTCACCGCGGCTGTCATTCTCGTGGGATCCAACGGGGATGAATCGCACGTTCATTCGAGGCGGAGCCGGAATCATCTACGACCGCGTCGCCAGCTTCATCGGATTTCAGGAGAAGCTCGCCGCATCATGGCGAACCTACACCATCTCCAATCCGGGCACGAAAGACGTCGAAGCCCTCCGCCAACGCGTGATCTCCGGCCAGGTTGCAAGCACACCGAATCTGGTGCTGGTGAAAAACCTGATGAGAACGCCTGAAAACAGGCAGATGTCGATCGGCATCGGTCATCAGATCACACCGGATCTCGCTCTGAACGCAGATTTTATCCATCAGGACATCCGCCATCTCTACACGCGTCTCAATCGCAACTACCGCAGCACCACTCTGAACGCGAGAGTACTCACGCCGCGTTACGGCGACATAATCCTGTGGGACGATTTTGGTCGCGCGAGGTTCAACGCGCTCATGTTATCGGTTGGATACCGACACCCAGGGTTACTGACCAACCTCGCGTACACGCTCGGTTACTCCAAGGCTGACTACGACGCAGTCACAGCGCCGGCATATCCGTTCCGCGAGACGTACAATCTTCAGCGCACGGCCGGTGACGAGCGGCACAGATTCGTGCTGTCGGAAGTCGCGACTCTTCCCTGGGGGATCGAGTTCTCGAGCATTGCCACTCTTGCCAGTCCGCGTCCCTACGGCGTCACGCTCGGTGTTGACGTAAACAAGGACGACAATCTCACGGACGACTTCCTGCCCGACGGCGCCGTCACCGGTGAGCGTACGGTTCGGCCGAGCAACGACTGGAAGAACTGGTACAGAAATCTCGACATCAGAGCTGGAAAGAAATTCTCATTCGGCGGTAACACGAGCGTACGTCTCACTGCCGAAGTGTTCAACGTGTTCAACACCAACAACGTCGCTGGATTCTTCGGCAGACAGAAGGACGCCGCAGGCAATCCCCTCGCGACATATGGCACCGCAAACGCTGCGTTTGGTGCAAGGCGTGCACAGGTCGGCACGAAAGTAGAGTTCTAGCAAATGGCAAGCGCGTCCGGGCTCATCCCCGGGCGCGCATGCCACCGCCGGGAAATCGAGGGGCACTTGATCAAGTTGCGCGTTGTCGCGTCAGCGACGGTGTTCCTCGCGGTTTACCCCTCGTCCGGAGTCGCGCAGCAGTTCGATACAGCGACGTCCCGCGTGGTCACTCCCGGTGTGACTCACCGTCGGCTGGTGATCAACAGCGGGCCATGGCGAATCAACGTCCTCGAGATCGATCTGCACACACCAGGGCTTTCCATTCGCGGCGTGCGCGCGAATGATGCGTTCCTGGGGCGAGAGACCGTACGTTCGATGTCGGAGCGATACAAAGGGCCGGGGAAAGTTGTCGCCGCACTCAACGGCGATTTCTTCAGCCTGAAAACCGGCGAGAGCGAGAACAACGTCGTGATCGAGGGGAATCTCTCAAAAGGCGAGATGGTCACCGATTCGCCGCATGACACCTTCAACAACAAACACTCCCAGTTTGCGATCGACTGGCGGAATCATCCCTTCATCGACCGATTCGCTCTCGATGCGCACCTCTTGTCGCCATCAGGCAGGGCAAGGCGCGTCGATGGAATCAACTTCTGGCCGGATAGCAACTCGCTCGTGCTGTACACTTCGGTGTTCGGCAGTACGACACACGGTGATTCAGCGGGACGACATCCGTTAAGCCTTGCGCTACGCTTCGTGCAGCAGCGAGGCGATACGCTTGTCTACCGCGTCGCCGGCAAACTCCGTGAAGGCGGAGGCGCTCCATTGTCTGAAGGCGGTGTGCTCACCGCGGGCGGATCGCGGCGGTTGGATCTTCGCGCCCTCGCTCGGCGAGGCGGTGCGCTCAGAATCGTGTACGGATTCATCCCGCGTCGCGGGCGACTCCGAACATTGATGGGTGGGTGGCCGAGGTTGATTGTGGACGGAAAAACCGTGGCAGAGTATGCAGACATCGTCGAGGGAACCTTCCCGCGCTTTTCAGTGCAGCGTCACCCGCGTACAGCCATTGGTTTTTCCCGCGACAGCAGCACGCTGTTCATGGTGACGGTGGATGGGCGGCGCGAAACTGATTCCGGAATGTCACTGGTCGAGCTGTCGAAGCTTCTCCTCGACATCGGGGTCTATCAGGGAATGAATTTCGACGGCGGTGGATCGACGACGATGGTAGTCGAGGGAAGGGTGGTAAACCGTCCGTCCGACAGTGATGGCGAGCGTCCGGTTGGGAGCGGCTTGCTCGTGGTGATCGCGCCATAAATTGTGAGTCGATCTCGAGAAAAACCACCTTCCGCAAAAGCGCCATGCCATGCCGATCCGTATCAACCGTAGTCAGTTAATCACGTCGCTTCTTATCTTCTTCGCGTGCTCGCCGGCCGATGGGCAGCCAGGCCGCAGAAGTCAGCTTGCAACGGTTACTCAGCTTGTCGGTCCCGCACGAATCGAAATCAGGTATCGCCGGCCAGTAGCACGCGGACGCGAGCTGTTCGGTGGAATCGTCCGCTGGGATCACGAGTGGACGCCCAGCGCGGATACTGCGGCGATCTTTACGACGTCGACCGCGCTCGATGTAGGAGGATCGAGATTACCCGCCGGCCGATACAGCCTGTGGATGATTCCCAGTCAGACGCTCTGGACCGTCATTTTTACATCGGATGTGCCGGCCTTTCACATCCCATACCGGTCGGGACACGACGTGCTTCGCGTCCAGATATTACCAAGTAAAGGCGACCACATGGAAACGCTCGGATTCTACTTTCCAATGGTCGACGCAGACTCAGCCGTGCTGAACATGCACTGGGGGAAGACGATCGTTCCGATTCCAATCCGGGCACGGTAGCTTAGCGCCACTACTATAGAATAGGGATATGCGCGTTCGGTCACGAGCCAACGATTCGATATGGATGACAAGGACCTGATCGCGGCGGCAACTGCACTGGTTGGAGACTTTGCTCCAGGCCGCGACTGCACGGCCGGTGGAGTCGCAGCGGCTCTCCTTACGGCGAAGGGCAACATCTACACGGGGATCTGCGTCGACACGGCATGCAGCATGGGCTTCTGCGCGGAGCACGCCGCGGTTGCCGAGATGCTCAAGGCGAGAGAGTCGGAAATCAGGACGATCGTAGCCGTCACCAACCCGGAAGGAATCATCGCTCCCTGCGGACGATGTCGTGAGCTGATGTGGCAGATCGACGAGCGCAACGCTAAGGCGCGTGTGATCGTCGGACCCGACAAAGTCATGTCACTCGCGGAGTTGTTGCCGCACCACTGGCGCGGTTGCTGACCGCACCACGCGATGCAGCGGATTCACATCGACACCGATATCGGCGGCGACATCGATGATCTCTGTGCGCTGGCGATGGTGCTCGAATGGCCGGATGCCGAGCTCGTAGGAGTCACCACAGTATCCGATGACGGAGGCAAGCGCGCGGGCTATGCGCGGCACGCGCTCAATCTCGCAAACCGAAGCGACATTCCTGTCGCCGCCGGTGCCGACATTTCACTCGGCTTCTATCGCGGGCGGCCGGGTTTCCCGGATGAATCGAAGTATTGGCCCGAGCCCGTTCGAGCCGCTCCCGGGCCGCTCGACGATGCGCTGGCGCTCCTGCAACAGAGCGTCGAGCGCGGGGCGGTCATCGTTGCGATCGGACCATTCACTAACCTCTCACTGCTCGAGCGGCGATCGCCGGGAATCCTGCGGAGCGCCAACCTCTGCTTGATGGGAGGATTCGTGCACCCTCCACGCGAAGGATATCCGCAGCGCGATGGTAACAGCGACTACAACATTCAGGTGGACGCACAATCCGCCTTTCACGTTCTCGGAAGATCTACACCGACGCTGGTGCCACTATCGATCACCGTCGAAACGTGGCTCCGCAGGTCGTATCTCCCGGCGCTCGAGGCAGCGGGACCACTCGCCCGCCTCATCGCGAAGCAGGCGCGCGCATACGCGATCGATGAGAAAAAAGAAGAACGCTATGGTCAACTGTGTGCGCACTTGCCGGATGACACGATCAACTTTCAGCACGATCCGCTCGCATGCGCGATCGCCCTCGGCTGGAGCGAAGGTGTTGAGATTCGCGAAGTCCCGCTCAAGGCGGAGATGGAAAACGGATTTCTGCGGGAGCGAATCGATTCGACAGGGAATCCAACGAAGGTGGTCACGCAAGTCGACGGAGCAGCGTTCAGCGATTTCTGGCTTCGCGCAGTGACGCACCGGCCAACTCAGTGAGCTCTCACTTCTGGCTCGCGAACTACGATGAAGGTGTGCCTCACACCCTCGCACCGTATCCGGACCGAACGCTCCTCGATTATCTGACTGAGAATTCCGAGCGCTACGGCGATCGAACCGCGCTCTTATTCAAGGGCCGGTCGATGAGTTATCGCGATCTCGAACGGGTCAGCAATGCATTCGCTGCCGGACTCTCGAAGCTCGGAATCTCGACGGGTGATCGAGTCGCCTTGATTCTTCCAAACTGTCCGCAGTTCCTGATTGCGGAGATCGGTGCCTGGAAGATCGGTGCGATCGTCACACCACTCAATCCGACGTACAGCTCTCGCGAGCTCGAAGAGGCGCTGAACACCACGGGTGCGCGGATCGTCGTCGTGCTGTCACGCTTCTACGACAAAATGAAGGAGCTGCAACCGAAGACCTCTGTCAAGCAAGTGATTTCGACGAACATCAAGGAATACCTTCCATTCCATTTGCGTATCGGATACACGCTGCTCAAGGAAAAGAAGGAGGGAGATCGCGTCACGCTTCGCGACAATGACGTCCAATTCAGCCGGCTGATCCGAAAGAATCGCTCAGCAAAGCTGCCCGAGGGTCGGCCGTCGCCGGATGACGTTGCCGTGATACTGATGAGCGGCGGCACAACGGGAACTCCAAAAGGTGTCGCTGGAGCGCATCGCGGAATGGTAATCGCGGGAATTCAGCTCGCTGCGTGGCTGCGGCCAGTCGTGAACGAATGGGAGGATTCATTCCTCCTGCCACTTCCGCTGTTTCACACCTACGGCAATACCGGACTTCAATCACTCGGCCTGATCAACCACAATCCGATCGCCCTCATTCCCAATCCGCGTGAGCTGCGCGAAGTGCTGCTCGAGATCAACAGCGTCAGACCGGCATTCATCTGCGCCGTGCCCACACTGCTCAACGCGATCATGAACCACCCGATGGCGCGAGAAGGAAAAGTGGATTTCAGCTCGATCAAGCTTTGCTTCTGCGGCGCCGCCGCGCTTCTCGCAGAGACGCAAAAACGATTCGAGGAGCTGACCGGCGGCGTGGTGATGGAAGGCTATTCGCTCACCGAAGCACAGATGGCTGTGATTGCCAATCCGGTGAAAGGAGAAAAGAAGCTGGGGTCGGTCGGCATGCCGCTGCCGGACATCGAAGTTCGAATCGTTGACGCAGAAGACGGCCGAACGCGTCTCGCGCAGGGTGAGACCGGAGAGATAGTGATCAACGCACCGCAGCTCATGCTTGGTTACTGGCAGCGACCTGAAGAGACGAGCGAGATGCTTCGAACAGGAGAGAACGGCGAGCGTCTGCTGTTTACAGGCGACCTTGGGTATCTGGACGAAGACGGTTACCTGTTCATCGTCGACAGAAAGAAGGATCTGATCAAAACCAGCGGGTATCAGGTGTGGCCGCGTGAGATCGAGGAAGTGATCGCATCGCATCCGGCGGTCGCCGAGGTCGGTGTAACAGGTCTGCCGGATCAGATGCGCGGCGAGATTGTCAAAGCGTGGGTAGTTCTTCGACACGACATGAAAGTCAGCAAGGGCGATCTCAAGCTGTTCTGCCGGGAACGACTCGCCCCTTACAAGGTGCCGTCGGCATTCGAGTTCGTGAGCGAGCTGCCGAAGTCAGCAGCGGGCAAAGTGCTGCGGCGAGTTCTGAAGGAAAAGGAGCTGGCGTCTCAGCAGCCAACCAACACTCTCGCATGAACCTCCTTCGATGCTCGCCGGTGTTGATTGGCATCGCTGCGATTGCGTGCGACCGATCACCGCCATCGCCGAGTGCGTCCAGTTTCGAGGTGACATCGAGGCCGATACTCCCGATAGGCCGGCCATCATCCACCGATGTCAAGACTTCACCATGCCCGCATACCGGCCTCTGGGCAGAATGCAGTCTTGAAAGACGACTTCGCCAATCCGGATTCGTCGCAAAGCGATTGAACGAATCGCCGAAACGCGCCGGCTTCGCAGTCAAGCCGCTCGTGTACCAGCTGGGCTCGGCGCGACTCGAGGTATTTCTCTATTCGGACGCAGACGCAGCCGCCGACGCGCTGTCAAAGCTGGATACCGTGACAGTGTCGCCTATCGGCGCGCCGAGTCAGTGGGAGGGGGAGGTTACGCCGGTCCTCATTAGGTCGGGTAATCTCGCAGCAGTTTTTTTCTCGCAAAGCGCGAGACAGGCGGAAAGGCTCACTCTCGCACTTACTGCCGGGGCGCCGCAGCCGGGGTCGCCTCGCTGACGGAACACTCTGCCGACTTGCCCGCCCGTCCAGGGAGTGGCAGCCAACAAGGCCGGCGGAGCAAATGTCGGCGACGCGATGGCCGCAATGGGCGCTGTACTCGGTGGCGCGAACGCAGGAAAGAAAGTGGAAGTGGTGGAGTTCCGCGTGTTGAAGGACATGCTGCCCGAGTCGCTGTCAGGAATGAACCGCACGGACGCCACCGGTGAAAAGAACGCGGCAATGGGTATGGCGGTGTCCACCGCGAACGGCAGCTATCAGAACGACCAGGGCGGATCCATCCAGCTCAAGATCACGGACATTGGAAGCATGACCGGACTCGTCGGAATGGCCGCATACGCGTGGGCAGCCAGCGAAATCGATCGGGAAACCTCAACCGGTTACGAGAAGACGACCAAGTTCAACGGCTACAAGGCACACGAGAAGTACGACAATTCGAGCAAGTATGGCGAGCTCAGCGTGCTCGTCGGTGATCGCTTCGTCGTCGAGTCTCAGGGGAATAGCGTCGACATGAACGCGATCAAGGACGCGCTCGGCAAAGTCGACCTTGGTAAGCTCGATCGAATGAAAAACGTCGGCGGACAGTAGCCGACTGGGATCCTATGATGCCGGCTGCGAAATCGCAGCCGGCACACGTCGCCGCGCGCTGACCATTACAATCACCGGCAATAGCGGAATCAGCGCAGCGCTCAACGCCATTGCGGTGACACCGAAGTCCGACAGCACATATCCGCCGAGCAAAACGAAAGTTGCGCCGGTGAGACTGGCAACGAGATCGTTGAAGCCGAGCAGCTTGCCGCGTTCCCACGGTGCTGCAAGATCAGCGAGCTGAGTTGTTGCGGCGACGAATGAGAAGTTCCACCCAAGGCCGAGCGCGAACAGGAGAATCGCGATCGGCACTACGGATTCAAACCACATCAATCCTGCTGTCGACGCGGCAATGAGAAGGAGTCCGCTCAGGATCGTGCGCGGGCGTCCCACACGGTCGGCAATCCACCCGACGGCCGGCATCAGCAGAAACATTCCGAGAACGTGCGCGCCGATGATCGGAAAAATCACCTGCGGCGGATGATGGTGATGTTGCACGACGATGTAGCCGGTGAGGTTCATCACCGACACCATGATCGAATAACTGACAATTCCGGCGAGCATCGCCGGTATGACTCCGGGACGGGCGATGAGCTGGCGCAACGGAGTGAATTCGCCTGACGAAGCGGCGCCGGCCGAAGCGAATTCGAGCGCCTCGGCGATTCGTTTTGGATCCGGTCGAATGTTGATGACGAGGACGAGGGCAACGAGCAGCATCCCTGCTCCCGTGAGCCACGCAACAGGCAGTGATTCGAGTGACATTCCGCTGCGTCTGAAAACGCCGCCCGCAAACACGAATGGTCCGATGATCGCGCCGGCAACCGCTCCGAACATGACATATGAAATCCCGCGCGCTCGGCGAGCGGGAGGATACATGTCACCCGCGGCTGCGCGCGCGAGCTGAGCAGTGGCGCCCGCAGCGCCGATAAGAACCAGGCCGGGAATAGCGATCCAGCCGGAAGCGAAACGAATTCCGAGACTGGTGAGGGTTGCACCGATTGCGCCGAGGAGAAAACCCGCGGCGAGGACGGGAACTCGACCGACTCGATCCATCAAGCGT
>DATBRZ010000181.1:0-5943 GCA_036560025.1 Gemmatimonadaceae bacterium | reverse complement strand
GGTCCCGTGGCGGAAACGCAGATCGTGCTCTGCTCGCACGGAGTCGCTACGATGCTGCCGACGTCGAGGTTGAGCGCCGAATTACCAGCAGCGGAGATGACGATCGTGCCCTGCTTCTCCGCATCTCGAATCACGCGGTTCATCAGCTCGAGCAGCGCGGGCACTCCGTCTTCGTTCGGATCGACTTCCGCGCCGAGGCTCATGTTGATGACGTCGGCGTTTGCCGCGCCGGCGGCATGGCGGATACCACTGGCTACGCTCTCGAAGCTCCCGCTTCCGGTCGCACTCAGAACTTTCACCGCGACGAGTGTTATATCGGGCGCAATGCTCGCAACGCTGATGTTGTTGGACGCTACTGTCGATGCGACGTGAGTACCATGGAAGTGATTATCCATGAAGGAGGAATCGCCGGGTTGCTGCGGCTCGACGGGCAGCGATGCTTCGACTCCTTCTTCTGCGACAATGAGATTCGCGAAAGTCTCGGACGCTGCGAGATCGACGAGAGTTCTCAGCTCGCGGTTGCCGTAATCGATTCCGGTGTCGACGATCGCCACGCGGACTGACGGCAAACCTTGCTTGCCCGCGGCCCACGCCTTGTCAGCGCCGATGATGCGCATGTTCCACTGCGTGCCGTCCTTGTAGTAGCTGGCGTTCGCCGGATTGTTCTGCGGCAGAGCAGCCGCATCAGCTGCAACGGCACCGGTGGCGCGCACGCCTGGCAGCCAGTTGAGAATTCGGTCGCTGCCGACCGCGGAGACGAGGGTGTTGGCGCGAAGGCTGGTGATCGCACTCGTGGAAAGTCCGGTCACGAATGCGACGCCGATATCGTCCCATCGCTTCGAGACCGTACCGCCGAGTGAGCTGAGCAGTGCGAGACCTGCTGCGGGAATCGCGGACGTGTCCGTGAAGACGACGACGGTTTTACCTGTTGGGATTCCGCTGGTTGTGCTGACTGACATCGATGGGCTGTGCGGGATCGATGACGCGGGCCGTGGTGATGTTGGCTGATCGGAGCACGCAGCAATTCCCATGATGATGGGCACAACGAGCACGGACCACCGTGTGATACTGGTTCGCTGGTACATGTCTTCCTCGACTCGAAGTTGGGCAGCGGCGCGAAGTGAAAATCTTCACTGACCGCGTGCGTCATTCACTGTGCTCGCGAGTCCGCAATAGCGAAATGCGCGCCAGTGTGAACGAGGAAGAAAACGAGAATATCTGATGCGGCACACATAAGGATTGAGTGTGCCGAGATAGGTATTTGTACTTAGTCGAATAGCGTAGGAGCGTTGATGCCGAGTTTGAACTGATGTGGAGTTTAGCCCGCGGGTTGCTCCATGTCCGAGCTGCTCGAGGAGTTTTTGTCGCTCAGCGCCGCCCATCTGAGAATTATCTCGAGCGCATCCTCTTCTGTAATGCGCGGACGAATGCGCGAGGGAGTGAAACCGAAGATCTCCACCATGTGCGCGGTGAATATCCGCGACTGCCGATACCCGAGCTTCTTCGCAACGTCACGCACGGAGTAGCCGGGATCACGCAGATAGCTCAGGCCGCGCAGGACTTTCGCGGCGATCAAGAGCCTCTTCGGCGATCCGAGGCCCGCGCTTTCAAAGCTGCGATAGAGGCTCGTTGCGGGAATGCCGGCGGACGTCGCAACATCGAGCGCGCTTCCGAATCGATGCGGCCGCTCGAGCACATCACGCACAGTTCGCGCGAGCGGGAGCGGCATCTGTCGCAACTTCGGCGCGAGCGCGGCGAGAAGCTGGTGAACGAGCGGACTGCTTTGCACTCGTTTGATGCGCTGCTGAAACCGGATCTTCGAATCATCGAACTGGTGCAGCACCACATGCTCCAGACCTCGGCGCGACAGCTGCGCGATCGCGCCGAACGATGCCGGTGAGAGACTCACGTACGCGACGATGGGAAGCGACGGGTATCGCGCAAGTATGCGCGCAACCGCATCGACGTTCATTGCGCCGCTCGCCGCGGGATCAACAATCGCAACGCTGATCGCGTTCTCGCGGATCAGACTCTCCAGCGAATCCCACGAATCAGCCGGACGCACTTTCTCCTCGTCTTCGAAGACGTGCTGCACGTGCGTCAACAGGTTGTACGGCAGAAACGCGGCGATGCTCAAATGAGAAACCCGGGTTAGGGGCGAGAGTCTTGACGCACGCTCCTACTAATCTGTACGAAACAGGGCAACGATGTTATGGAAACAGCATTCGGCGACATAGAATGCGCACCTTTTGACACGAAAATGGCATTTCGGCGAACAAAACAGGCTCTAGGTTCGGGTGTTAGTTGAACTCCCACCCATCCCCTGGAGGTTTCGATGTTCGTCCGAAGAATTCTCGCAGTCGCTGCGCTGATCGGCGCGGTTGGTCTCGCCGCTTGCTCAGAAGTGACTGCACCAACACCCGGCGTATGTCAGGTCTCCAGCGGTTCGCAGACCTGCGACGGAACCTGACCCCTCGGGGCCGCTCTTGAATACGCTAAACGTGCTGGGTTGAAGAGAGCGCCATCTCGCGAAGATGACTCAAAGAATTCGCGATGTCCTGCGTGTCCGGCCGAACGCGATCGCTGTGCGTAGCGGCTACAGCGGAAGGCGCTCTCGTCAACTCGGTGGTTCTGGAAAGTGCTTTCTCCGCCTCGAACGAGACCTGATGAATGCCTTTCACTGACGCGAATCTCTCGGCTTCCTCGAGACTCTCGCGTCCCTCGCGCTCCCGCCCGAATCCCAGACATCCAATTCCGCGATAGAACAGGTAATACGCCCGAAGGCGCGGATCGAGCTCGGCAGTTGCCAACTCGGAAGCGTAACGATCGAAGTCCTGTTCTGCGCCGTCCTGTGCGGCAAGCTCCATGAGATTCAACATCGCCTGCCAACGCACCCACTGATAACGCGACGTGACAGAAACGATCAGGTGCGCATCGCGCGCCGCGTCGTGCATTCCGAGCTCAGCGAAGTAGGCGGCGATATCCGCGAGGATGGTGTCTTTGCGCGTCGGATTTGACGCTTTGCCAAGTGCTTCATATGCGGTGGTGACCGCGTCGGCGAGATTCCCTCGGTTGTGCTGCACCGACGACAGGGAATGAAGCGCGTCGGCAGCAACCTCGTGGAGGGATTCCGCATCGGCTTCCGTGACCACCGAAGTCAGAAGTCGATCGGCTTCGACCAGATTCCCGCGCGCGAGCTGCGTGTTCGCCATGCCCACTCTCACTGTGAGCGACGATGCAACGTCGCCCAGGCCTCCGGCGAGATACAGTGCTTCAGCGTAACCCGCGTGTGATTTCTTCCAGTTTCCTGCCCGTCGAGCCGATCCACCCAGCGCTATGTTCGCTTCCACGGCGACGGACCACGCTCCGTTCGCGGTTGCGACCTCTGACGCGATCTCGAACACGTTGGTGGCGAGTACCCACCGCCCGTCGAAGTCGAGAGCGCGGCCGTAACTCACCAGCGATGCAGCGACTGTCTTCCATTCCGGCACTGGTTTTTCGACCTCATCGAGCAGCCGGCTGAGTATCCCGCGGATCGGATTACCCTCCGATACCGCCTCAACTGCATCTCGCACGGTGCGTCTTGCCGACCAGTCGGATCGCGCAAGATGACCATGCTCGATGGCGGCATCCACCAGACGCAGCGCGCCCAGCCCGGCAAGGCCGGACTGCCATTCGGTGCTGTGTGGATCCAGCACGGCCAGTGAATCGAAGAATGATTCGTGACGAACCAATTGCAGTCTCTTGATAAGGCGCTACAACATGTAACAGTCCCCCGTTTCGCGAAATGCGCTTTTCATGTCGAGGGAGTGCTATTTCAAATAGACGCTCGAAGGGGACCTTCGTTATACGCTTAGCGGCCCGTATCTCCCTTTCCCGACGCCGGCGCCGGTTGGCTGACGCGGTCGCGGCGGATCATCTCATTTTCGTGTATTTGCCATTCCCCGATGCCCAGCCACCAGGCATTCGGGCGCATGGGTGTTGTCCTGATTCGTCGCTGAATTGCCAGAACCTTCCGCGGCTCGTAGATCCAGACGGCAGGCGCGTCATCGATTATCACCTGATTGGCACGACGGTAGTACTCTCTCGCGCGATCGACATCCACAGTCGCAAGTGCGCTGTCGATAAAAGCGTCGAATCGAGGATTGGAATACGCTCCGTAATTGAGACCGCCCGGCCGTGCAGCGTTTCCTGTCCAGGTTACTCGTACCGACGCGGGGGTAGAGCCGAGGGTCCATGCGGAGAGAATCGCATCGAACTGCCTCGCGCGCTGGCGGCTCGAAAACGTCGCGAATTCCATTTCGTCGAGCTTCACTTCAATGCCGACTCTACGCAGCTGTTCCTGAAGCAGTACGCCCGCCTTTCGGCGATTCGAGCTCGAGACTGGAACGAGTAGCGGGAACGCGAGCTTTTTGCCCGCGCGCACTCTCGTCGTTCCCTGAGCCGGCCGGCGCCACCCGAGAGAGTCGAGCAGCGCGTCAGCCCTTGCTGGATCGTACGGGATTTGATTGAGCGCCGTATCGGTCGTCGGAAGCGCGCGAACCATCGGGCCGATGCTCACGCGAGCAAGCGTGTCGAAGATGTTTCGCACGATCGCTTCGCGATCCACCGCCATGGTGACAGCGCGACGCAAGTCGCGTGATCCGAAAAGCGGATGTGGTATTGATGGGCGAGCTGGATCGCGAAGATTGAACTGCATGAACGCGTAGTCCATTCCTGGAAGTGACTTCAAGTTGAAGTCACCGCGGGCGGCGAGCTGCGGGAGATAGTCGCGGCTGGGCCCTTCAAAAACATCCGCTTCACCTCCCAGAACCTTAGCGATCGCTGCGCTGAAATCCGGGGAAACGCTCCAGATGACACGAGCAATTCCCGCCTCACCACGGTAATGCCGCGGCACCGCGCGGAGCTCTACGTGCGAGCCACGGCTCCACTCGACCAGGCGGTATCTCCCTGTTCCTACGGGCATCCGAGTCAGTGCTCCCTCCTTCATCGAGTCTGGTGAAAGGCGGGAGAGCAGGTGTTCCGGGAGAATCGACATCTGCGCGGCGGCAGCAAAGAACTGTCGCGGTGAGCGACGGTTGAACCAGAAAACGGCGGTGAGAGAATCTCTTACAGACACCGAATCGATGTCGGCGAGCTCATCCGCAGTCGGCGACCCGATCGCGGGATTCGTGTAGACGCGATAGGTAAATCGAACATCGCGGCCGGACACTCGCTGACCATCGTGCCACCGGGCATCGGGTCGAAGCCGGAAAGCAATGGACATCGAGTCGGGCGACCAGGTCCAGCTGTCGGCGAGCTGCTTCACGAAGCCGGTATCGCCCAGCGTATTGAGTCCCACACCGACGTCGGCGAGATACTCGTAAATCTGTTCGCTCACCTCGCGCCCCTCGGTGCTGAGCGTGAGCGGAGGGAAGATCACGTTGGGATCTGTAGCGATCGAAATCACCAACGTTCCGCGTGGTCCGGAAGTCGTGGAGGTCGTGGCGGGCTCGCAGCCGGCAAGAAAAGGCAGCAACAGGAGACAGAATCTCGGGCGCATGCGGGAAATGTACCGGTCACCGGCTACCGGTTACCGGTTACCGGTCAGAATGCGCACAGATCGGTTATGAAAGTGGGTCTATGACAAGCGATTAGCTGTGCCTTTCCTGTCAAATATTCGTCTATGAAGCACCTCTTTAGACCCCAGTGACTATCAAGACGCCTCCAAATCCAAGCTCTTCACGCGACGAGATAACACCGCGGCTCAAACGCACGTTCTGGTACGGAACGATGGCGTTGGCTGCGGTCGCGCTAACGTCCGCTCTGGTATACTCCGTGAACCGGGTGACATTCCGCGCACTTCTTCAGGGTCGCGAGGTCTCCCGTATCGCACGGGATGCAAGTAGTCTGGCGATAGAACGTGAGGCTGGAATTCGCGGGTATCTTCTGTCTCACGACGCG
>DATBRZ010000180.1:0-29915 GCA_036560025.1 Gemmatimonadaceae bacterium | reverse complement strand
CAACCAGTAGAGTCGGAGCAACCCGCCGAGGTACCCGTGCAGACGGAAATACCTCACGCTGCCGCAGCGCCTGTCGAAGAACCGTCCGTAGAACCATCACCGGTCGAGAAGGCGCCCGAATCCGACCTCGTTGCGTATTCGCCACCGATCCCTGAGGCGATCGAAAGCGAAACGATCACGCGCGACGTGCCTCGCACACGAACCGTCCGCGAATTCTTTGCGACTCTCGGCGCGCGCAAGCCGCCGGAGATCCCTGATCGGAACGATCCCGGTATTGCCGAGGGTGAAACAGAGCGGGCCGAGGAGGCGACCATCGCAGCTCGTGCCGAACCTCAGCCCGAAACAATTGATTATCCGCTCGCTGACGATGCCTTCGCGAATCTCTTCGTCGGAGCAGCCGTCAAACCGGAAGATTCGCGCGCCGCAGCCGCGCTCAGCGCTGCAGTCGCGCATCCGCCGCGGAAAACGCCTTCGCCAACTGTGCCGCGTCCCGCTGTTCCTGCGGCGCCCACAGAGGTAGCTGAGTCTGAAGAGGACATCAGGCGATTCCGTGAGTGGCTCGACGGCCTCAGCGAGACGTGAGGATACTCGTCCTGAATGGCCCGAACCTCAATCTTCTCGGAATTCGCGAGCCGGAGCTTTACGGAAGGGAATCTCTTGCCGACATCGAGGCACGCACGCGAAGCGTCGCCGCCGAGCTCGGCGTTCAGATCGAATTCGCTCAGCACAACGGTGAGGGAGAGCTCATCGACGCTATTCAGGCGATGAAGGGACGATTCGACGCCGCTCTCATCAACGCCGGCGCATACAGTCACACCAGCCTGGCCATTCATGACGCGCTTACCAGCGTGTCGATCCCGTTCGCCGAAGTCCATTTGACCAACATCTTCGCGCGCGAGCCGGAGCGTCGGCGCTCGGTGTTGTCCGACGCCGCTGTGGGAATGCTCTGCGGATTCGGAGCTATCGGCTACGAGCTGGCACTGCGCGGCCTTGTCTCCCGACTCAGCGCGAATGGGTGATCGGCGCACGGCGCGCCATGCCGCGCTCATCGAAAAGCTCCGAGAGCAGCAGGTTGACGCGCTGCTTCTGGTGAGCCTTCCCAACATTCGATACCTGACCGGATTCTCGGGATCGAGCGGAATTGTCGTTGCGACTCGATCGGGGATGCTGCTGCTGAGTGATTTCAGGTACGAGACGCAGGCTACGGAAGAAGCCGGCGACGTCGCCGATGTTCGCATCGAGCCAACCAGTCTGTGGACGGGTCTGTGGGAGGCGCTCCCCGCACAGGGTCTCGAAGTCGTGGGTTTCGAATCTGCGCACATGGTCCACCGGGATTTTCAGCGTCTTCTGTCTGAGGGCACCCGATGGCAGTGGCGCCCGCAGGCCGGCCTGGTGGAGGATCTCCGCGAATCCAAGGATGAAGATGAGGTCGCGCTGATCACCGAGGCGGGGAGAATCGCGACACGCGCACTCGGGCGCGTCATTCCGGAAATCCGGGCTGGCCTGACCGAGCTCCAGATTGCAGGAATTCTCGAGAAAGCGCTGCGCGACGAAGGCAGCGAGGAAGCGCCGTTTCCCCCGATCGTCGCCTCGGGACCGCGTGCGGCGCTGCCCCATGCGCGACCGGGAAAACGTGTCATAGAAAACGGTGATTTCCTGCTGCTCGACTTCGGCGCTCAACATCACGGATACTGCTCCGATATCACGCGAACGCTTGTTGTCGGGAAAGCGACGGTCGAGCAGCGCGAGGTGTACGAGGTCGTCAGAGAAGCAAACCGGATAGCGTCCAGCTCGGTTAGGGCGGGAATGACGGGAATGGCTGCCGATACGCTCGCGAGGAGCTACATTGAGCGCCGCGGGCATGGCAGCGCGTTCGGACACAGTCTCGGACATGGCCTCGGCCTGGAAGTGCACGAGGCCCCGCGGCTGGCCAGAACGGCCGATGCGGCCCTTAAAGAGGGCGCAGTGGTCACGATCGAACCGGGCATTTACCGCGCCGGGTGGGGAGGCGTCCGTATTGAGGACGACGTCCACATCTCTCACACCGGCCCCCGGATTCTCACGAACTTCTCGCGGGAGCTGCTCGAGGTCGCATGACAGTGACGTCCGCTCTCAACCCCTCAGGGGCCCGTCTCCGGCGCCCGGAAACACTCCGGTGGTGACATGATCGATCTCCGATTCGTCAAGAAGCTGGTGGAGATGGTTGACGCGTCCTCGGTGGACACGATCGAGATCTCCAACGAGAAGGGGATGAAGATCCGCGTCTCCAAGCGGTCGCAGCAGCGGACAACGGTCCAACTGGCCGCTCCGCTGCAGCCGGCAACGGCAGGAGCGACGGCATCTGCAACGGCAGCACAGCCCGATGCAGAGGCCTCGCCCAAGCCGGAGCCGGCGAAGCGCTACATGGAGGTCAAGTCGCCAATGGTAGGAACTTTTTATGGCGCTCCCGAGCCGGGAGCAAAGCCATACGTCTCCGTCGGCGACCGGATCAGCAAGGGGCAGATCCTCTGCATCATCGAGGCGATGAAGATCATGAACGAGATCGAGTCCGAGTTCGACGGGGTGGTCAAGGAAGTTCTTGCCCTGAACGCCCATCCGGTCGAGTACGGACAGGTTCTCTTCCGCGTGGACCCAAATGGCTGACATGCTGACTGAAGTAGCACCAACCGAAACAGAGACACCGTCGAGCTTCGATTACAGAACGGTGCTCCGACAGATGCTCGAGCAGAGCGCGTCCGACCTGCACCTGAAAGTCGGCTGCGCGCCGACTCTCCGCGTTCACGGTGAGCTCAAAACTCTGCCGATGCCGCCGATGCGGTCAGAGGAAATGAAGAGCCTCGCCGATCAGATCATGCCGCCCAAACGGCAGCGTGAATTCACCGAGCTGAAGGAAGCCGACTTCGCGCTCGGAGTTCCAGGAGTCGGCCGCTTTCGCGTCAATGCATATCAGCAGCGGGGCACGATCGCGTACGCGTTTCGCGTGGTTCCATTCCAGGCGAATACGATCACCGAGCTGAACCTTCCGAAAGTTGTGGAGCAGATCGCGCTCAAGCCGCGCGGTCTCGTGCTGGTGACAGGAATAACGGGATCGGGGAAGTCGACGGCGCTTGCGGCGATGATCAACTACATCAATCAGAACCGGCACGCGAACGTCATCACGATCGAAGATCCGATCGAGTTCCTGCATCGTGATATCAAGTCACACATCAATCAGCGCGAAGTCGGAACCGACACAACGAGCTTCGAGCAGGCGCTTCGCCGCGTGCTGCGTCAGGATCCCGACGTCCTCCTCGTCGGTGAGATTCGAGACATCACGACGCTCGACACAGCGATGAAGGCGGCCGACACGGGACACCTCGTGTTCTCGACTCTGCACACCACCGATGCGACGCAGACGATCAACCGCGTCATGTCGTTCTATCCTCCGCACCAGCAGGCGGAGGTAAGGTTCCTGCTCGCCAGCGCTCTCGAGGCAGTGATATCCCTTCGCCTGGTGCCAAGAGCTGATCGGCCCGGCCGTGTTCCGGCAGCGGAGATCCTCGTCAACACAGCTGCGGTGCGCGACAACATTCGCGACATGTCGAAGTCGCTGAATATTCCAGAGCTGATTGCCGAGGGAACGGTGCAGTACGGCATGCAGGCCTTCGATCAGTCCCTCATGAACTGGTACAAGAAAGGCGTCATCAGCTACGAGAGCGCGCTTTACTACGCGACGAATCCGAGCGAGTTTGCCCTGAGAGTGCAGGGAATAGCGAGCGCCAGCGACACCAAGTGGGACACGATTAGCCAGGACGCGACGGCCTGACCCCAGCTACGAGTTGTTCAAGAAAATTCTGATCGCGAACCGCGGAGAGATCGCTCTCCGCGTGATTCGCGCTTGCCGTGAGCTCGGCATTGCCACGGTCGCGGTCTACTCTGACGCAGATCGCGAGTCGTTGCACGTGCGCTTTGCCGACGACGATGTCTGCATCGGCCCTGCTCCGGCGCGGGACTCTTACCTCAACATTCCCCGTATCATCGCTGCGGCCGAGATAGCCGGAGCCGACGCGATTCACCCTGGGTACGGCTTCCTGGCGGAGAACGCGGAATTCGCAGAGACCTGCGTCGCCAGCAACATCGCATTCATTGGTCCGACCGCTCAGCAGATCCGCGTGATGGGAGACAAGGCCGCCGCGCGGAACGCGATGACTCGCGTTGGTGTGCCGGTCGTTCCGGGAACGCCCGGCCCGGTCGAAGATGCGGAGGAAGCGCTTGGCTTCGCCCAGGGTATGGGATTCCCCGTGATCATCAAGGCGGCGGCCGGCGGGGGCGGAAAAGGAATGCGCGTCGCTAGCGATCCAGAGGACTTCATTCGATCGTTTCAGCTCGCGCGCTCCGAAGCGTTGTCAGCCTTCGGAAGCGGCGACGTCTACGTCGAGAAGTATCTCCTCCGGCCGCGACACATCGAGTTCCAGATCCTCGGAGATCGCCACGGGAACGTCATTCACCTCGGCGAGCGCGACTGCTCGGTTCAGCGCCGGCACCAGAAGCTGATCGAGGAGGCGCCCAGTCCTGCGGTCACACCCGAGTTGCGCGAAGCCATGGGAGATGCTTCGGTACGGGGCGCGGAGGCGATCGATTACGTCGGCGCCGGCACCATCGAAATGCTGCTCGAGGACGGAAAGTTCTACTTCATGGAAATGAACACGCGCATCCAGGTGGAGCATCCGGTCACCGAGATGCTGACGGGCGTCGATCTCGTGAAGGAGCAGATCAGGGTGGCAGCCGGCGAGCAGCTGTCGGTGAAGAAGATGCCGACGCCTCGCGGCCACGTGATCGAATGCAGGGTAAACGCCGAAGATCCCGCGCGGAACTTTCAGCCGTCACCGGGACGAATCGATGTCTTCCATCCCCCGGGGGGGCCGGGCGTGCGTCTCGATACTCACGTGTACGCGGGATACACGGTCCCGCCGTACTACGATTCCCTCCTCGCCAAGGTCATCTGCCAGGGGCGTGACCGATCGGAGGCGCTGCGACGAATGCAAGTAGCTCTGGAGAGCTTCATCATCGAAGGCGTAACGACGACGATTCCGTTTCTCGCGCGAGTGATGGCAAATCCGCGTTTCCAGGCGGGTGAAGTCGACACGAAATTCCTCGAGCGCGAGACGGATCTATTCAGGGAGCAGCCCTAGCCGGCCAGAGTCCCCGCGCGAGATGCGATAGAGATTTTGATTGTTTGCGCGTGGGATGAGGGACATTTTAGTCGCGTATGGCAACAACATCACGAAGGTCTTCCAGGAGTCGGGCCGCAGCCAGACGAACGGAACCGGCGGCTTCTCCGGGAATCTCCTCACGGGCAGCAAGCTGGATTCGTACGCTGCTCGCCCCGCCGATCAGAACAGACAGTTCATCAGGCTCGAACGGGACCGAGGGCGCTGAGTCGCGCGCGTCGGTTGTCCGGCGCGAAATTGCCGGCATCGCGCTTTTCCTCTTCGCCTTATTCCTCGCCGGCGCGCTTGCCGTCGAAGGATTCAGAATCCTCGGCTCACCCACTGATGTGCGAGCGAACTTCGGATTCGTGGGCGGTATCCTAGCCCTCCCATTGGCAACCGCCTTCGGCTGGCCAGCGGCGGCTCTTCTTCCCCTGGCACCAGCTGCGCACGCGCTCCGAATGTTCGGCCGCCTCGATCAACGAACCGACAGATCATGGATGGTGTTCCTGCTCGGGCTCGTCGTACTGGTGCCGATTGTTTTGGGATTGGCGCAGGGAGGCAGTCGCATTGCGAGCGCGCTTTCCGGCGTGTGGGGGAGCTTCGTTGCGTTTTATCTCCTTCAATTCGCAGGAAGCGCCGGCGCATGGATCATCGTAGCCCTCGCACTGAGCGCTTTGATGGCGGCGACTCTGTCGTGGAATCCGGTGCGCGCGCTGGTAAGTCCGTCCCCGCGGAGTGCGACTGCTTCACAGCAATCAGGCGACGGCCGTTCCAACGGCGACGGATACAGGCCCCGCGAGCCCGAGCCGGAGGAAATGCCTGCGATCGACGCGGCTCTCTTCTCTGATGACGACTCGCGAATCGCTGTCGCGACACGCCCTGACCGACAGAAAAAAGAGCGACGATCGAAGTCCGACATCGCGAATGATCACGCGGATCGAATAGCCGCTGAGATCAATGCAGAAGGCCCGATAAGCAGAGCGGCCGGGGATGACGAGCTTCCGTCTCCGGATCTGCTTGCTGCAGTGAAAAAGCGGAACGCGGACATCGACAACCGCGAGCTCACGGCGATGGGCGTGAAGCTCATGGACGCTCTCCGGACTTTCCGCGTCGAAGGCGAGCTGGTCGGCTGGACAACCGGCCCGGTCGTGACGCAGTTCGAGATCGCTCCGGCAGCCGGTGTGAAAGTACGACAGTTCGCATCGCTCGCAAACGATCTGGCTCTGGCGATGCGGGCGCCGAGCATCCGAATCGTTGCACCGATTCCCGGCAAAGGGGCGGTCGGGGTCGAGGTGCCGAATCCGACACCGGAGATGGTTCCATTTCGCGAGCTCCTCGAGTCCCGCGAGTACCGCGAGATGCGCTCAGCACTTCCAATCGTGATCGGCAAGGACCTTCAGGGCAGGCCGATCGTTGAGGATCTCGCGAAGATGCCGCATCTCCTGATCGCGGGCGCCACCGGCTCGGGAAAATCGGTGTGCATCAACACGCTGATCACGAGTCTGATCTACCGGCACACCCCGCGCACTCTGCGATTCCTGATGGTCGACCCGAAGATGGTGGAGCTCTCTGTCTACAACGTGCTCCCGCATCTGAAGCACTCGGTGGTAACAGACAATCGTGACGCGGCAGCGGTACTTCGGTGGGCGCGAGATACGATGCAGGAGAGATACGAGCTGCTTGCAGCCAACGGCGCGCGCAACATCCAGGATTTCAATCGGAAAGTCGCCGGCGGTGCGAAGCTGAAAGCTCCGAAGGGCGCGGGTGTCGCACTCGAGAACCCGGATTACACTGGTGGCGAGCTTCCCTACATCGTCGTAATCATCGACGAGCTGGCCGATCTGATGATGACGGTCCAGGCTGAGGTCGAGACGCCGCTGGCAATGCTCGCACAGAAAGCTCGCGCCATCGGAATTCACATCATTCTCGCGACGCAGCGACCGAGCGTGAACGTGATAACCGGTCTCATCAAGGCGAACTTCGCGAGTCGCATCGCGTTCCGCGTCGCATCACAGGTCGACAGCCGCACGATTCTCGACGGGATCGGGGCCGAAGCTTTACTCGGCAACGGTGACATGCTGTTTGTGCCTCCGGGAAAGTCAGAACCGGCGCGGATTCAGGGAGCATTCATCTCGAGCGAAGACACCGAGCGTCTTGCAGGATGGTACCGCGATCGCAAAGAGCGACGCCGACAGCTCGTGTCGCGCGGCGTTCTGCCCGCGGAAATCGTCGAGCCGGACATTCTGGAGGAGCAGCGTCGAAAGGAGGCCGAAGAATCGGGCGCTCAGGACGGCGAAGAGGGAACACCTGGCGAGCGCGACAAACTCTTCCGCGACGCCGCCGAGATCGTGATTCAGCATCAGCAGGGTTCCACGTCACTTCTGCAGCGGCGACTGAAAGTGGGGTATGGACGGGCTGCGCGAATCATCGATCAGCTGCATGCAGCGGGGATACTCGGTCCACCCGACGGATCACGCCCGCGCGACGTCCTGGCCGGCTTCGAGGACCTCGACCGAATCTGCGGGCCGCGCGCCTGACCGGGCGCTCGGGTTGAAGCTCATCGTAACCGGCGGCGCCGGCTTCATCGGCAGTCATCTCGTTGAAGCGCTGATTGCGCGCGGCGATGAAGTCATGATCATCGATTCATTCGATGACTTCTACGATCCCGCGATAAAGCGGCACAATCTTTCGTCGGTCCTCGCGAGTGGAAAAGCCGAGCTCATCGAAGCCGACATCTCAGACGAAGCGTCGATTCACTCGGCGCTCGCGGAACGGAGATTCGACGCGATTCTCAATTTCGCCGCCCGTGCCGGCGTCCGTCCGTCGCTCGAGCGACCGCGGGATTATCTGCGCACGAATGTCGAGGGGACACTGACGATGCTGGACGTGGCGCGAGAACGGGGGATCCGCGCATTCGTCCAGGCATCCAGCTCCAGCGTATATGGCGATTCGACCGAAGTGCCGTTCAGGGAATCAGCGACTGCCGACTTTCCTATTTCACCCTACGCCGCATCGAAGCGCTCGGCGGAGCTGCTCTGTCACACGTACGCACATCTATATGGATTGTCGGTGGCCTGCCTTCGATTGTTCACCGCATACGGTCCTCGCCAGCGACCGGATCTCATGATTCACAAATTCACGAAGCTGATGGTGGAGGGAAGAGAAATCCCGGTTTTTGGCGACGGCAGCACCGGTCGCGACTATACCTATGTCGACGACATCGTCGCAGGAGTGCAATCCGCGCTCGCATGGACTCTTCGTTCACCCGCCGGGTCATTCGAGATCGTCAATCTCGGCGGCGGGGCGACGACGTCTCTTGCGAGCATTATCGAGCTCCTGTCAGCAAAGCTCGGGATCGAGCCGCGGGTGGCGTGGCTTCCGCCGCAACCCGGCGACGTCACGCAGACTTTCGCGGATCTCGAGAAGGCGCGCTCGCTGCTCCAGTACAAGCCGCGCATCTCCATTGAGGAGGGGATCAGTCGCTTCGCCCGCTGGTTCCGTGACCAGCAAGCGAGCTGATGTTCCTGATTGCTCACAATGGGGCCCGCATCTGGGGCGGTGCAGAGCGGGCAACCGCGATGCTGCTCGCGGGCCTTCAGTCACGGGGGCATCGCGTACTTCTTCTTTGCAATGATCAGCTCGTAGCATCCGAAGCATCGAAGCGCGGAGTACCGACACGAATACGTGCGATCGGCGGAGACATTGCACTCCCCGACGCATTTCGACTCGCCGAATCGTTGCGCGAGCTGAAGCCAGACGCATTCCTCATCGGGACGTACAAGAAGCTCGCATTGGCCGGACTGGGCGCTCAGCTCGCGGGAGTTCCACGAGTCGTCGCACGCGTCGGCCTCGAGAGCGACACGCCGCGAAATGCCAAGTATCGGATTGCGCTTCGTCGGTGGATCGATGCGGTGGCCGTCAACTCTCGCGCGATGGCGCAGCCGTTCGAGAACCTCGCGGGTTTCGGTCCGGATAAGGTCACAGTCATTCACAACGGCGTCACGCCTCCCGTTGCACGAGCTCGGCCCGGCACGCTCAGGGCAACGCTCAGGATCCCCGCTCAAGCGCACGTTGTCGGCACGGTTTGCCGCGTGGCGAAACAAAAGCGGATCGATCGACTGATCGATGCGATGGCCATTCTGCCGGCGAATGTGCACTGCATAGTGGCCGGCGAAGGACCAGGAAGAATCGAGCTGGAGCGCCGGTGTGATGAGCTCGCACTTCGTACCCGAGTCCATTTTCTCGGTCATCGCGACGATGTCGGCGACGTACTCGGCGCCCTCGATGTGTTCATTGTTTCTTCCGACAAGGAAGGAATGTCGAATGCGATGCTCGAAGCGATGGCGCTTGGAGTGCCGGTCGTCAGCACTCGAGTGAGCGGCGCTCAGGACGCGCTCAGCCCGACCGCAGCGGGCGCGACCGCCGGAACGATCGTCGACTTTTCACCGCGCGCGATTGCGGAGGCCGCGAGCGCAATACTCAGCGACCCATCACGTCGATCGCAAATGGCGCACGCCGGACGGGAGCTGGCGAGTGGGGAATTTTCATTCGAGAAAATGCTGGATCGGTGGGAAGCGTTCCTTCGTCCCGCACGATGAAGCTCATTGGGCAGAATTCCGCGCGGGTCTGGGGTGGAAACGAAAAGTGGCTGAGCAATCTGGCGCGCGGGTTGAGAGAGCGTGGCCATGAGATAGTCGTATCGTGCCGCGGCGGGCCCGTGGAGGAGAACTTTCGTAGCCTCGGCTTTCGAACCACGAGCGTCCGACCGAGAGGCGAGTTCGATGTGCCGAGCGCACTCAGATTCGCTCACTGGCTGCGCGAAGAGAAACCCGACGCGGTTCTTTTTACTTCGTGGGTTCCGACAGTGCTCGGCGCGTGGGCTGCTCGCGCAGCAAACGTTCGGCCCGTTGTCGTACGGCTCGGAATCGTTCGCGAGTTTCCGACGTCACCAGGACGAGCGTTTGCGTTCAGGAGATGGATCGACGCGCTGATCGTGAACTCCGAAGAGATTCGCGATGTCTGGCTTGCCGGCGCCGGGGATTATCCGGCGAACCGGGTTCACGTGATTCTCAACGGAGTCGAGTCGACTCGAGGAAAGCGCGACGAACTTCGACGCGCGCTACGCGAAGAGCTCCGACTTTCGGCGACGACGATTCTTTATGGCGGCGCCGGTCATCTTTTCCCACGGAAAGGCTTCGACATTCTGCTGCGTGGCTTCGCCGCCGCAGCAATTCCTGACTCACGTCTGGCCATACTCGGCGACGGAGATGACGCGAACGCATTACGCTCACTGGCTGGCGAGCTCCGTATCGACGATCGCGTCCACTGGCTGGGCCGCCGTCCGAACGGAGCAGAGATCATCGCCGGATTCGATGCGTTTGTTCTCAGCAGCCGGAACGAAGGTATGGCCAACGTAATGCTCGAAGCCATGGCGGCCGCCGTTCCCGTTATCGCCGCCGATGTGAGCGGTGCTCGAAAAGCGCTCGCACCAACCGCGGAGCGTCCTCAGGCCGGCCGGATAGTTCCGCGCGATGACGTCGAAGCGCTCGCTAATGCGTTGCTCGATGTTGCCGCATCCCTTCGCGGCGACCCGCGGGACCTGCAATCGTCACTCGATGAAGCACACTGGCGGATCCGCAACTGGTTCAGCATCGAGCAAATGATCGACGAGTGTGAGGTAGTGCTGACCGGATAATCCGTAGCGTCGCCCCGTGCTTCCGATCGCTCCCCAAGCCGATGAAGAAATTCGGCAGATGCACAAATTCGGTATCGGTCGCAAAGTTTCGGCTTCACGTTGCTCCTCTTCGCTCGGATATCTTCGGCGCATGTCGGTGGCGCGCCATCTGCTTGGAGTGCGGGGCGAATCGATCGCTGAGGAGTGGCTGGTGATGAACGGTTGGTCGGTGCTCAATCGCAGGTTTCGGAGTGGCCACCGGGACATCGATCTCGTCGTTTCTCAACACCAAAACGGAAGAAGCGGTCGAACTGTAGCGTTCGTCGAAGTGAAGACGCGATTGTCTCGGGAGTTTGGCGGCCCTCTGGGAGCAGTGCATTGGAGAAAGCAGCGTGAGCTGGCGCGCGCCGCGCGCGAGTGGATGGGGCGCTTCAGAGAGGCGGGTGACGCATATCGGTTCGACGTGATCGGGGTAACGTTCGCTGCAGGTGCCGCCCAGGTCACACACGTTGAGAATGCCTTTCTCGTTCGATGATGCTTGATGCGGTATGACGATCTTCGTATTTTATTCGGGTAGCCGGCGCGCCGCATTTCGGGGATGTTCTCCGGCGAGCGATCGCCAGCCGGGACGATCAACGACAAACCAAAAAGGGTGGATGAGATGGCCGTATCAGTGATGCACGACGACAAGAAGAAAGCGTTGAACCTGGCGATCGCCCAGATCGAAAAAAACTGCGGAAAAGGCTCGATCATGAAGATGGGATCCGAGTCCGCGCGCGTTCGCATTGACGCGATTTCCACCGGAGCAATAAATCTCGACGCCGCGATTGGTGTCGGTGGAATCCCGCGTGGCCGCGTCACGGAGGTGTACGGCCCGGAATCGAGCGGCAAGACGACGCTGTGTCTTCACGTCGTTGCCAACGCGCAGCGCGCGGGTGGAGTCGCAGCCTACATCGACGCCGAGCACGCACTCGACACGGAATACGCACAGAAGCTCGGCGTCGATATCGACAATCTTCTAGTCTCGCAGCCTGACACTGGTGAGCAGGCAATGGAAATCTGCGAGATCCTCGTGCGATCTGGTGCGGTCGATGTCGTCGTGATCGATTCAGTCGCAGCTCTCGTCCCTCGCGCCGAGATCGAAGGGGATATGGGAGACTCTCACGTCGGTCTCCAGGCTCGCCTAATGAGTCAGGCGCTGAGAAAGCTCACCGGCGCCATCGCGCGATCGCGGACCTCGGTGATCTTCATCAATCAGCTTCGCGAGAAGATCGGGGTCATGTTCGGCAATCCCGAGACCACGACCGGTGGAAAGGCACTCAAATTCTACGCATCGGTGCGTCTCGATATTCGCCGAATCGCCGCTGTGAAAGAGAAAGAGGATGTCATCGGCTCGCACGTCCGTGTAAAAGTCGTCAAGAACAAGGTCGCCCCACCGTTCAAGCAAGCCGAATTCGACATCATGTACGCCGAAGGAATCAGCCACGCGTCACTCGTGCTCGATATCGCGTCGGAATCCGGCATCATCGACAAGTCGGGCGCCTGGTACAGCTACGGATCGCAACGCATCGGTCAGGGTCGCGAGAACGCGAAGATGTATCTGAAGGACAACCCGGCTCTTCTGGCAGAGGTCGAAGAGAAGGTGAAGACGGTGCTCGGAATCCGGCCTGCGAATGGTGCCGAAGTGGATGCGGAGGTAAGCGAAGAGTAACAACCATCATCGAAAAGGCGCCGAGGGGGCGCGCGTAGTGGCGGAGCCCGGTGCTTGCGCCGCTATGCGTCGTTCACTCGGCGTTTTCGTTGGGGGTGTATGGCTGATCGGACCGGTCGGAGTGAGCGAAGCGCGTATGAAACGGCGTTGGTTGTTCTCGGATCGCGAGGGCACTCGCGCGAGGAGCTCAGGCGCAAGCTCTTTCGGAAGGGGTTCGAGAGATCAGAGGTGGAGTCAGCGCTCGAGCGGCTGAGCGAAAGCCGTCTTGTGGACGACGCACAGTTCGCGGGTGACTTCGCGCGCTCGAAGCTCACCAGTCAGCGCCCTGCGTCGGTTCGGCGTGTTCGTCAGGAGTTGATTCGTCGCGGAGTCGACGCTCATGTGGCGTCTGAGGCGCTCGACTTGATTGTTGCCGAAGAGGGAATCGACGAGACGACCGGCCTCGAGGTGGCTGCGCGGAAGAAACTGCTTTCGATGGGGTCGTTGGACCCGGCGGTTAAGCGACGACGTTTATTCAGCTACCTCGCGCGTAAGGGTTACGACCTTGATGATATCAACCGCCTGCTTAGGCGAACATTTGAATAGCTGACGGCGTTCCGCGGCGAGCAGCAGGGACGATAAGCCGCTCATTTTCGTCACATCACAAAAGATTTACAGCAGGCTGCGGAATCGTTTCTTGCCTCTTTCTTTTGGAGTTGTTGTAGCGAATCGTAACGGAACGTTCTTTCGCGAGCTCGGCACAATATCACAAAAATGCTGGGACAGGTGTTAATGGCTTTGTTTGCAAGCACAACCGGCCATTTCAAACTTGACACATTTTCAGACCCCACGTACTCTTGGCCCCGCTGAATGCTTCGACGAGGACAGCCGCGTGCTAGTCCCGCCGAAGCCGCAGCGAATCTACCGCTTCGAGAAAGGCACCCCGGTCGCGAGATCGGTCCGCAAAGCCAAGGGTCTCTGGAGAGACAGCCTGGCCGCCGAAAAGAGGTAACCGGCAATGTGCCGGCAAACTTTCTGGCGACGGGGAAACCATGAGAAAGTTGGCGCTGGGGCTCGCGGCAGTAGTACTTACTGCCTGTAGTGAAACATCTGGTCCGGTCTCGACCGGCTATATTAAGGTTGCTTACGAAAGGTTCAAGACACCGCCTTCCACTCTCGTAAGCGGAAACCTTCAGAACGTTACGTACAACTTTGGCGCGGGCGGCTCCGAAGTAATTTCCGGAGCATCGACCGGGTCGACGACTCTTTCGGCAGAAGACAACGCCGGTATTACGGCTGCCAGTCTCCCGACCGATCATCCGCCTGCGTTCGGCGGTGGCAATTACGTTCTTGGCAGGATGAATAACCAGGCGGTTCAGGTGAGCATTTCGAGCGGGGCGGCGACGTTCGCCGTTTCGTTCGATCTTTATCTCATCGGCTCTTGGGATGGGCGCGGCCAGCAGGCGCAGCATGGCGCGTTCGGCGAGGACAGCTGGGAGATCGGTGCTGTTTGCAGCGGCTCGGTCGTTCCGATTTTCGTGACGAGCTTCTCGAATCAGAAGACCGTGCAGCAGTCGTTCCCGCTTCAAGTCACCGACGGAGGAGGCACGAAGTGGGGGACAGGATCAGTTGGCTCGAACGAGACAGGTTACACCGATGCGAACGTGCCGCAGTTCGATGCCGTCGTGGATTCGCATTACCAGCTGAGCTTCTCGGGAACGAATCCATGCCCGGCGGGGACGAGCTGGACCGGCATCAAGATGTTCATTCCTGACTTTGATCTGCAGAGCCGTGCGGACGAGTCATGGGCGATCGATAACCTCAACCTGAAGACTGACAGCTAACGACGACGTGATTTTGAATCGACCACTCCTTCGATAAGGGCACCCCGGCCGCGAGGCCGGTCCGCAAAGCCAAGGGTCTCACTGAGACAGCCTGGCTATCGAAAAGGCGTCACCGGCACGTGGCCGGGACCTCTTGCGATCAGGGAGCTGAAGTACATGAAAAGAATTCTCGCACTTTCCATCGCTGCTCTCGTTATGGGTGCCTGCAGCGAACCCTCCTCACCAACGGCAGACCTAGGTCCCGTCTTCGACAAGCCTGGTCCGCCTCCGCCCACTGGCTGCACAACTTGTCCAGTGAACGACACCTATACGTTCGAGGCCGGAGTTCTTTCAGCTTCGGCAGGAAGCGCGTGGGGTACAGACCTTCAGCCGGGCGCAGCGGGTGTGGCCGACGGACCGAACATCGAGACGGCTCCCGCAGGCCAGAAATTCCTCGGTCGGTTCGAGAACACTCGGACTAACGCAGTGCTGAACCTCCCGAACGGCTACACGAATTGGCTGCTCACCCTCGATCTCTACATCATCGGATCGTGGGATGGAAAGGGTAAGCAGGCGCAGCACGGAATCTTCCTGGCGAACGTGTTCTCCGTGTCGTATCGCTGCGGCAGTGCAGACCCGGTCGCGATCCTCAGGACAACCTTTTCGAACCAGTACACGGTGCAGCAGGATTACCCGAAGGAATTCGGCCTCGGCGGTTACAAGGCGGGGACGGGGTCATACGGGCAGGACCTGCTGAACTACATCAGCCGTCCGGATCTTTCCAACACGCCGCAGTTCAGAAGCTTCGGCGATACAGAGTACACGCTGACGTTCGGTGGCACGAACCCATGCGGAACGAACCAGCCGGTGCAGTTCATCTTCAGCACTTCGAATCCCACTCAGCAGTCGGTGTGGGACGAGAGCTGGGGCGTTGACAACGTGACGATCAAGGCAGGAACCTGATCGCTCGCGATGAGCTATCAAATCGACGGGGACCTTCGGGTCCCCGTTTTTTTTGACCGGGAGCAACAGCAACCAACGATATATTTCGCCGGATGCAATCAGCCGAGCTCCGTCGCCGATTCCTCGAGTATTTCGAGCAACAGGGACACGCCGTCAGGCCGAGCAGCTCGCTCATACCTGCCGACGATCCTACGCTGCTGTTCACGAATGCGGGGATGGTTCAGTTCAAGAAAGTCTTTCTCGGCGCCGAGAAGCCTGCTTTTGGCGCGCGCGCGGCAACATCGCAGAAATGCGTGCGCGCGGGCGGGAAGCACAATGATCTCGAGCAGGTCGGACACACTGCGCGGCACCACACGTTCTTCGAGATGCTGGGCAACTTTTCCTTCGGCGATTACTTCAAGCGGGATGCGATTCGTTTCGCGTGGGAGTTCATCACCGACCGGCTGAAGATCGATCCGAAGCACATCCGCGTCACCGTATTCGACGAGGACGAGGAAGCGCGCGCGTTGTGGCGTGAAGTGGCAGGGCTGGCCGACAGCCGGATCTACGGACTTGGCGCGCACGACAACTTCTGGCAGATGGCTGACACGGGCCCGTGCGGACCGTGCTCGGAGATCTTTGTCGATCTTGCCAGAATCGCCCGCGATTTCCGGTTTCCCGAGGCAGCAACCGGCGACTGGACTGAAATCGAGCGAGATGAGTTCTCGCTGCCTGCGTTCGTGGAAGGAACCGAGCGAGGGCGATTTCTCGAGATCTGGAATCTCGTGTTCATGCAGTTCGATCGTCAGCCGGACGGCAAACTCGTTGCGCTGCCGAAACCTTCGGTTGACACAGGAATGGGGCTCGACCGAACCGCTGCGGCGCTCCAGGGTGTCACGTCGAATTACCACACCGACTTGTTCGAGCCTCTGATCGCGACGATCGAGCAGACAGTCGGGCTTTCCTATCGCGGCCGCGAAAGCGACAAGCCCGAATGGCACGATCTGCCGGCTCGCGGACGCGGTACGCACTCCGCCGCTGTGAAAGATGGGCGTGTGCGCGTCGACCCCGCGGCGTTTCGCGTACTCGCCGATCATGGAAGAGCAGTCGCATTTCTCCTTGCCGACGGAGTGTTCCCGTCGAATGAAGGACGCGGTTACGTGCTCAGACGCATTCTTCGCCGAGCAGTCCGACACGCATGGCTGCTGGGGCGTGTCTCTCCAACGCTGGTGGACGTCACCAATCGGGTGATCGATGTGATGGGCGATGTCTACCCTGAGCTTCGCGCGCGCCGGTCTCACATCCTCGATACGACTCGGGCAGAAGAGCAGCGCTTTCTCGCCACGATTGACGCCGGTATGCGCCGCTTCGACGAGATCGCGCCGGCGGCGACAACGCAGGGCTCCGGGGCAGTGAAGGGAACAATCGCTGGCGAAGACGCATTCCGGCTCCATGACACGTACGGCTTTCCGCTGGATCTGACCGAGCTCATGGCGCGAGAGCGAGGATACACGGTGGATGTATCCGGATTCGAGGCTGCGCTTGCAGCGCAACGCGCGCAATCGCAGCAGGAGCGTAAGTCCCGCAACCTCGTTGCGATCGGTAGCGATTCCGCGGCGGGCGAATGGACTACAGCGGACAACGCGCTTGGCAACGGAAGGTCAGCCTTTGTCGGCTACGACCGGACGGACATCGAGACTGAAGCAATCGCGGTGCGAGAGCTCACCAATGGAAGAGTTGCTGTGATTCTCAGGGAGTCACCGTTCTACGCGCAGTCGGGCGGTCAGATCTCTGATCAGGGCTCGGTCGTAGGCGACGGCTGGGAGCTCGAGGTTGACGACGTTCGCAAGAGCGACGAGGGGTTCGTCGTTTCCGGGCTGGCGAAAGGAAGCGTCACGCCGGGTCGCGCACACGCGACTGTTCCGCGCGACGTGAGGCTCGATACCGAGCGCAATCACACAGCGACGCACCTCCTTCACGCAGCACTGAGGCACCTGATCGGCGATCACGTTCATCAGGCCGGCTCACTCGTCGCGCCGGATCGCCTGAGATTCGATTTCACGCATCACGGCCCGCTCACTGCGGAGCAGATCGACGCTGTAACCGAGGAAGTGAATCGCGGCATACTGTCGGCTACTCCACTCGCGATAGAGCAGCGCGCTTACTCCGAAGCCGTCGCCGCCGGGGCCATGGCTCTTTTCGGAGAGAAGTACGGCGATGTCGTGCGAGTGGTGTCGATCCCCGGTGTGTCGGCTGAGCTCTGCGGCGGCACACACGTGCGGAACACAGCGGAGATCGGACTGTTCAGAATCGTCGGCGAAACGGGAGTTGCAGCTGGCGTGCGACGAATCGAAGCGGTCACGGGACCCCGTGCCTATGAGATTGCGCGTAACGAGGAAAAATCCCTTCGGGAAATCGAAACGATCGTGCGTGCAGCGCCAGGCGCCGCGCCGAAGAGAATTCAGTCGCTCGTAGAGGAGCGGCGCACGCTCGAGAGAAAGCTCGAGGAGGCGCTGCGATCAGGGGGTGGGGAGATCGATCGTCTTCTCTCCCTGGTCCAGACGGTCGATGGCACGCGCGTCGTTGCCTCGCAAGTCAGCGCCGAGGATTCGCGCGCTTTGACGACGCTGGGCGATGCGCTGCGTGATCGGATGCAGAGTGGCGTAGCGGTGCTCGCGGCATCGTTCGCCGACGGCAAGAGCTCACTCCTCGGCATTGTGAGTGATGATCTTCGCGAGCGCGGACTCCGGGCCGACGAGATCGTTCGCGAGGTGGCCGCCGTTGCGGGTGGCCGTGGCGGTGGGAAACCGCACATGGCGCAGGCCGGCGTTCCCGACGCATCGCGCATTCCCGATGCGCTTGCCGCCGTTGTTTCAATCGTTCGCTCTCATCTCTCGCGAAACTGACTCGACGCCGGCAGTCGACAGCATTGGCTTGGACGACGCTCGCAGAATGGCTGAGTGAGAGACCCGCTGCGCTGAGCCGGTCTCTCGAGGACAGACTCGCAGCAATCCTTTCAGCACACGAGACCGAGGATCTGCCGACGGCGGCACGATCCTGTGTCGATGCGGCCACAACGATTCTTCACCGTCTTACGATTGAATCGCAGCCGGGTCGATCCACCCCGTCGAAAGCGCGCGCGACAGCGGTTGATCTGCTGCTCGCAGACGCGCTCATCACCATCGCGTGCGAGCTTGCAGCGTACGATTGCAACGATATCGACGAGCGAGCTGGTGATTGGGCATCGCGAATCGCTTCGCGGAGCGCAGGCGGTGACGGCACTCCGACGGGACGCCCGGGTTGATCGTAATCCTCTTCACCGGTGGAACGATCGCCATGCGCAACGATCCTACGCGAGGTGGTGCGGTGCCCGCGCTGACCGCGAGCGAGATCCTCGAGGCAACCCGCGGAATCAATCTGGTGACGGGAGTCGAGACGGAGGAATGGGGCGTGTACCCCGGCCCGCACATGACCATCGAGCGGATGTGGGCGCTTCGGAACAGAATCGCGGAGCATCTGCAGCGACCTGAGGTAACGGGAATTGTCGTGACTCACGGAACGGATACGCTCGAGGAATCGGCGTATCTCGTCGCGCGCTCGCTTGCTGCCGAGAAGCCGGTGGTATTCACCGGTGCGATGCGAACCGTCAGCGACCTTGGATGGGACGGACCGGCGAATCTGCTGGAGGCCGTGCGCGTTGCGGCGAGTCCGGAAACGCGCGGCTATGGTGCGATGGTAGTGATCAGCGGACAGATCTTCGCTGCAATCGACGCGACCAAAACAAATACTCATCTGCTCGATGCGTTCGAGAGTCCCGGCTGGGGACCGCTGGGTGTGCTCGACGAGGGCGAGCTGATTCTTCACCGCGAGCTTCCGCCGGTGCCGAAGCCGATCTCGCCGCCATCACTCGGAGTACCGGTGGACATAGTGTTCGTTGCGGCCGGCTGCGACGAGCGCCTGCTGGATGCTTCGCGTCGCGATGCGCGCGGCATCGTCGTCGCTGCTATGGGCAGGGGCAACGTTCCGCCTGCGGTTGTTCCCGCGATCGAGCGCTGGATCGACGAAGGAAAACCGGTCGTTCTGACTTCCCGAACTCAAGGCGGCCGAGTCTGGCACACGTACGGCTACGCGGGCGGTGGTCGGCGATTGGAAGAGATTGGCGTCATCTTTGGCGGCTCACGAAGAGCCCAACAGGCCAGAATCGATCTCATGCTGGCGCTCGGCGCCCGAATGTCGCTCGCGGAGATTCGCAGCATGTTCGATGAGATTTAGCGCCATCGTATCGTGATCTCTTGTCGGAGCACAATCTGTCGATAACCCTCGATCCTCCGAGAAGCGTCCGTCAGATCGCTCGAAGACTCGAGAAGGCGGGCTTCGAGACGTGGTGTGTGGGTGGCGCTGTGCGCGACGCTCTTCTCGGACAGCCCCATCTCGACTGGGATCTGGCTACGGCCGCGCGACCCGTCGACGTAAGGCGCCTCTTTCCGCGCACGGTGCCGATTGGAATCGACTTCGGTACTGTCGGTGTCCTCGATGATGACGGCGTCATGCACGAAGTAACGACGTATCGCCGCGACGTGCAGACCGATGGTCGCCATGCAGTCGTGGAGTTCGGCGCGACTCTGGAAGAGGATCTCGCGCGTCGCGACTACACGATCAATGCAATTGCGTATTCACCCGCGCGCGACGAGATACGCGATCCATTCGCGGGGCGCAGCGATCTGGAGGAGGGAATCGTTCGCGCTGTCGGCGACCCTCGCGAACGCATGCGCGAGGATCGATTGCGCGCACTTCGCGCAATTCGGTTCGCCGCGCGGTTCGGGTTCACGATCGACCGGGAGACCTGGAGCGCGATCGTTGAAAGTGCGCCTCACCTGATCCGTCTTTCTGCGGAGCGCGTAAAGCAGGAGATCGAAAAGACAATGGACCAGGTGCTCCTTCCGAGCACCGCGTTTGCGCTCTGGATCGAGAGCGGAGCAATGCGTGCTCTCATTCCCTCGATGGCGAATATCGGCCCCCTCGACCTCTCGGCAATTGACTGCCTCCCTGCAGCCGGATTGAGAATGCGGCCGATGCGGCGGACCCTGCGACTCATTGCGCTTTTCTCGGGCTCTTCCGCCGCCGAGCTCGATCAAACGTTACGCAACCTTCGGTTCTCCAACGCGGAGATCGCTTGGATTGGCGGGATAGTTCGCGGTTGGCAATCGATTCGCGAAGAAATGACGGCCGCGCTGACATCGTCATCTCCTCCAGAGGATGCGATGATTCGCAAGTGGGCGGCGACCGCAGGTCGCACGCGTCTTGCTTCGGTAATGCGTCTCGCCGAAGCTCATTGGGCTGCGGCGCGGAAGGTGGACATTGTTGCGCCGTCCAGGCAGGCCGTTGCATCGGTGTACCGCAGGGCAGTCAGGATCGCATATCGCGACCCGATCGAGGTAGCTGACCTGGCGATAGGGGGCCGCGATATCGAGAGTCTCGGTCTTAGCGGTCCAGTAGTGGGATCAATGTTACGCCGTCTGTTGGAAGCGGTTATCTCTGAACCGACGATGAACAGGCCAGACGTGCTCATGGGACTTGCCAGGCAGTTTGCCGAGTCGGACGCCGGATCAACCGAAGCGTAGAGGATCGATGCTATTTCGTGGCAGAAACCCGGATGTCACGGTCTGGAGGCGGTTCCGATCCGGCGTGGATGGATTCACATTCGCGAAGGTCGGCGATCATTACGAGGCATACGTTGCAGCGAACGCCGAACGTGTCGTTGATCTGTTCTACACGTTGAGTGAGCTGCTCGCTCCGGCGATCGATGTTCACATCGAGGATCTGAGGTCGGAAACGACCTGGACAGCAGACCTCGTTGCGCTTCCGGATGTGCGCGACGCGGTCGCCCGCCTGAAGGTGCCACTCGCTACCTATGGGGGCGTCGAGATCACGCTGTACACGGCTGACGACCAGCTCACACTCACGCCGCAGCTCGAGCTTTACATCTTCGCGAGATCCGACCGCTGGCTGTACCTGCTGCAGAGCAAAGGACTCGAGGAAAAGGCGTCGCTTCCTGATCGAACCTGGCGCTCCCAATCCTGGGATCGCGCTCCCGCTCCGACTCTAACAGCCGCCATCGCTGCGGCGGCGGAAAGGCTCTCGCTCACGCAGTCGTGATCGGCGCTGCGCTGGCGTACACGCTCGTCGCTGCTTCAGCGAACGTAGTCGGAGCCGCGGCGGTTGCTGGAAGGTCGCGGTGGAGTCTTCGCGCGCTGGAGAATCTGATCGCCCTATCCGCCGGCTTTATGATCTCCGTGTCGCTCGTCGACCTCGTTCCTCAATCGATCGAGAGACACGGCGCACAGGCCGGCTTCGTCGTGCTGCTCGGATATTTGCTCGTGCATCTCACGCAGCACACCGTCACGCCTCACTTCCATTTCGGTGAAGAAGTTCACTCGGTGACGCGAGCCGTGAGCTTTTCTGCGCTCGTCGGGCTCCTGCTGCACACGTTTGTCGACGGCGTTGCAATAGCAAGCGGATTCGAGGTAAGCGATGAGCTCGGGATTCTCGTGTTCATCGCTATCCTGCTGCATAAGCTGCCGGAAGGATTAGCGATCTCGAGCCTGTTTCTCGCGGCCGGGGCCAGCCGTAGGCGCGCGTTGGGAGCCGGCGCTGCACTTGGTGTCGCGACGATCATGGGAGCGCTGTTGACCGAACATGTCGGTCCGCTGCAATGGTATGGGCTCGCGCTCGCCGCGGGCGTGTCGATCTATGTTGCTGCATCCAACCTCGTTCCCGAGTTTCAGGCGAAGCGCGAATGGCGGCTGCCGGCGAGTTTCTTCGCTGGCTGCGCATTGTATCTCGTGGCGCGGAACGTGATAGCTCTCGCCGGCTGAGAGATTCGCTAGAGAATGCCAAAGAAATTCCGTCGCACACCCATGGCCGCGTCAACGCGTCGCGAATCGGGCGAGCAATCGCTTTTCACGCCCCCCGCATCAGCGCAGCCGCTCGCTGCGCGTATGAGGCCGCGTACGCTCGATGAGGTCGTCGGGCAGCGCCATCTCCTCGATCAGGGGAAGCCGCTTCGCGAGGCTATCGAGGGCGGTCTGGTGTCCTCGATGGTGTTCTGGGGTCCCCCCGGCTCTGGCAAGACGACTCTTGGATGGCTGATTGCGAGATACACCGATCGAGAATTCGTCCGATTCTCCGCGGTTACCGAAGGAGTGCCTCGCGTGCGCGAGATCATCGCCGCCGCGGAAGAGCGACTCGAGCTGGGCAGGCAGACAATTCTTTTCGTCGATGAGATCCATCGCTTCAATCGTGCGCAGCAGGATGCATTTCTTCCTCACGTCGAGAGCGGAACGATTACACTGATCGGTGCGACAACAGAGAATCCTTCATTTGAAATGAATGGAGCGCTGCTCTCGCGCATGCGCGTGTTCGTGCTCGAGCCGATTCCGGAGGAAGACATTCGGACGGTACTCGACCGCGCGCTCACCGACCGTGAGCGAGGGCTCGGCACCTTCGATTTGGAGGTCGACGCCGACGCGCTGACGCTGATAGCCCACGAAGCCGATGGCGACGTGAGGCGCGCCCTGACGGTGATCGAGGCTGCTGCCTTCCATGTAGGGAAGGGCGGTCACATCGATGTTGCTGCAGCACGCGACGCGATGCAGAAGCGGCATGCGCATCACGACAAATCAGGCGAGACGCATTACAACATGCTGTCGGCGCTCCATAAATCACTTCGCGGCAGCGACGCAAACGGCGCGCTTTACTGGATGGCGCGAATGATCGAGGGCGGCGAAGATCCGATGACGATCTTCCGGCGCTCGATCGCGATGGCTGCAGAAGACATCGGGTTGAGTGATCCTAATGCCCTGCAGATCGCAGTCGCGGCGCGCGATGCCTACCACATGCTCGGACCGCCGGAAGGATATCTTCCGCTCGCGGAAATGATCATCTATCTGGCGTCCGCGCCGAAATCAAACTCCGCCTACCGCGCTCTCGATGCCGCGCTCGAGGCTGCGCGCGAAACGCCCGCCGAGCCAGTCCCGTTCCACATTCGTAACGCGCCGACGCCGCTGATGCGGGAACTGGGATATCACGAGGGGTACCAATACGCGCACAACGTTCCCGAGGCATACATCCCGCAGGAGTATCTGCCGGAAAAACTGAGAGGCCAGATGTTCTATGAGCCAGGGCCTTTTGGATTCGAGAAGGAGATCGCGAAGCGGATGGCCTGGTGGAACGAGCTCAAGCAGCGTGCGGTACGTGACACAGACAAAGAGAGCCGGTCGGAAGACGACGCCGGCAAGGAGACTTGATGCGTAGACGAATAGCTGTGACAGCGCTGGCGATGCTGGCGCTTGGCGGCTGCGCCACGCTCGGATTAGGCGGATTCAAGGAGCCGCTGGTGAGATTCAGCGACGTAAAGCTCCGAGGTCTCGGATTGAGCGGGGGGTCGGCAGACGTCATACTGAACGTATATAATCCGAATGGCTACAACCTGAACGCGGCGCGCCTGACGTACACCTTGTTCGTCGGTGACAACCTGAAGCTCGGCGATGGTATGCTTCAGAACGCGTTCAGAGTGAAGGATCACGATTCGACGTTCGTAACCATTCCGGTGAACTTTACTTATGCGGGACTTGGCGCAGCGGGACAGCAGCTGCTTCAGAGCGGAAGCGTGAGTTACAGAGTCATGGGCGATCTGACGGTCGATACGCCCCTCGGGAATTTCACCCGTCCGTATGATCAGCGCGGGCGATTCTCGAGCTTCGGAAGCGTGCAGCAGAACAGGTAGCGAAGATCGTTCGCCCGATGATCGAGCTGGAAGCCCCGATCGAGAAAGCGATTCTCGTCGGGGCGCAGCTCAAGCGCGATGGCCGCCGCGATGGAAATGGCGGATATGCTGTGCCCGCGTCGACACGACGCGACGCGATGATCGAGCACCTGGACGAGCTCGAGCGACTCGTCGATACCGCGGGCGCTGAAGTTGTCGGCACCGTGACCCAGCAGCTCGATCGACCGAATCCCGCAACGTACCTGGGGAAGGGAAAGATCGATGAGCTTCGCACGGCGATCGATGATCGCGGCGCTACACTCATAATCTTCGACGATGAGCTCACGCCCGCGCAGGGGAAGAATGTCGAGGATGCGACGGGCCGCCGGGTCATGGATCGGGCCGAGCTCATTCTCGACATCTTCGCTACCCGCGCGCGCTCAAGCGAAGCGAAAATGCAGGTGGAGCTGGCACAGCTCGAATACATGCTCCCGCGCTTGACCCGGATGTGGACGCACCTCGAGAAGTTCCGCGGAGGAATCGGAATGCGCGGCCCCGGTGAGACTCAGCTCGAAACCGACCGACGCCTCATCAACAACCGCATTCGCCTTCTCAAGGAGCGACTGTCTGACGTCCAGAAATCGCGTGAGGTGCAGCGCACTTCGCGGCGCGATCAGTTCCGCGCGAGCCTGGTCGGCTATACAAATGCGGGCAAGTCATCGGTGCTGCGATCTCTCGCCTCCTCGAACGGAATCTTCGTAGAGGACCGGCTCTTTGCGACGCTCGATCCGCTGACTCGCGAAGTGCAGCTTGCAGAGAACACGTCGATGCTCGTAACCGATACGGTCGGCTTTATCCGCAAGCTTCCACACAACCTCGTTGCATCCTTTCGCGCGACGCTCGAAGAGATCGCTGAAGCGGACCTGCTCCTGCATGTGATCGACGTGAGTCATCCGGCATGGGAGGAGCAGCGGGCGATCGCGGATGCCGTTCTTGCTGAGATCGGAGCAGGCGGCAAACCGGTGCTGAACGTTTTCAACAAGATCGATTTGATACCGCAGGACGATCTGCTGCCGCTGGAGACGCGGATAAAGGAGTTGATACCGCGATCCGTTTTCGTTTCGACTGTCGCAGAAGGCGGGCTCGAGCCATTGCGCCGCGCGCTCCTTGCAAGAGCCCGCGAGCGCGCTCCGCTTGTTGAAATCAGGATCCCGGTTTCCGAGGGCCGGCTTATCGCGGCAATTCACCGCGAAGCCGAGGTGCTCGATCAGCGGAGCGAAGGAGAGGAGCTCGTGCTTCGCGCGCGGGTTGGTCCGGCACTGTCAGGCCGATTGCGACAAGGGGGCGCAACCGTAATCGACTAGCTGGATAATCGCCCGGGTCGATGGCGGAACGGTATCTGCGCCCATATAATCATCAGTTCATGCGTAGCCGGGTAGTGATCGCGTGATCGTCGTGTGGCTGGCGGTCACATTTGCCGTCGCAGTATCCGCCAGCTTGTTGATCACTCCGCTAGTGATTCGCAGCGCCGGCGCTTTGCGTTTGTATGATGCGCCTGACGGCGCGCGACGTCTCCATGAGCTGCCAGTGCCAAGGCTCGGCGGCGTCGCAGTCTACCTGGGCAGCGCAAGTGTGGCGATCGCTGCTCTCATCGTGGCCAGAGACACGTTCATCACCGGCAATGGACATCCCGACCGATTCCTGGTCGGAGTATTTCTCGGCTCCGCGTTCCTGTTTCTCGTTGGACTTATCGACGACGTTCGTGGATTGACGCCGGGCGCGAAGCTCACTGCACAGATAATTGCTGCGCTCATCGCGTATTACTTCGGCGCGCGAATCGTAAGCCTCACTGTCGGATACGGCATGGGAGTTCACGTCGGCGTGCTGTCTCTTCCGATCGTACTCCTGTGGATTGTCGGCGTTACGAACGCGTACAACTTCATCGATGGACTGAATGGGCTCGCGGGGGGAATTGCCCTGGTTGCATGCGCCACCATTGTCATAGTGGCGGCTGCCCTTGGCAACACTGCAGTGCTCATCCCGGCGATGGCGCTGGGCGGCGCGTTGCTCGCATTCCTGCACTTCAATTATCCGCTTGCGAGAGTTTTTCTCGGAGATTCGGGCAGTCTCAGTGTGGGCTTCCTACTCGCGGTCCTGTCGATGAAGGCAGCGGAGGTTCCGGGACCGTCGATACTCGCGGTCGTCCCCCTCCTCGCGCTGGCAGTCCCTCTTCTCGATGCGTTCCTCGCGATTCTTCGGCGGTGGCTCAGAAGTGTTCCGCTGTCCGGCGCGGATGCGCGTCACATCCACCATCGGCTGCTCGCGCTTGGTCTGTCGCGGGAGCGAACGGCCTTCGTTCTATGGTCACTTGCAGTTGTGCTGGCAGCGTTCGGTCTTCTCATTGCGCTTACGGCTCCGTTTGTCGCTGCATCCATCGCGATTTTTGGCCTTGTCGGAATCAGCGTTCTTCTGATTTACGGAACGAACCTGCTTTCGTACCACGAATTTCTCGTCGCCGGAGAAGTGCTGTTGTCCGCGCCGTCGCGCGCACGGCGAGTGATCAGCGATCAGATTCTGGCTCTCGACGTGATTGCACAGATCCAGGGCGCGCGCGGGTTCGAGGAAGCGAGCGCCATTCTCGCGAATACGGCGTCCCGCTTTGGTTTCCTGCGCATGGAGCTGTGCGGTGAGCATCTGCACAGTGATCGCACGACGCACCCCGATGAATGGGCATGGAAGCTGGAGTACCCGTTGCGCGCGGGCATCTCGTCTTCGCCCTCGCACTCGTATGTTCTCGCCATCTGGTGCAGCGCCGAGTACAACGTGCGTCCTTACGGTGCCGAGCGCGCCGCGAGAATCCTTGCGCCTGCTCTGGAGCAGTGGCTGCTTATGCAGCACGGCGGCGAAGACGCCGTTAAATCACTCGAGCGCGACCGAGGGCGAAGGAAGGGAGCGCTCTCGAGGAGCAAGGTCATACACCGCGTCTAAGAACTGCAAGTTCGAAAGTCAAAGATGCGAGGTCCCAGAAGCGTAGGTCGTAGATGCGAGAGTTTTGATTCTCGGATCTGACTCCTGTGCGTCTCGGATCTCTGATTTTCGAAGTTGTAGTTGTTAGTCTGCGACCGGTGCTGCGTAATCGTACGAGTAGTATCGCCCGTATTCGGGCACTTTCGAATCCGGATCGTTGAGCACTGCGCCTACGACGCGCGCTCCCACTGTACCAAGTTGCTGCATCGCGATCTGTCCGGCTTCACTTTCCGTCAGGCCGGCTCGTACTACGAGGACGACTCCGTCCGAAAGAGTTGACAGCACAGCCGCATCCGAGGCGGCAAGCAATGGAGGCGTGTCCATGAGAATCAGGTCGTATCCTTCGCCGAGCGATTGCAGCGTCTTTCGCATGCGTTCTCCGCCGAGGAGCTCGGAAGGATTTGGCGGAAGCGGGCCGGAAGGAATCACGTAGAGTCCGGGTACCGGAGTGTCTCGCGTCACAGCCTCCTGATCCGCATTGCCGAGGATGAGGTCTGTCATTCCCGGCTCGCGCGCAACGTGGAAGACCTTGTGCAGACGTGAGCGGCGCAGATCGCAATCGATGAGGAGCACACGCATCCCCTGCTGGGCGAAGGAGACCGCGAGATTGGCTACCGTTGTAGTCTTCCCTTCGGCGGGAGATGCGCTCGTAATCACGATCGTCCGCATCGCGTGCACCGCTTGCGAGAAGATCAGGTTAGTGCGCAGCGTGCGAAACGCCTCGGCTCCCTGGGACCGCGTATCGGCGAGCGTAACGAGCCCATTGTTTCCGTACGGCGACCGCTTCCCATTTCGGCGCAGGGAAGGCCTCGCAATTCGACGACGCTGCGTCGCGTCTGTGAATTTGGGAATGACCGCCAATCCCGGGATCTGAAGGAATCGCTCGATGTCGTCTCGCCGTCTGATCGATGTGTTCATTCCGTCGACGACAATCGCGGCACCCACACCGAGGAGGAGACCGAGAAGAATCCCGAGTGCGAGCTTGCGCATCCTGCCGGAGGCAATCGGGAGAGTCGGAATGTCGGCGAGATCGACAATCTCCACCTGACCCGCTTCAACCGCCTCGGACATCTTCGCGCGCTGATAATCCTCCTGAAGCTGGTCGGCCATCTTCTGGATCGTCTGAACCTGCTGACCGAGCTGCGCCTCTTCTGTTTCAGTCGCGGGAAGAGTGGAGATCTCTACCGCGCTCTGCTGCTGAAGGCGATCGAGCGCGCTGATTCGCGCATTGAGCGACTGGATCTGGCTGCGAACAGCACTGAGCAAATTGCTGCTCGTCGACGCAACGAGACGATTTACGGCAATCACGTCGGGATTGGTGTTCGCGGCTCCGCCGGTGACCATGCTGTCTCGTTCCGTCTCGTATCTCGTGAGCTGTGTGTACAGCTGCTGAATCACCGGATTGGCTGCGATGCCCGGTGACGAGACCAGACTGCGGAGATTATCCGCGTCGCGCGCGCGCTCTGCCTGCGCGAGCAGGGCCTCGTACGTGCGGCGCTCCGCATCGAGCTCGGCTCGGCGAGTCTGCACGTCCATCATGCCCTGCTGCTGGATGGTGGCTTTTTCCTTCGAGCTGAAGACCTGTCGGCCCGCTCGAAACGCGCTGTAATTCGCCTGGGCGCGTTGCAGCATCGAATCAGTCTTCCGCATCTGGCCTTCGAGGAAAATCCGGCGCCGGCGGGACTGCTGCTGCGCTCCGGTAGCATTGTGAGCCTGGAAGGCGAGCGCGACGGAATTGGCCACTCTCTGCGCGTGAGCAGGATCCGTCGACGTGAACTGCAAATCGATGATGTCCGTCTTCGGTCGAGGCGTTGCGCGGAATCCCGACAGGATTGTTTCGACGGCCGCGTCCCGCGGAAGAACCATGATCCTCGTCTGCGCGACGTTCGGGCGGCTCGCTACAACGAAGTGAACACCGTCTGCATCAATCGGCTCGCCATACGTGCGGCGAAGCTCGTTGTTGCGGGTCCGAACGACGACACCGTCTGACTGGAATGTCAGCGTGAGCGAGTCAGTCGGCGCTTCCGGAGAAACGTGAATGTCCTTGATTGCAGAAACCAGCGAATGGCCGCTTACCGGAGCGAGACGAAGCCCGCCCGTGTCCACTGCTTCTCCTATCGTGGCCCGGCTCGTGAGGACCTGAATTTGAGAGAGCAGCACGTCAGTCTCCCGCCCCAGGACCTCGTCGTACGCACCGGCGCCTCCAGCGCCGCCGGTGAGAGCGCGCCTTGCGTCAGCAAGCCGAACCACCGCGGTCGCCCGGTATCGCGGCGGAGCGGACAGGACAATGTAAAGGGTCGTTCCAACCGCAATCGCGAGGATCGAGGCAACGATCACCCATTGCCGTCGTACAATGGCGAGGTATTCGCGAAGGCTCGTCGATTCGCTGACCGGCTCGGGATATCCTTCCGGAATCTGACCATGAGAGCCGGGGTGGGGGCGTTGCAGGGCGTTGGGATGGTACGGAACCAGGTCCGACATTTTATCAGCGAGTCGACGTCACAACGACGCCTGCTATTGCAGCAAGCGCGCCTACAACTCCCGCAACCGGGCTGACCACGTCTCGAAATACATTGGTGCCACGTGCGACCGCTATCTGGTCTCCCGATCGTATCTGAAGCTGCGCGGCAGAGGCATCGGGACGCGTGAGATCGACAACGATCTCACGGCCGGCGCGAACAACCCTGACACGATCGAGCCGTCCGCGATCGGTTACTCCACCGGCAAGAGCAACCGCCTGAGCGATCGTCGTTTCAGGTGGAACCGAATAGAGATTCGGAGCGCGCACTTCACCGGCGACGAT
>DATBRZ010000179.1:0-33850 GCA_036560025.1 Gemmatimonadaceae bacterium | reverse complement strand
GGCTAGTACTTCGCGATCTCCCGGTAAGCCTTCTTGAAATCCTCCACCTGCGGGAGAATCGCATCCTCCAGTTGAGGAGCATAACCGACAAACGTGTCGGTTGACGCGACGCGGACGACCGGCGCATCGAGCCACGCAAAGCACTCGTCCGCGATCGCAGCTGCGATCTCCGCACCGTAGCCCCACGACAGCGAGTCCTCGTAGGAGACTATCACGCGCGAGGTCCGCTTCACTGAATCGAACACGGTCTGGCGATCCCACGGCGACAGCGTTCTCAGGTCGATCACCTCGACCGAGATTCCTTCATCGGCCACCGCATTTGCCGCCGCGAGCGCGCGCTGAACGGTTGCTCCGTATGTCACCAGCGTGATGTCCGTCCCCTCTCGAATGGTCTTCGCCTTCCCGAACGGAATCATGAAGTTCGGCCCGGGATTCGGACTCTTGTTGTACGTCTGCCGATAGAGGTGCTTGTGCTCGAGGAAAATCACCGGATCATCGCACCTGATCGCAGTGCGCAGGAGACCGTTTGCATCCAGTGCTGTCGATGGGCAGACGACGCGCAACCCTGGACAATGCGTGAACAGCGACGCACCGGTCTGAGAGTGATAGATCGCACCGCGGATGTAACCGCCGTACGTGGTTCGCACTACCACCGGCGCCGAGAAGTTGTTGTTGGATCTCCAGCGCATCGTTGCCAGCTCGTCACGCAGCTGCATGTACGCAGGCCAGATGTAATCGAAGAACTGTACCTCGACAACAGGCTTGAATCCCCGAATGGCAAGTCCGATTGCGCGACCGACGATGTTCGCTTCGGCGAGCGGACTGTTGTATACACGCGCGCCGCCGAACTCTTTCTGTAATCCCCAGGTGACCTTGAACACGCCACCCTTGCCTTTGACCTTGCCGAGGTATTCCTCCCGCGACACATCAGCGACGTCTTCGCCGAAAACGAGGATCCTCTCGTCACGGCGCATCTCGTCCTTCATGCACGTGTTGAGGAGATCGACCATCGTCGTCGGGGCGCCGGAGAAGCGCGGATCATCCTCGGTATCGAACTGCTCACCCGTCGGATCGACATCGGGGGAGTAGACGCCGAAATAGACTGTGTCCGGTCCCGGCTGCGGCTGCGCGAGCGCATCGTCAGTCGCAGCCAGAACTTCGGCGTCCACCTCTTCCTGAATCGACTTGATCTCCTGCTCAGTAGCGTGACCTTCGGAGATGAGCCACTTTGGAAAAGTCACGACGGGATCTCGCGCAGCATCAGCCTCACGCTCCGCCGGCGGCCGGTACATCGTTTCATCGTCCGAGAGCGAGTGTGAGTAGGGACGAATCACCTTCGCGTGAACGAGTGCCGGTCCTTTCCGCGACCTGGCATACGCCACAGCGCGTGACATCGCTTCGTAGCTCGCGATCAGGTCGCAGCCGTCGACAGTTTCGATGTGCAATGCGGGGAACGAGCTGACGAGCTTCGAGATATTTCCACCCGCGGTGTTCACCTCGACCGGAACCGAGATCGCGTAACCGTTGTCCTCTACGAGGTAAACGACCGGCAGCTTGAGATTCGACGCGGTGTTCAGCGACTCCCAGAACTCCCCTTCACTGGTCTGACCCTCACCCGTCGAGATGAGAACGATCTCGTCGTCCTGAAAACCGTCGGCAATGCCGATCAGCTTTGCGCGAAGCGTAGCTTCAGCCGATCCCACGCCCTGGAGGAATTGCGTCCCAGTCGGCGACGAAGCCGAAACGATGTTGTAGTCCTTGTGTCCCCAGTGGCTCGGCATCTGTCTGCCGCCGGAAGCGGGATCGATTGCCGCTCCAACCGCTTCGTATAGCATCTCAGCCGGTGTGACGCCGAGCTTGAGGCAGAGTGCGCGATCGCGATAGTAGGTGTAGAACCAGTCGTAACAGGATCGGAGGACCATGCCCGCAGCGGTCAGTACAGCTTCGTGTCCGGCACCGGAGATTTGGAAGAAGATCTTGTTCTGGCGCTTGAGCTGGACTTCCTTGTCGTCCAACCGCCGCGAAAGCAGCATGTTCCTGTAGGCGCCAACCAGCTCCTCGGCACCAAGTGAGGCGGCGGAATGCGCGGACCTGCGGTCAGGACGAGTGGTGGTTGCCATGCGTCGTAATAATAGTAGTGAGGCGCTTGGCTGGGCTACGTGGCGCCAATGTGATTCTTCAGGTTGATTTGCCTTAAAGGAGCCAGCATGAGATCACCAATAGTTACCATCGCAATTTCTGTCGCCGTTGCCGCCTGCACCCGGGCACCGCTGAACAGCGAGGATACCTCCGCCACTCCGCGCCCCGGATCAAATGCAACGGCGTCCGCCAGTCAGCAGAGCGACTGGGCGGCTATCGAGAAGCTGGAGCAGCAGGCGAAGGGAATCACCAAAGCGAGTGGCTGCAGCTCTTCGAGCGATTGCCGGGCAGCGGCGGTCGGATCACGTGCATGCGGTGGCCCTCGATACTACGTCACCTACTGCGCGCGATCGACAGATTCGGCGGCGCTCTACAGCAAGCTCGATGAAGTTGCTGCCGCCGAGAAGGCGTACAATGCGAAGTATCAGCTCGTTTCGACCTGTGAATTCAGAATGCCGCCAACTGTCGAGTCAGAAGGAGGTGTTTGTACCGCCAAGTAATTCAGTCTCGCGGTTCCCCCCGGAAGCGTTAAGATTCCCCCGGTCCGGAATCATCCAACTCGAACCGGCGGAGGGTGGGACGATGAATCTTGTTGCCCGAGTGAAGGGGATTCTGCTGAATCCGCGGCAGGAATGGGCGGTCATCGAAGCGGAGCCGTTCAACCAGGGTGCGATTCTCACTGGGTACGTCCTTCCACTCGCGGCGATCGGGCCGATTGCGAGCTTCATCGGATGGACCGTCTTCGGACTGGGCTTCGGCATTCGGCTCGGTGCAGGTGCTGCGCTGACGGGAGCGATTTCGGCCTTGGTCCTCGCGATTGTTGGCCTCTTCGTCGCCGCCTATGTGACCAACGCCCTCGCACCCAGCTTCACCGCGCAGCAGAATTTCGGTCAGGCGTTCAAACTCATCACCTACGCCTCTACCGCTGCATGGGTAGGCGGAATCTTCGGGCTCATCCCGGCGCTCAGCCTCATCGGCGCCCTGTTCGGCATCTACAGTTTGTATCTGCTCTTCATCGGGATGCCGATCATGATGAAGGCCCCGCAGGACAAGGTGGTCGTCTACACGATCGCTGTAATCGTCGTCGTGATTATCGTGTACTGGGTCGCGCTCGCGCTGACCAGCAGAATGATGTACTGAGCTGATCTCGCCTCGACATCAAGCAGAAGCGCGCCTCTCGGGCGCGCTTCTTTTTTCAGTAGTCGACGGGTCTCAGATACGATTCACCGATCGCGCTGTTGCTCACCATCGCGACGGTCGGGAGCTTTCGTTTCCAGTGAGTTCCCGCAAGGCGTTTGCGGACGAGCTCCACTTCATCCGCATCGAACCCATGCGCCTCCGTCTCTGCGGTTGTGTATCCGCTGACGAGCCAGTTGAGAATCTGATCCGCTCTCTCATACGAGATTCCAAAGTCACCTTCGTCGGTCTGCCCTTCGATCAGATCCGCTGACGCCGGCTTGGAAATGATTGCGTCGGGGATGCCAAGGTGTCGCGCTAGAGCCCACACCTGCGTCTTGAAGAGGTCGCCGAGTGGGTTGATTGGGGGCGAGTCGTCGGCGTGCCAGGTGAAGTAGCCGAGGAGGCGCTCGGTTTTGTTGCCGGTACCGACCGGCAGCGCGCGGTATTTCGCTGACAGATCGAACAAAGCGATCATGCGCATCCGGGCCATGACGTTGCCTTTGCGTGCGGCATCGGCATTCGGCTCGTTGGCGAGGTAACCGTGCACGGCACCGGAGATGTCGATGGTTCGTCCTTCGATTCCGAGCTGATCGATGATCATCTGCGCGTGTGTGAGCGAGTCCTGGCTCGATGTGCGGTAGGGCATTCGTACGCCGATGACGTTGTCGGAGCCCAGCGCTCGCGCGCAGAGAGTGGCGGTTACTGCTGAGTCGACGCCACCGGATATGCCGATTAGTGCCTTGTCGAATTCCCGGAGTCTGAATTCTTCGCGGAGAAAGGCGATGAGCCACTCTTCGGTTAGATTAGTATCTATCTCCAAGGATGGCGGGCCCACGACGCCTGGCGATGCGTCAATGATCGGAATCGGCCCCAGCTCCGACCGCGCAGCTCTGCCTGCCGAACCCTTTTTCTTTGTCGTCGCCGGCCGTCGTGGTGCTTCCGGGAGAGTGTCGAGCCCCGCACCGGTGTCGTCTATCGTCGGCTTGGCCGCATGAGGACCTGCACCGTTCACCGACGCCGGATCGAAATCGAGAGTTATCGGCTCGCCGATCTGCACACGGCCGATCGTCCGCACGAGATGCGGCAGCATCGTCTGGAGATCCGTGAGAAGTGGCATTTCGACGCGCGCTCGCGTGAGGTCCGCAGTCTCGAGGGTAACCGTCGCGATGGCCTCCTCCCACAGGGGAGCGCGAAGCTTGATGTCGCCTTTCGGTCCCGCGACAACTGATCCACCTGTGAAAGTCTTTCCGCCTTCCGTGCCGACGAGTTGAACCAGCGCTACGAACACACCGTGCTCGGATGCAATATCGCGCGCGAGTCGCTCCCACCGGTCGAGCGTCGCTGGAGCATGGCGGTCGGTGTTCCCGGGCGAAACTCCGCGTCCCGGCGAGGCAGATGCGATGAAGATCACCTGTGCGCCGTCGAGCGCGGCAATGGTTCCGGCGAGGCTGTGCCAGGCGTCCTCGCAGACGAGCATCGCCGCGCGGCCCCAGCTCGTGTCGAACGCGCGAATCTCGAATCCGCGGTCGACGAATCGCTCTTCGTCGAAGAGACCGTAGGTGGGAAGGAAAACCTTGCGGTGGACGTGACGCACGACCGGTTCTCCTGCTCCCAGCGTTACGTAGAGCGCACTATTATAGATCGAGTTGTTCCACACCTCGTAGAAGCCAAGTCCGACGTCCATCGGGCGAAGCGACGGAACTGCGGCGCGGAACACCTCATCGAGGTCGCGCGCGAGTGAGCCGGCGGTCATGGCGTGGTCGCGAACGCCGCCCTCGAGGAAGTAACCGCTGAGGGCGGTTTCGGGTAGAAATGCTACCTGGGGGCGGGGATCGAGCGCGTCGAGCTGCGCGAATACCTCGCCGAGCCGCGCTAGGTTCTGGGCATAATCGCCCTTACGCGGCTTGAACTGGACGATCGCAACGTGCACGGATTGATGCATCACATTGAAGTTCGCACCTGCATAAAGCGCGGGCAACGGCGTGCCGCGGCAACCACGTCTCTTGCGCTTCTACTCGCTGCGCCGGCAGGCGCACAGGCAACTCGACGCCCGGAACCGTGGCGAATAATCCAGGTGCCGCAGTCCTCCCAGATATTCGCGCGTGACGGCAGCCTGATCGCAGAGGTCGGGCTACAGCTTCGCACGAGCGTGTCGATTCGCACTCTCGCCCGGTACGTGCCGCAGGCATTCATCGCCGTCGAAGACCAGCGTTTCTATCAGCATGACGGCGTCGACATCATCGGAATCGCCGGCGCGATAAAGGGAAAGATCCTGAATGAGGGACGCGGCGGAGCCAGCACGATCACGCAGCAGCTCGTCGGCAACATGCATCCTGACATCATTGACAGACGTGACATAAGTCTGTCGCGCAAGCTGCGAGAGCAGGCCGCGGCGCGAGAGATGGAGAAGCATTACACGAAGGAGCAGATTCTCGAGGCGTACCTCAATCAGATCGGATTCGCGCACGGTTACTACGGAATCGACGTAGCGGCGCGTCACTATTTCGGAAAGGCTGCGTCGGCGCTGACGCTTCCCGAAGCGGCGACACTGGCAGCGATGCCGAAGGGGCCGGAGATCTACGAGCCGGTGAAGCATCCGGATCGCGCGCGCGAGCGAAGGAACCTCGTCCTCTCGCTGATGGCCAATCAGGGGTACATCACGCGAGCGCAGGCGAGATCAGCGCAGGCGACGCCGGTGACCACGGTTCCCAACTATGGTGTCTCCGTCGACGCACCGTGGTTCGTCGATGTGGTGAAAGTGCAGGCGTCGCGGGCGGGAGTTCAGCTGTCGCGCGGTGGGTATCGGATCTTCACTGCTCTCGATCCGGTGATGCAGGAGGCAGCGCAACGCTCGGTCGACGAAGGAACTGCGGAAGTAGAGGCGCGAGTGGGGTACCGTCACCCCAAAATGTCCGACAGCGCGGATGCATCGAGCTTTCTCGAGGGCCTGGCGATCGCAATGGATCCAACGAACGGCGACGTTCGCGCGCTCGTTGGAGGTCGTGATTACCGGAAGTCGCAATTCGATCGTGCTGTCGATGGCCGGCGGCAGCCGGGATCATCCTTCAAGCCGATTGTCTACGCAGCTGCGATCGCAGACAGCATTCCGCCCACCGCAATCGTCGGTGACACAGCGATCTCGATTCGTTTGCCCAATGGCAGCTTCTACCGCCCCGACAACTCCGACAACGAATACCTCGGTCTGATCACGCTCCGCGATGCGCTGGCGCGCTCGCGCAATACGGTCGCGGTTCAGCTCGGTCAGCAGATCGGAATGGATTCGGTGATCGCGCTGGCGAAGCGAATGGGGATTCAGTCGCCGATTGCGCCGTATCCGTCCAGCGCAATCGGCGCATCAGTCGTTCAGCCACTCGACATCGTTGCCGCGTACACGACTTTCGCGAACCTTGGCACACCGGTCGAGCCGAGGTTCATTCATCGCATCGAGGATCGGTCGGGGCGCGTGCTGTTTGCGCCGGATGTGCGCGCATTGCCGCCGGCGCTCGATCCGCGGGCGACGTTCGTCGTGCGTGACATGATGCGCGATGTCGTCGAGCGCGGCACTGCGTCGTCGATTCGCCGCTACGTACCTGCGAGCATTCCTGTCGCCGGCAAAACAGGAACGACGAACGACAACTCTGACGTGTGGTTCATCGGACTAACGCCGGACATTGTCGCTGGTGTGTGGCTCGGATTCGACAAGCCGAAGACGATCACGTCCGGTGCTGCGGGCGGATCACTCGCTGCGCCGATCTGGGGGAAGATGATGGCGCGGTACTACTCGCGGGTGCGCGCGCCGTCGGAATTTCTGTGGGCGCCGCCGATCGGAGTGATAAGCGGAGAAGTCGATCGGTTGACGGGCCAGCTCGCGACGCCCGCTACACCGCCGGAGCGCAGGTACATCGAGTACTTCGTTGAGGGGACGGAGCCCGAGCCGCTTCGATTGGATCCCTGGAAGATTTTTCAGTGGGGGCCCATCGGATTCTGAAAAGCAGAGGCGGGACCAAGAACGGCAGAAGATTCCAGATCTAACAACTATGAGGCGCTGCTTCTGGCAACCCGGATCTGCGCCTTTCTTGGTTCCGCCGTTGTGCAATTTGGAACTAACTGAATGCCTCTACTACGAACCTTCTTTTTCATCGGACTGATCTTTCTTGCTCTGAGTTCGCCGGCACCCGCTCCGGATGCGCTCCCGGTCGCGCGGCTTTCAATCGGATACGCTTCGTAACACCGGTAACCGGTAACCGGTAACCGGTCACCGGTGACCGGTTAGCTCGCGATCTCCAGCGGTCTTTTTGTCTCTCCACCCTCGCTGGCCACGAGCGCGATGTCGAGCACCTCGCTCAACATTTCCACCGGATGGAAGCTCAGCACCTGACGAACTTCCTCGGGCACATCCTCGATGTCAGGCTCGTTGGCTTTCGGAAGAATGATGTGCTTGATACCGGCACGGTGCGCACCGAGCACTTTCTCCTTCAATCCGCCAATCGGAAGAACTCGACCGCGAAGAGTAATCTCACCGGTCATCGCCACGTCGCCCTTCACCGGGCGATCCGACATCTCCGACACTAACGAAGTTGCAATCGCAATTCCCGCCGACGGACCGTCCTTCGGAATCGCCCCTGCAGGAACGTGAATGTGCGCTTCAATCGCTCCCAGACGATCGCGCGGAATTCCGAGCACGGAAGCGTTGTTCGTGGCGTACGTAAATGCTGCGCGCGCCGATTCCTTCATCACGTCGCCAAGCTGTCCGGTCAGAATGAGTGACACTGTACCACCAGGACCGGTCTGCTCGTTGTCGGTCTGACGATTGCCGTAGTACCGGCGAACCGACGACTCGACGAACATGATGTCCCCGCCCATCGGCGTGTAGTACATCCCGGTCGCGATGCCGACTTCGTTCTCCGCCTTCGCGCGCTCAGGATGAACCTTCGGTCTGCCGAGCAGCTCGCGAACCTCGTCGGCCGTAATCACTTCGTCGACGATCGGACCTTCCACTCCCATCGCGATCTTGCGCGCAACCTTCCGGGCAACAGCGCCGAGCTGCCGCTCGAGCTGCCGCACTCCACTCTCACGGGTGTAGTTCGAGATAACGCTCATCACTGCCGCGTCCTCGAACGTGATTCCCTTGTCACCGAGTCCCGATTCCTCGAGCTGGCGCGGGATCAGATACTTCTTAGCGATCTCCGCTTTCTCGCTTTCGGTGTACCCGGCAAAGTCGACGACCTCCATTCGATCGAGCAGCGGCCCCGGAATGTTCTGGACGAAATTCCCGGTTGCGATGAACAGAACCTCGCTCAGATCGAACGGAACACCGAGATAGTGATCGGTGAACGTGTCGTTCTGCGCCGGGTCTAACACCTCGAGTAGAGCCGCCGCCGGATCGCCCTGAAATGAAGTGCCGAGCTTGTCGACTTCGTCGAGAAGGAAGACCGGATTCTTCGTTCCGGCCTGCTTCATTCCCTGAATGATTCTTCCTGGCATCGCGCCGACATACGTGCGACGATGTCCGCGAATGTCAGCCTCATCGCGCGCGCCGCCGAGCGCAACGCGGACATACTCTCGGCCGAGCGCACGAGCGATCGATTTCGCAATCGATGTCTTACCAACGCCGGGTGGACCGATGAAGACGAGAATGGGTCCCTTCGCCATTGCCCGGGACTTCACTTCCTTCTGATCGGTGATCGGTCTGTCTTCGTCGTCGCCGACTGCGAGCGACGGCGTCGCGTCTTCCTTCTCCGGACGAAGCTTCGATGCGGGAAGGCCGCCTTCGGTCTCCGCTTCGGCGGCAAGCTGCGCCGCGCGCAGCTGTCTCACCGCGAGGAACTCGAGCACGCGATCCTTCACGTCCTTCAATCCGTAATGATCCTCTTCGAGAATCGCCGAAGCATTCGACAGATCGAGCTTGTCATCCGAGCGCGTATTCCACGGCAGCTCGGCGATCCACTCGAGATATGTGCGGATAACCTGCGCTTCCATTGATTCACGGCCGGCTCGTTCGAGTCTCCCCAGCTCGCGATCGACTTCGGCGCGCGCTTCCCTCGGGAGATTCAACGCCGCCAGCTTTTCCCGGAGCTCGTTGAGCTCCTTCGCCTGGTCGTCGTCGCCAAGCTCCTTCTGGATCGCCTTCATCTGCTCGCGCAGGTACATTTCGCGCTGTCGCTCGCCCAGCTCTTCCTGCACCTGAGACTTGATGTCCTCCTGTGCTTCGAGCAACCCCACCTGCCGCTGAACGTGAACGAGAACCCGGCGCAGCCGATCCTCGACGTTCAGGGTTTCGAGAAGTCCCTGCTTCTCGGGCACCGGCAGCTCGATGTACCCGGCAACGAGGTCGGCGAATTTGCCTGGGTCGGTCACGGCGTCCAGAACCTGATGGACGACTTCTTCGGGCAGCCCACGACGCTCGCCGAGCTCGACTGCCCTCTCACGCGTTTCCTTTTGTAACGCCTTGAACGCGGCGTCGTTCGCATCGACTGGAGTCTGCTCTTCAGTCGGAATGATTACTGCGGTCAGGTATCCCTCTAACTCCGAGTACTGCAGTGCGGTTGCGCGCTGCTCACCCTGCAGGAGAAGCTGCACTCCGCCAAGTCCACGCTGGATCTGCCCGATGCGCGCAATGACGCCCATCGAGTAAAGAATATCCGGGCTCGGTTCGTCCGTATTGTCTCTCTGTGCGACCGCAAAAACGAGCCGATCACCCTTTAATGCCGCTTCAATGGCGCGAAGCGTGCCCGGTCTTCCCGCCGCAATAGGTGCGGTAAGACCCGGAAAAATCACAGTGCCACGAAGAGGCAGAACTGGTATTGTCTGACGCTGTCCCATTTTCCTTCCGTAAAGATTCAAACGCTTGCTACATTAGGAGCGTGGTATACTGCATCTTTCGCACGAAAGAGTCACGCCATCAGGGCATGATGCAGCGGTTTGCCCTGCCGTGTTGACCCCTGAGTCATGCCATTAAGGCCCGATGACGAGCTTGGCGCGCACGTCGCCAAGGTACTCTCACCCGCATACGAGCTCGATGCCGAGATCGGTCGCGGCGGGATGGGAATTGTCTACTGCGCCCGCGACAACCGCCTGAAGCGGCAGGTTGCGGTAAAACTGCTTCCGCCCGAGCTCGCGTTCCGAACCGATATCAGGTCGCGCTTCCTGCGCGAGGCGGAGACCGCCGCGCAGCTGAGCCATCCGAACATCGTTCCGATCTATACAGTGGAAGAGCGCGACAATCTCGTCTACTTCATCATGGCGTTCATCGCCGGCGACAACCTTGCCAAGCGACTCCAGGATGAGGGGGCGATGGATCCCGAGGAAGTGCGACGCATTCTGCGCGAGGTGGCAGATGCTCTCGCCTACGCACATCGCCGAAACGTCGTCCATCGCGACATCAAGCCAGACAACATTCTGCTCGATGCGGACAGTGGCCGGGCGATGGTGACCGATTTCGGAATCGCGCGCGCTCTTACCGACAAGAATGACTCGCGTTTGACGGCGACGGGAATGGCAATTGGAACGCCGGCGTACATGTCGCCCGAGCAATCCGCCGGCGAGTCCGAGATCGACGGACGAAGCGATCTGTACTCGCTGGGAGTCGTGGGCTATCAGATGGCGACCGGCGAGCTGCCGTTCAATGCTCCCAACACACCGTCGATGCTGGTGAAGCATCTGTCGGAGCGACCGGTTCCGGTCGAGCAGAAGCGTCCGGATCTTCCCGCCGATCTCAGCCGCGTGATCATGCTGCTTCTCGAGAAGGATCCCGCGCACCGATTCCCCGATGCCGGCTCGCTCGTCGTGGCGTTGAGCGGCGGAGAAATTCCGCGCATCGGATCTCCGCACATGCCGACGCTCGCAGCAGGTGGGTCGCCACCTGAGCCTGCGCAGTTGCCGGCGATGCGTACCGGCCCATTCGGCGGCGCGACTCGCTTCAGCTCAGGAGGACGTTCGGCCGTCGGTCCTTCACCCGACGACCTTGCACGATGGGAGGCACCACCAGTCAAAAGGTTCAGGAAGAAGCTCGCGCCGTTCCTCGCGGTCAGTGCGATCATCGTACCGCTTTCGATCTTCGGCGATGGCAGCTTCCTGTTCGTGCCGATGTTCTGGTCGATCGGAATGGCCATTCAGTATTCGAAGCTCTGGCAGGAGGGATACAACTGGCGCGACGTGTTCCGACAGCCTCGCGATCGGCTGTTCTTCGACGTCGCTGCTGAGACAATCGACGACGCACGAGCGCTTTTCGACGAGAGCAAGCGCGAGCAGGTGAGACGCCGCGCTCGTGAGCGGGCGAGAACCGCGGGTGGATTGTATACCCCTCCCGCATTGCCACCGCTTCCGGGTCGTCCAATGGCGCGCTCGCCTCTCCCCGGCGAAACGGCGTCCGTGCCTCTCGCTGCCGACAATTCGCCGTACGGATCAGCTCTCAATCAGATCCGCTCCGACCGCGATGAGATCCAGCGGCAACTGGCAACCATGACGAAGGGCGAGCGCGAAACGATTCCGGAAGTGGGTGAGTCCGCCGAGGCCGTCTATAGAAAGGCGATGCAGGTCGCGACCACACTCGCCGAGCTCGATTTGCGCGACACGCGCGAGACGCCGGAGTCGATCGAGAAGGAGATCTCCACACTCGAAGCGCAGGCGAATCCACTCGAGCGCCGAGCGAGCGAGGAGCGCGTGCGGCGACTGGCGCATCTCAAGCGACAGCGCAGAGTCGTAGCAGATCTGAAGAAGCGCCGCGACGAAGCGGCAGCAAAGCTCGAGCACTGCCGTACACTCCTTCGCAGCATGAGGCTCGAGCTGCTTCGGTATCGGTCCGCCGGTCTGTCAGGCAACCTGAACGGCCTGACGATGGTAACACAGCAGGCGCAGGTCGTGGTAAAGGAGATGGGGTATCTCTCCGATGCGGCGGCGGAGGTCAACGCGCTCTAGCGCGCCGGTGCGTACACGCTCGGAAACCAGATGACACCTCGATTTCGAATTCTATTGCCCGCCATCGGGGTGCTTTGCGCATGCGGAGAGCATGCGGCAACCCTGAGCTCGAAGAACATCGCCGGTCAGGCGCTAACTGTCGCCGACCAGCGCCGTGACTCCGCTGTGGTCGATTCCGCGCGTCGGGCAGCGATCGTACACGTGCGAACGCCCCCCGTACTGCGCGGCCTTTATGTAAATCGATGGGCCGCGCTCGGAAAAAAGATCTGGCAGCTCATCGACGTTGCGGAGACAACCGAAGTGAATGCGCTGGTGATCGACGTGAAGGACGACCGCGGATTCGTTCTCTACAAATCACGTGTGCCTCTCGCTCGGGAGATCGGCGCCGATACAACCATGCCGATGTCGCAGAAGCGTCTTCGCTCGATTCTCGACACGATGGCGGCGCTCAACATTTATCCGATCGCGCGGATCGTCGTCGCAAAGGATCCGCTGCTCGCAGGCAAGAGACTCGACCTCGCCATCAAGCGAAGGGACAATCTCGAGCCATGGCTCGACAAGAACGGCAAGCCGTGGCTCGATCCGAATCATCGTGAGATATGGCAATACGCAGCCGATCTCGCGAAGGAAGCCTACGACCTAGGCTTCAGCGAAGTTCAGTTCGACTACGTTCGATTTCCCGACGAGAAGCGACTCGTGAATGAAGCTGTCTATCCGCTGGCGAAAGGTCGTGTTCGCGCTCAGGTGATACGCGAGCAACTCGGCTTCCTGCGCAACACACTCGCCGCTGCAGGAATTCCGATGACGATCGACGTGTTCGGATTGACCGCGACCGACACGACCGACATGGGGATCGGGCAGCGATGGGAAATGTTCGTCGATCGCGCCGACGTTGTGCTCCCCATGGTCTATCCGTCGCACTTCGCTCCCGGCACGTACAAGCTCGGCAATCCGAACGCGCATCCTTACTCGACCATCGACCACGCGCTCAAGGACGTGAAACGCAGGAGTGCGGCAGTCGCGGGCGCCGCGAAGGTGATTCCATGGTATCAGGACTTCACGCTTGGTCCGCCGCACTACTATGCCGACCACGTTCGCGCGCAGAAAAAGGCCGGATACGACAACGGGTTCCAGAGTTGGATACTCTGGAACCCGGGAAGTCGTTACACCGTTTCCGCCCTCGACCGCGATAGCTCGTCTGCTGACGGAACGAAGTAGAGTCGACGACTACTGCTTCGCGTCGGGTGGACGGCGCTGTTCTTTCCGCGCCTTCATCTCCGCAACATTCTTGTCGAAGATCGCCTGCTGAGCAGTTGTGAGGACCGTGCGGAATTCAGCGTTCTGCTTCGTGCGGATCTCGTCCATCTTCGCTCTCGCTTCAGGGCTCATCGGCGGCGGACCACCAGCGCCGGGAGCGCCACCCTGTGCCCCGGGAGCGCCCGGACCGACACGACCACCTTCGGGACGAAGCGCCTTCATCTCCGCACGATACTTCTCGCGGATCTTGTCGATCTGAACTTTCTCTGCGTCGGTGAGCTCGATGCCGTTGAACAGCAACTGGCTCATTCTACCGCGACCCCAGCCCGGGCCGCCCTTCTCACCCGGCGGAGGTGCACCCTGTCCGCCCTGTGCGCTCGCAACCGACGCGACTGCGCAGAAAGCGACCGCGCCGATCGCCATGCGAATCCAGCTCATTCTACTCTCCATACCAAAACGTTGTGTGTCGAAGGGAACGTTACTTATACGCCTCAGCTTGTATTTCGTTGGGCGTTGAGTTAAGTCGTATCGGAGTAATGAGTTGCGCTGCTTCCCTAGCGTCCGGTTCAAAATCTGCTATTGTTACGCCCGCACCTTCTGTAACGGTGCCCCACGACGCCCGGCAACCCTTGTTTTGCGGCTCTAAATCCAGGCGTCGGTGCTTTTTCCACCGAAAACCTCAGGTCAAGCGCCAGTCGTGACTGCTCCGAGTACCGCTGCCGAAATCCCGTTCACGATCGCGCCGCCGCCGGCAGAGACTCTCACCTTTCCGCTCGGCTGGCTGCTCGAAAACGCGTGCGGACCGGTGAAGTACCGAGCCGCTGCGGAAGTCGCACGGCTTCCGGCGGACCTCCTTCAGAAAATGGAGTGGCTGCCATACGCGTATCGCCCTGCGCTGCGCATTGCCCTCACGCAGCAGCTCGATGGAACGTGGAGCAACTCGATGCTGACGCTGCCGGCCAAGAGCAGCGTCGACTTCGCAAACATCGGGACGATGAACGCGGTGCGGCGACTTGTCGAATACGGGTGGAGCAACGAATCACCGCCGCTGGCCCAGGCCCGCCGAATTCTGTTCCGGCTTCTCGCCGAGGACAACGATCCGAACTATCTGTTCGAGTTCGCGGCGAAGGCGAAAGACGACGATTCGATTCGTCGCGGTCGGCTGATTCTACGCGAAGCAGCTGCATCGGTGCTCGCACAGGCAGGATACGAAGCCGATCCGCGTCTCCGCGGCGCAGCTCGACGAATCATCGAGAGAGTCGACGCATATCTAACGTCTCCTCTCGCGGAAAAGCCATGGATACGAGTCGGCAACACACACGTACTTGCGCCGGAAGCAACACCGCCATCGTTCCACGTTCTCACAATGCTCGGTCACATGCCGATCTTCCGTCAGGAGAACTACACGACGGTCGAGCGGATCTACGACTACATCTCACAGCCTCTGCCGCGTCAGGAACCGCAGCAGCTCGTGGGAAAGAAAATCGTGGAGCAGCCACAACTCGTTCTTGGTGACAAGCTGCCTCATCGCAACGCCGTCGAATCGGACATTCCATTTGCGTTGATGTGGCTCGAGACCATGGCGCGGCTCGGATTCCTGCGCCGCAACGAGAACTGGGTCAAGATGTACGAGCGATTCATCGACGACCGTGATCGCTCGGGCGTGTGGCATCCGCACAAGGGAACCGACATTCCCGTCAGCTCGAATCCGCGGGTGTGGTCGATGTTTCCGCTCGAGGACTTCAGCGGCGGCTCGGTGAGAGGGACGCCGGCGGCGTGGTCGGACGTCACCTTCCGCATCGGTCTGATTGGAAGGCTCATCGGCCGCGAAATCGAGATCATCTAATTCTACGTCGATCGTGTTGCGCGACTTTCTCCGAAGCCTTCGCGGCTGACGGTATATTTCGGCGTCGATGACGCCAGCGAGAAAAAAAGCCCGACGCGGACAGAAAAAGAGATCCGGCCCGGCAAAAAAGCGCGTGGATGCGCCCCCCGCGGCAGTGAAAGACGAGGTCGCCGTCGATGTGAGCTCGTCGTTCGATTCACTTGGACTGATTCCTGAGCTCCTGCAGGCGGTTCACGACGCCGGTTATTCGATTCCTACTCCGATTCAGCGTGAAGCGATTCCAACGGCGCTTGCGGGCCGCGATATCATTGGGCTCGCGCAAACGGGGACAGGCAAGACTGCTGGGTTCACGCTGCCGATCATCCAGCGACTGCTCGAATCAGGCGCCGGCGGGAGCACAGCGCACAGAGTTCGAGCTCTGATTCTCACTCCCACTCGCGAGCTCACCGTTCAGGTGGAGGCGAGCTTTAGAAAATACGGCAAGCACACCGGCATTCGCGTTGCGCCTGTTTACGGCGGCGTTGCACTCGAGCCTCAACAGGCGAAGCTTCGCAAGGGAGTCGACGTAGTCGTCGCGACGCCCGGCCGACTCCTCGATCACATGGAGCGACAGAACGTCGTCTTCGATGATCTCGAGGTGCTCGTACTGGACGAGGCTGATCGAATGCTCGATATGGGATTCGCGCCGCAGCTGAATCGCATCGTCGCGGAGATTCCACGATTCAGGCAAACGCTGCTGTTCAGTGCTACGATGTCGCCGGAAGTCGAAGCGCTCGCGCGGAAGTATCTGCGCAAGCCGGTGGTAGTCTCGATCGGTCGCCGTTCAGAAGCGGCAAGCACGGTAACGCACGCGGTTTATCCAGTTCCGCGAGAGCGGAAGAGCGACCTCCTCGCACGATTGCTCGAGGAGGAAGGGCTGGACTCGGTCCTGATCTTCACACGAACGAAGCACGGAGCCGATCGCGTGGTGCGCCATCTCGAGGCACGCGGAATCTCAGCCACCGCAATGCACGCAGACAAGTCACAGGGTGAGCGGACGCGCGCGCTCGAGAATTTCAAGAGCGGAAAAATCCGCGTGCTCGTTGCAACGGACATCGCTCAGCGCGGCCTCGACGTATCGGGCATCACGCACGTGATCAATTACGATGTTCCGCAGCAGCCGGAGGATTACGTGCATCGCATCGGCCGCACGGGGCGGGCAGCTGCGACGGGTGATGCGTTCACATTCATGTCGCCCGACGAGATCGCGATGGTGCGCACCATCGAGCGGGTGATCGGCCAACAAATCCCGAGGATATCAGTAGCCGGATACGATTTCGGGACGTGAAGCCGGTTACCGGTTACCGGCTACCGGCTACCGGCTGCCGGTAACGACGCTAGTGCCTGACTCTTCCTAGCCTCGATACCACGATCGTATCCGTGATATTGTTGCGGCTCACGACGAGACTGAGGTTGCTCGCGCCGAATCCGATTCCCGTCGGCGAGTACGTGACTGTTGTGCGATTGGCGGTGAGCCGCACGCGGTGAGCCGCGGCGACTTCTCGACGGCGCACCGTATCGGCTCCTACGACGACGGTCAAAGTTCCATTCGGTCCATCGATCACGAGCGATGATTGCGCTCCGTGCGCAATCGCGACGTGCCGCGCGAGAGAAAAGAGCGACTCGATCTCGGTAACGGCGCCGCGCACTTCAATGGAATCGAGAAACCTCCCCGCAGTCGGCGTTACCGTTGCGGCGAGAATGCCGATCACGCCGACAACGATCGTCAGCTCGATAATGTTGAATCCGGCTCGCCTGGTGTTATCCACGATGGCATTGTGAAGCGAGCCTTTTGGTGCTACGTCATCATGCGCTTGCAAACCGTCGCGTCTTGTTGCATCTGATGCGAGGGTTCCGGATCAAATCGACCTACATTTCCGTGGGAGCTCCGATGAACGTCACCATCGAGTACTGCACGTATTGAAACTATGAGCCCCGAGCCGCCAGTCTGGCGGCTGAGCTCAGGGAACGGTACCCGCAGTCAACAGTCGACTTGATCCCATCGAAAGGCGGCCGCTTCGAGGTGGTTCTCGATGAGCGGCCGATCTTCGAGAAGTCGAAGCTGGGGCGCCACGCAAAACCCGGCGAGATCGTGGAGCTTATTCGAAAGGCTCTGCAATAGGGCGACAAGTCGTCCACGGAAGACAGGAATTATGTCCCAAAGAATGGACAGTCAGCCCCTGAACCAGGCAAGCCTCAGGCCGCCTAAGTCATTACTATGGTTGGTATTAGGCCCGCTGGGGGTATATGGCACCCCTCCTGCAAAACCCCTTGGCATGACCAACCTTAGTTTCCCGCGTATACGAGCGGGAATGATCGATAGATGGCGGCCCGTCCTGCTCGTCGCAGCAATGCTTGCGGCGAGCGGGGCTGCCCGCGCGCAGGGGTTGCCGAAAGGGATTTCTCTCCCGCAACTCCCGCGTTTGCCTCAGATTCGGCAGCCAGCAATACCACCGGCTTATCGGCCCCCGGCCGGAATGTGCAGGATCTGGATCGAAGGGGTACCACCGGGGCAACAGTCTGCGCCGACCGATTGCGTAACCGCGGTCCGCAACCGTCCCAAGAATGGATTCGTGATCTTCGGCGACGATTCCCAGAAAGGCAAAAAGGAAAAAGCCAAGAAGGGAAAATCGAACCGGGACGATACGCCTGATTCCTAAGCTGATATTGCAGGAGGGAAGTGATATGAACCGCATGACATTGACATTCGCCATCGCCGCGACAGCGGCATTGGCCGCGCCGCTAGCTGCACAGGGGAGAGGACGTAACGTCGACGGGATTCCCCCGGGACATCGTCCGCCTCCGGGCATGTGTCGCATCTGGATCGACGGAGTTCCTCCGGGACGGCAGCCTCGCGCTACCGACTGCGCCACCGCCGAGCGTAATCGCCCTGCGAATGCGCGCGTGATCTATGGTGACAACACGCGATCGGGCATCTACGATCGCGGCGACATCTATGACCGCAACGGTGATGGTCGCATCGACAGCCGCGACCGTGGTTGCGCGTGGTACGACATCAACTGCACGAACACCCGCGACGGCGACATTTACGATCGCAATGGTGATGGTCGCATTGACAGCCGCGACCGCAACAACAGCGGATGCGCGTGGTACGATCCGAATTGCGTAGGCAATCGCAGCGATCGCGTCGGAAGCTGGCAGGTCGCTGGACGCGACAGCTACGGCCGAACGATCTACGTTCGCCGGCGCGTCGACTCGAACGGCAACGTGATCATCGAGCGCGCGCGTCGTAACTCACTCGGACAGATGGTAGTGATCGACCGGCAGGTGCAGAGCCGCGGCTCGCGCAACGGCGGTGGAAAGTACGACCGCGTTCTCAACGGCCGCCGTAATGACGATTACGACGATGATGACCGCTGGGACCGCCGCGACCGCGACGACGATCGCTACTACGACGGCAGCTACGGAAAGAGTCAGGGACACGGGAAGTACAAGGTGAAGGGCAAGAAGAACAAGAACCGGTAGATCCGACTCATGAAGTAAGGGCCCCGGCGGACTGATTCCGACCGGGGCCCTTTTTGTGCAAGTTGCCACGCGAATGCGAGACGTCCGGGACAAATTCCTCCCGCCGGATCACGAGGCGTTCGTCGCTGCCGAGCCGCCAACCGGTCGCGTCATCGTCATCGCGCCCACGCGCGCCGCCTGTGAAACAATCGAGCTCGCACTCGGCCTCCACATCGAGACTCTGCTGGAGCGCGAGCACGGAGATGAAATTCGTCAGCTCGCGCGAGACGGAAAGGGATTCGGCATCGTTGCGGGCACCGGCACCGGAAAGACGCTCGCCATCAGGCCAATCGCTGAAACGATTCTTCGCACTGAAAGGCTTCGTGTTGGAGTCGTCAACCGAGAGCGCGAGGCAACGCCTGAAACGCCGACCTGGAACGTCATCATCGTCACGACTGGAATCGCGCGGCGCTGGTTCCAGGATGGCGACATCCTTTCGAGCGACACCCTCGTGGTCGACGAGATCCACCAGACTTCCGCTGAGCTTGAGTTGTGCCTCGCACTTGGAAAGCGCGTGGGATGCCGGTTTATATGGCTGTCGGCAACGGTCGATCCGACTTTTTACGCGAACTATCTGAACGCCGCTCGAGTCCTCCAGAGTTTCGCCTTCGATCCCGAGCGTGCCGCAGTAGTGAAGGTGATCAGCAAGGATCCACTGGCGTTTCTCGACGATCGGTTTCTGCAGCACGTCAGCCGGCGAAAGAGAGGCGTTGGAATGTTTTTGCCGACGCGCGCGGGCGTCGAGGAAGCGGCGGCAGAAGTGGAAGAGCGGTTTCCCCGAATCAACGCCGCATACTACCACGGCGGTGAGCCGATTCGCGTGATCCGACCGTTTTTAGAGGGCGATGAGCCAAAGCCGTTCTTCCTCGCGATGACCGCCGCAGGGCAGAGCGCACTCAACGTGAAAGGTCTCGACACGGTCGTCATCGATGACACGCGGTTCAGCAATCTCATCGAGCGCGGCAAAAACGTCCTGACAAAACTGCACCTCGGCGCAAACGAAATTCTTCAGATGGCCGGACGCGTGCACGGCCGGGTTCAGGACGGTCGCGTGTACATCCTGTCCGACCGGGATATTCGCTTCGACGCACTGCGGCCTACCGCGCCGGAGTTTCAGCTCGCCGGTGATTCGGAGCGAGTGGCGATTACGTGCGCTGATCTCGGCGTCGATGCGCTCTCGCTGGACTTGCCGGTTCCACTCGACCGGGTGGCGTATCGCAATGCGATTCAGCTTCTCGAATCGCGCGGTATCATCGAAAACGGCAGACTGTCGCGATATGGGAAGCTCGTCGAAGCACTTCCTGTCGATCGACCGTGGGCTGAGCTGCTGGTGAATGCTGATGATGAGCTCATTCCTTATATCGCGGTGATCAGCTCACTCGAATCGCTGCACAGGATGACACGCGAAGAGCGAGATCTCACCGGTGTGATCGTTCCAGGGAGCGACCACCTCACCGCTTACAACCTCTACGCCGAAGCATTCCAGCGCTCCGGCTACCTTGGCGCCGTTTATGGGTTGCCGAGGCAGCTTTTTGATGAGCGGATTGAGCGGTGGGCTGATAAGCGGGGTGTGCTGATCAAGTCGATCGAAGACGCGGCACTAGGGATGGCGAGCGTGTATCGCGCATTGGGAATGGAGCTGCCATCGAAGATGACTCTCGCGCGCGATCACGTGCTGCAGCGGTTCAGCGAGCTGCTAGCGCGCTACATGCCGCTCGACCTCGTGGTCGACGAAGCAACCGCGGACGGAACTGAAGCTCGTGTGTCGAGAACGAGCGTCTGCGGCAGCTGGGGAGCGATTGCAGGGGATATCAGATATTTCGCGGATCGATCGGGGACGCCGAGGGCTGCGATCGAGGGGACGCAGATCCCCATGCATCTGATCCGGCGATATGCGACGCGCGGCATCGCCGAAGTCGCGTATGATCCAAAGCGGAAAGGCGGTCAGGTCGTCATTAAGCGCACGCTCGAGTACTTCGGGTTCGAGCTGGAGCGAGAAGTCGAGGTCCTTGAAGACTTCACGCCGGAGACTGGTCCCCGCGCTCGACGTGTTCTCGCGGAAGCACTCGCGCGCGGCGAAGCGAGACATCCGGCGGCAAAACGGAATCGAGCGGCGATCGACGAGATTCGCGAAACCTATCGTCGATCGGGAGGAGTGACTCCGCGACTCAGGTTTTCCGATCTCGCCGACTGGTACGAGGCCCGGTTGTCGGACGTGAAATCATTGAGCGATTTCCGAAATGCGCGGCTGGCGTTCGATCCGGACGAAGTCGTCTCACGGGAGGTTCGCCACCGTTACCAGTCGCTGCCGTCAACCGCGATCATTCGCGATCGGGAGATCGATATCGATTACGATGTCGAGGAAGGGGATGACGGAAAGAAAGGCGTTGCGCGGCTGCGGTTGCCTGAAAAGCTGGCGCGGAGTCTCACCGAAGCGGAGCTGCCGGATGTTGGGCGTCCACTTCGATTCGTCGTGATCCGCGGACAGCGTGGCGCTCTCAGAGCCGATACGCTCGATGAATTGCAGAACCTGCTCGATCAGCCATGGTCCCCGGACGAGATTAATCGGGATTCGAGTGATGACCTGGAGGAAGCTTCGCGCGAGGAGCGTGAAGCGCGCGAGCTTGCGTTCCAGCGCCGAGGTCGAGGGGGGAAGGGAGTGCGGGGGCGGCGACGTGGCGGTCAGCGAGATCGACCAGGTAGCTCAGGACGCAACGTCCGTGGAGGAAAGCCCCGCGGTAAATTTCGCCCGCGATGAACAAGGGCGACTCGACGGCAACGAAACAAAGCACGGATTTCGCCGCGCATATCGATGGACATAGCGCCGCTGTCGAGGCTGCAAAGAGCTCCATAGACGCCGCGGTCAATCGCGCCGGCGAAGCGTTGCTCGAAGCGCTTCGCGCCGGCAGACGGGTGTATTGCTTCGGAAACGGCGGCAGCGCGACGCAGGCTAGTCACCTGGCGGGTGAGCTCACAGGCAGGTTCAAGGTCGATCGTGCTCCGCTGCCGGCGATTGCGTTATCGAGCGATCCCGCGACAGTCACATGCATCGCAAACGACTATGGATTCGGCGCCGTCTTCGAGCGACAGATCGAAGCTCTTGCGACCGTCGGCGACATTGCGATCGGCATGACCACGAGCGGAAGGTCCGAGAATATCGTGCGTGGATTGCGTGCGGCGCGATCGCGAGGCGCAATCACAATCGCATTAACAGGCGCAGCGGGCCTTATCGGTGGTGAGGCGGATCACCTGATCGCGGTGCCGAGTGACGAAACCGCATACGTGCAGGAGATTCACCTGATCGTGCTGCACATATGGTGTCGGGCGATCGATCGGGAATTCGCGCCGCAGAGATCCGGGTAAGGACAGATCCCTTAGTTACATCCTTACGGAGCGACGGTCTCGCTTGTCAGAGTGATGTCCATCTCCTCCTCTGACGGCGTCGGCTCCGATGTAGCAAGCGCATCCTCCCGATAGGACAGCCACCCGGTCACTTCATCCACAACGAGATCGACATCCGTCCCGATCGGCAGCGTGAGGTTCGGAACCTCGTGCCCCGCAGGGAAGTCCATCAGAATCGGCACATCGAGATCGGCGAGGAGATCGAGAAGGAAATTCTCGAACTCGTCTTCCTCCGATCGATCGATCGAGAGCTGACCAAAAACGATCCCTCTCACACCGTGGAGCAGACCGGCAGCGCGGAGGTGAACCAGCCGCTCATCGGCGACTGACATCGGGTCGTGCGTTTCCTCGAGGAAGAGAATCGCGTCCCTCGTGTCGATCTCGTACGGCGTGCCGATCGTCTGTTGAACGAGTGAAAGATTTCCACCGGTGAGTCTGCCGGACGCGCGGCCTGGACGCACAGCGCGCGCGATATCGCGGCCGAGTCGGTTGCTCGGTCGAGGGTTGGTCAGAGCGGTGAGGAGTGAAGCGGTCGTCGGGTCGCGCGCGATCGGGATCAAGTCGTCGACTGTCGGTCCATGAAATACGCGGAGCCCGGCGCGACGCACCAGCCAGAGATGCAGCGCAGTAATGTCCGAGTATCCGACGAAGATCTTCGGATTTCGTGTGAAAACTTCGGGTTCGAGATAGGGCAGCATGCGGACAGCGCCGTATCCGCCCGTACCGCCGATCACCGCTTTGATCCGCGGATCGAGCCACATCCCCATGAAATTCGCGGCGCGTCGCTCGTCCTCATGACGCTGAAAGCGCCGCAACTGATTGATCTCGGGATCGAGAATGACTTCGTAGCCTGCGCGCTCCAGCGCTTTCACGCCGCGCATCAGCGGACCTTCGCGCGGAGAATACGATGGCGCTACGACGCCGATCGCTTCTCCCTTCGCGATTGCCGGAGGGCAGATGAGCGGCGCGCGGGCCGGAGCGATGACACCGACGACAGCGTCGTGATGTGCGCGACGGTCGCCGTTGTGTCCGTTGTCGCTTCCGTTCGAAGTCGACGGCGCAACAAACGTCGGAGCCACGTCGGCTTCGGTAATGATGTCTCTGGAGACGATCAGCGCGCCCTGAGGCGCGCAACTAGATTCTGAGATATGCCTGACTCGCCGGTGAAGGAGGTGCCTGAATCAATATCCGCAGAGCGCGGGCCGGGGCCAGTCCCCCCCGCCGGAACACCTGCGGGGACTCCTGTGTCCGCCGGATACTTTCGGAAGGGGTTCGGGCTCAAGGCCGAAATCCAGGAGGAGCTGGCCTCAGACTATAATGGTAGGCTGGTCGACCTCCTCCGCTCGAGGGACTACGCGTTAAGCGCCGGCCCGGTCACTGTAAGGCTCGCCAGAGAGTTCGGATTCTGTTATGGGGTCGAGCGGGCCGTGGATTACGCTTACCAGACGAGGCGGAAGTTCCCCGACCGCCGGGTGTTTCTGGCAGGCGAGATAATCCATAACCCGCACGTCAACTCCCGGCTGCGTGAGATGGGGATCGAAATCCTGCTCCCGGGCGAGCAAGGAATCGATTACTCCGGGGTGAATCCGGACGACGTCGTAATACTCCCGGCCTTCGGCGTCACAGTTCGCGACTTCGAGACTCTCCGCACCCTCGGCTGCATCATGGTCGATACTACGTGCGGGTCGGTTCTCAATGTGTGGAAGCGCGTCGAGAGCTACGCGCGAGATGGATTCACTGCTCTGATCCACGGCAAGTACTATCACGAAGAGACGCGGGCCACCGCATCGCAGGCGGCGAAGCACGGGCCGGGACACTATCTCGTCGTTCGAGACATGACCGAAGCGAAAATCGTATGCGATTACATCGAAGGTCGGCTGTCAGCTGAGGATTTGATGGCAAGATTCGGCCACGCTGCATCGGCGGGATTCGAGCCGGACCGCGATCTCCAGCGAATCGGCGTTGCGAACCAGACCACGATGCTTGCCCGCGAGTCGCTTGCAATCGGCGCGGAGGTCGGCGCATCGATGGCTCGTGCGAGAGGCGAGGAATACGCTGCGGAGAACTTCAGGACGTTCGACACTATCTGCAGCGCGACACAGGAGCGACAGGATGCCGTCATTGAGCTACTTCGACATCCATTGACGGTGATGATCGTTATCGGCGGCTACAACTCGAGCAATACGATTTCTCTTGCCGCCCTTTGCTCGGAGACTGTTCCGACCTACCACGTCGAGGACGCGGATTCGATCGATCCGGTCACGGGATCTATCCGGCACCGACCGCTTGGTTCAAAAGCTGAAGTCGAATTGACCGATTGGCTTCCGGAGAGCGGAGAGGTGATGGTCGGTGTGACGGCGGGGGCGAGCACACCCAACAACAAGATTGGGGACGCGGTCGCTCGGATTTTCGCCACCCGGGGTTTGGGGGCCGCCGAAATCGACTGAGTTCGTGCAACGCGTCGGTAACATTGGCGACATTTCGATCGTGCAACGATTTGAATTGTCGCTTTTTTGTCGCTTGTTATTTCCTGGTCCAGTGCGAAACTTGTTCTCGTCAGTGGCGTACAAAAAGATGGAGCTTCAAAGGAGGCACAATGGATGTCTACAGAGTGCCCGTAGCGCCGGAAGCTGCGGCGGGCGGGGTAGCGGCCGAGTCCGTATCCGGTCTGGGTGCGTGGCTCGGGAAGGGACTGGCAGGAGCAGCAAATCTTGGTGAGAAGGGGATGGATCTGCTGAACAGCATGATCGATCGATTTCGCGAGGCGGATGGGTTGGGATACGACAACGAGGGGGACTCGACCGAAAACTGATCAGTCAGACGCTAAACGGGCCGCCAAGAAAATGGCGGCCCTTTTTTTTTGGACGCTGAAGTCAACGCGAATGACCCCATGCACTCTTAGTTTTTGTATTCATGAGATGTGGGTTCGCGCTCGTTCTCTCCTTAGCCGCCTGCAACTCGGCTGTCCATTCGCCGATTGGCGCATCGACGAATACGATCGTCATCGCGCATCGCGGATTCTCGTATTCGGCGCCGGAGCACACTTTCGCAGCGTACGATCAGGCAATCGAAGCGGGCGCGGACTACATCGAGCAGGATGTCCAGCGAACGAGCGACGGAGTGCTGGTCGTCATTCATGATGCGACTGTAGACAGGACTCTCCGAGGCGACGCAAGCGCGTGCAGTGGTTCTGTGGCCGATCACACTCTGGCACAGCTCAAGAGCTGTAGTGCAGGGCGCTGGTTCATCGAGACGTTTCCAGCGAGAGCGCGCGCGGAGTACGCGACGCTTCGAATTCCGACGCTGCTCGAAGTACTTCAGCGATACAAGGCGTCTTCACGCTTCTACATCGAGACGAAGGATCCGGACAGATTTCCTGGAATCGAGCGCGAGATCGTGGAGATGCTTCGCGCCGAGGGACTGTTGCAGCCGGTTCCGGACATCGCACCGCGCGTCTACATCCAGTCTTTCAGTGAAACGAGCCTGAGGCGGTTCAAATCTCTGGAGGCGTCACTCCCGCTCATTCAACTCGTGCCGCGTGTTGGAAGCTCCGCGCTTCGCGGCATGCTCGACGGAATTCGCGACTACGCGTTCGGCATCGGTCCCCACATGGATGACGTTGATGCATCTCTCGTTTCGGCAGTGCATACCCGCTGCATGGTGATTCATCCATACACGGCGGAGTCGCGTGCCGATATTGTGTCGCTTGCCGAGCTCGATGTGGATGGTCTGTTCACGGATCGTCCGGACATCGCTCGCGACCTGATAGGCTCACCGCGTAATCCGCTCCCGCGGCCGGATCGCTGCACTGTCAGAGCGAACAGATTCGAATTGGTGAGCAAGGTCGCCTCGAAGTGACCTCCGACTCTCTCAGTCTAAGCGCAATGCTTCTCAACCCTCAGATCTGTGTCTTTCTTGGTTGATTTTCTGGTTTCTCCTATGATCAAATCGTTCATCATTTTCCTGTTGTCCGCGCGTGTAGTCGCGGCTCAACCTCCGCACTTCGACAGCTACGTCGATAGCGTCCTTCGCGAATTCAACGTCCCGGGCGTGAGCGTCGCGATTGTGAAGGACGGAAAGGTTCTACTGGCGCGTGGCTACGGCGTGCGGACGCTCGGGCAAACGACGCCGGTGGACGCTCGAACAAACTTCGGCATTGCGTCGAACACGAAGCTCTTTACGGCCACCGCGCTCGCACTCCTGGTCGAACAGGGGAAGCTGAAGTGGGACGACCGGGTGATTCAGCATCTTCCGACATTCGCGATGTCGGATCCCTATGTTACGCGAGAAATGACCATCAGGGACCTGCTCGTCCACCGCAGTGGTCTTGGACTCGGTGCGGGGGATCTGCTGTGGTGGCCCGCCTCGACGTACGATCGCAAGGAAATCGTTCGGCGTCTCCGCTTCATCCCGCTCGCGACATCCTTCAGGACTGCGTACGCCTACGACAACGTCCTCTATTCAGTCGCCGGTGAAGTCATCGAAGCCGTTTCCGGACAGACATGGGAGCAGTTCATCGAAAAACGCATCCTCGCCCCCGCGGGGATGACCAACACGACAGTTCTCCATTCGAGCGCGGCCGCCAGCGGAAACGTCGCGTCGACGCACGCTGAGGTGAACGGTCGCCTTACTCGCGTTCCTCCAATGACGAGCGACAACACGAATCCCGCCGGCGGAATCAACTCGAACGCGGATGACATGGCGAAATGGTTGATCGTCCAGCTGGACTCGGGTCGCCTCGCGAGCGGTACCCGCCTTTTTGCGCCAGCAACCACGACGCAGCTGTGGGAGCTCGTCACTCCGATTCCCATCGGAAGCTCACCGCCTGAGCTGGAATTCCTGAAGGCAAACTTCAGCGGCTATGGACTCGGCGTCTTCCTCAGAGACTATCGCGGACGGAAACTGGTGCAGCACACTGGTGGATTGCCTGGGTATCTATCGAAGGTCGCGATGATTCCCGAGCTCAGACTGGGGGTCGCTATCCTCACGAACCAGGAATCGAGCTCAGCCTTCAACTCGATTGCCTATCGCGTGCTCGATCATTTCATGGGCGCCGAGCCGGTCGATTATCCGCGGATCTATCGCGCGATTGCAAGTCGCACTTCGGCGACGAATGCTGCAGCTCTCAAAGGCGCAGTTGCTGCTCGGGCCGCGGATTCGCGTCCTTCACTCCCTCTCGTGAAATACGCCGGTGTCTACACGGATCCGTGGTATGGTGAGGTTGCCATCACACTCGAGCGCGGAAAGCTCTCGATTCGCTTCGCGCACACGCCGGAGCTCTCGGGTGAGCTCGAGCATTGGCAGTACGACACGTTCATCGCGCGGTGGAAGGAGCGCGAGCTCCGGGCAGATGCGTACGTCACCTTCGCGCTCAATCCCGATGGAACTGTCGATCAGGTGAAAATGAGGGCCGTTTCACCCGACACCGATTTCAGCTTCGACTTTCAGGACCTGCTGCTACGACCGGCTACTGGTAACCGGTAGCCGGTAGCTGCTTTTATTCTCCCGAAGCCTTTCGACGCGGCCGCGTGACCCTCGACTTCTTCTTCTTCGCGCGCTTGATCGGAATGATGTCCATTTCCGCAGCGACTTCCGGAGCGCACTCGACGGGCTGCACCTGGCGAGGCTGCTTGTAGCTGAACCGCTTACCCTCGTAGTTGCGGAAGATCACTTCGTCGTCGTTGATCTCCTCGACGTACTCGGGGAGAAGCGGAACCTTTCCGCCGCCGCCCGGAGCGTCGATGACGAACTGCGGCACCGCCAGACCTGACGTCCATCCTCGCAGCGCCTGGATGATCTCGAGTCCCTTCTGCACCGTCGTGCGGAAGTGCTCGCCGCCGGCGACCTGATCCGCCATGTAGATGTAGTACGGCCGCACGCGCGCCTTCAGCAGCTCATGCATCAGCTTCATCATCACCTTGGGATCGTCGTTCACTCCCTTGAGCAGAACCGTCTGGCAGCCGAGCGAGATTCCGGCTTTCGACAGCCGATCGAGTGACGCGACAGCCGCAGGAGTGAGCTCATCCGGGTGGTTGAAGTGCGTGTTCATGAAGATCGGATGGTACTTCTGCACCATCTCGCAGAACTCCGGAGTGATTCTCTCCGGCAGATGCGAGGTGATACGACTGCCGATGCGAATGATCTCGATGTGCGGGATCGCGCGCAGCTGCTGGAACAGATACTCCAGCCGGCGGTCGCTCAGCATCATCGGATCGCCGCCGCTCATGATCACGTCGCGGATCTCGGTGTGCTCGCGGAGATACTGGAACGCCGACTCGTACTGATTGAGCGGAATCTTCTCCGGGTCGCCGACCTTTCGGCGGCGGGTGCAGAACCGGCAGTAGCTCGCGCACACTGGGCTTACCAGGAACAGCGCGCGATCCGGATACCGGTGAGTGATGTTCGGGACGGGGGAGTCGCCATCCTCGTCGAGTGAGTCGATTACTCCGTCGACGACGTCAAGCTCTTCGACAGTCGGCACGTACTGCAGCCACATCGGATCGCCGACTTCCTTGATCTGATCGAGCGCCGCGGGCGTGATTCTCATCTGGAAGTTGTCGAACGCCGGGCGAAGTGCCTCGACGTCGATGGCGTCACCGAACTTTTCGTGCAGCTTGTCGAGAGTGGCGATGCTCTCTTCCTTCAGGATTTTCTGCCAGTCACTCATTGTGACATCACTCCATGGGCGGCACGCTCTCTCCGAGCCGAGCCGCGGCTTTGCAACCGTTTGATGTAGGTGATCCGATCGTCGGCGGGTGCGTAGAAGCCGCGCGTTCGCGCTCCCTCGCGGTAACCGTTGCGCACGTAGAAGCCGCGCGCGGCGCCGTAGTCGGATCGGGACGATGTTTCGACGACCACCAGTCTGGCGTTCAGTCCCTCTAGCCTTCGTTCGACCTCATTGAGGAGGATGGTTCCGCTTCCGGTTCGCTGCCGCTTTGGATCGATCACGATCCAGTACAGATCGTAGGTTCGATCGGTCGACGGCGTGGGACCGTAGCAGGCAAAGCCGGCCAGCTCATCTTCCGGGGTGAAGGCGCCGAGGAAGAAATAGTCGGAGCTGACTGGAGAAGTATCGGTTTGATGTGTGCCCTTCGAGCGCGCGGCAGGATGCGCGGAATCGAACAGCTCGAGCGCGACGTCAACTTCTTCGTCGCGAAAGAGCCCGGTATCGCGAACGATGCCGGCAACGGCGGAGCGATGCCCCTCGCGGAGCGGTGCGATCCTGATCACGTCCAGGAAGTGCCTGAGAGAAGCAGCGCCTGCGGCCAGAGTGCGGCGGCGTTGAACGCCGGCTCGGCGAGAGCCAGCTCGCAGACGCGACGCACGAGCGCGTTGTAATCCATTCCTGCGACGCCGGCCATTCGCGCGAGTCCCGCACCCGGCGAGATATCCGGGTTCGGATTGACTTCGAGCAGCCAGGGTCGCCCTGATTCATCGATTCTGAAGTCCGCGCGACCGTATCCTTTTCCGCCGACGGCATTCCAGGCGGTAAGGGCGATCGATTCGAGAGACCGCGCGAGCTTCGCCGGGATTTCCGCTGGACATGTCGGCATTGCACCGAGATCCTCGTCGCTTCCCGTGATCCACTTCGAGCGATAGGAAACGATCTTCCACATGTGTTCCGGCATTCCACCGAAGTTGATCTCGGCGATTGGAAGAACCTGGTCGCCAACGATTCCAACGTTCATCTCGCGCCCGTCGATGAATCGCTGCACGAGGATTTCGCTCCAGCGGTCGTTCATCGCCTCGACCCGCGCATGAAGGGCACGCGTGCTCCTTACGACTGATTTCTGCTCGATACCTATTGATGCGTCTTCAGCGTCCGGCTTGCAGATCGCGGGGAACCCAACTTTGGTAATCGGCTCACCGGCGCGGGCGAGCGACCAGCGAGGAACAGGGAGGCCGGCGCGGTCGAGCAGGGTATTGACGACGTGCTTCCTCAGGCAGAGCGAAGTCGTGGCGCTCGTATTCCCGGTGTGAGGAATCCCGAAGAGCTCGAGCACAGCAATCACCTTGGGCTCGTGATCGGCGACTCCGTCGATTCCCTCACAGAGATTGAAGACGAGATCGAAATGGGCGCGGCGCACGCGCTCCACCCAGCGTCCGTCGTTATTGACTGGAACACGGACGGCATCGTGGCCCCACTCCTCGATGGCGTGCTCGACCGCCTCGACGGCCTCGAGTATCAGGACGTCGGGATTCTGTCCGAGCGCGGACATGCCATCGAAAAGAACGCCGATTTTCATGCTTCGCCTCCTCTCTCCGCGTGTTGCGCGGCGTCGATGAATGCGACCTGCCGACGCCGAACCTTCTCCGGCGTCGTCCAAGCTGTGCTGCTGACGATTAAGCGCTGAGTCTCGACGATGACGCGCTGTCGGCGGAGTCCGCGGCGAAGCCTCTCGCTCGCGCCGCGTTGGCTCTGCCGATCGCGCGCTTGCCGAAATGACGACGGAGCGGGACGTTCTGTCTCGACGCCGCCAGCCTCAGGCAGGATTGAATAAGCTCTTCGTAGCTCAGCCCTGCCGCGCGCGCCGCCTTCGGGAAGCACGAGTTGTCGGCAGGATCAGGAAGTATTCCGGGAAGAGGATTCACTTCGACGATGTTCGGAATGCCCGCGGCATCGAGTCTCACGTCGATCCTCGACCAGTCTCGACATCCGAGAACGCGATAGGCATCGAGCGTCACTGCCTCGATCGCGTTCCGGAGGCCGTCATCGATCTTCGCTGGACAGTCGAACATCTTGAGCGGTCGCTCTGGCCTGTCCCATACCCATTTCGCCTCGAAGCCGTAGATCGGGAGCGCGCCCTCGGGGAGCGAATCGAAATTCAGTCCGACGATGGGAAGAACGCGTGCCGAGCGTCCGTTGCCGAGCACGGCGCAGGTGAATTCGGCGCCGGGAAGGAATTCCTCGACGATCACCGGCTGTTTGTAGTGCTCGAGCAGATAGATCGACTGATCCTTCAGCTCCGCGAAGGTCGCGCAGAAGTTGCGCTCGGTGATCCCCTTCGACGATCCCTCGTGGATCGGCTTGACGAAGACGGGCATCTCGAGCGCTCTCAAGGCGCGCCGGATCTCCGCGACATCGCGAACGACGGCGAACGACGCCGTCGGGATGCCATGATGCGAGAGCGTTTCCTTCGTGCGCGCCTTGTCGAGGCAGAGCGACAGAGTGAGAGGATCGCTTCCCGAGTACGGAATTCCGTAGAACTCGCAGATCGCAGGCACGTGGCCCTCGCGATTCACGCCGTTCTTTCCCTCGGCGATGTTGAAGACGATCTCTGGTCTCGTCTCGCGGAGCCGCTGTGGGAAATCGTCGTCGGCCTCGAGGCGGATCACTTCGCCGAGAAATTCGAGCGCGTCGGCAACGGCGTCGATCGTTTCACGGCTGTCCCACTCGGCGAACTCGTCGCTCGGCGGAGGAGAAATCTCGGGACGTCCAATCTCCCCGTCTGTCGCGATCCCCGCGACTGCGGTCGCCTCCACGGTGCTCTGAGCTTCTTGCTCCGGCTTCTGGTTGTAGGCGAACCCGATTCGCGTCACTCGGGACCCTACAGAAATTCGCGGGATCGATTCATTGAGGTCGAGTATAAAATCGCTCGGAACCTCGCGCAATAATTATTCCGCGATCCGAAAAAATTTTTCTGGAAAATTTTTTCTGGTCGAGGCTGGTCCGCTGGTCAGACTTTGTGGTATCCGAGCCTCGCTGCGTCGCAGCGATCTTCCGCCTGATAGATGTCGAAGTCCGAAAAAAATCCGGGCGCTTCCTCCTGGAGAACTCGGACGATCGCGACGGCACATCGCCTGATCTCCATCTCAGCGCCCTCGCTCGCTCTCAGCTCGAGCATCGTCCGCCAGGCGCGCGCGTTCCCCGTGACGACGATCTTCGTCTCGGTGGAATTCGGAAGAACCGCTCGCGCCGCCTCGCGAGCCATTTTCCTCCGATGGATCTTGTCGCCGACCCAGGCGTAGCGCTCCATCAGCTTCTCGACGAGCTGGACGTAGGCCGCCTGAGCCTGATCCATCTGCGAGCGCCAGGCGCTCTCCAGCCCTTCGTTCCCGATGATCGCCGGCGGCATCACGAAGTGCGCCTCTGACTCATCGACATACCGCTGCGAGAGCTGCGAGTAGGCGAAGCCCGCGCGATGCCGCACGAGCTCGTGCGTGAGCGAGCGGCTCACTCCCTCGAGGAGAAGCGAATAGTTCGCGTGCTCCAGTACGCTGCCGTGTCCCTGCTTCTTGATGTTCTCGAGGTACTCGCGAGTCGAGCGCTTCGCAGGATTTCGCTGGCTCATATAGCAGAGGCGGCCTGCAAACTCGGCCAGCCGCTCGCCGTCGGTGCTGTCGCCCATCCAGTTGACCGCGAGATGAGTCGGCTCGGTGAAAACCGGACGAGCGAGGACTGTGATGAGGGGTTCGAGGTAAATCACTTTGGAGATGAAGTTGAATCGGCAGGACCGCGTGCTCGCGGCTCAAGAAAAACTAGCCGGCACTTTCGAGGAGCGACAGCCGAGAGCTTGCGTACAGCCGCTCGTCGGAGATTCTATCGAGAAGGCTGCGCACGCGTGGAGGAAGCGGAGCCACGGCCGGATCGTACTTGTTGTCATCGCCGAGAACCTTTTCACCGAGCGGAACCTTCGCGCCCGGATTGAAAATTCCCGCGGGATCGAAGCAATGCTTGATGGCGGAAAACAGCTTGATCGCTTCTTCAGGCCACGTGGCCGAGAGGATCGGCGCTCGAATTCTTCCATCGCCGTGTTCGCCTGACATCGTTCCAGCAAGAGCGCTCGTGAGCGATGTGACCTCGTCGAGCAATCCGAGCACGCTGTTTCTCCAGTCGGGCCGGCTAACGTCGACCAACGGATTGACGTGGACATGAGCGTCACCGGCATGTCCGAAGATGACGCCGCGCATCTTCCAGTCGCCGAGCGCGGCGCGCACGCCTCGCACGTACTCCGCCAGGTGCTCGGGTGGTACAGCCCCGTCCTCGATGAACTGCATCGACCTGAGATACGGATCGAGTCTGGCCAGGATCGGACTCGCTGCGTGCCGAAGCTCCCAGATCTCCTTTTGCTCGACCGCTGTCAACGCGATGGAGACCGCGGCTGCTCCTTCTCTCTCGAAGACTGTCGCCAGGTCGCGCGCTAGTGCGGTGGCATCTGACTCGCCATCCGCCTCGACCTCAGCGAGCAGAACTGCATCCGTTCGATAAGGCACGTTACCGACTGAGCTCATCTCGATGAACGTCCGATCGAGAAGCTCACAGGCCGCCGCTCCGGATTCCCGAGCGAGTATCGCCGCTTGAACCGCATCGTCGAGCGAGGGGAACGCGGCCATCACGCCGCTGGTGGCGGCCGCGGCCTCGGTGAGATCGAGCTCAACTCCGACGATCATCGCAAGCGTGCCCTCGCTTCCGGCGATGATGTCCACGAGATCGTGACTGTGTCGGAACGGAACGATCCCGTATCCGGAGGAATCCTTGAGCACGTCCGGATGCGCTTCGAGCTCATTCTCAGAGGCGTCGAGGATCCGGCCGCGGACTTGCGCAGA